>JAPPPZ010000146.1 GCA_028817275.1 Gammaproteobacteria bacterium
GCGGGTGCGGGTTTTCATGGCGTGGGCCTCCGGGTAGGGTTTCAGGTTGAGGGGAGAGGATAGCACAGTCGGCGGCGATTACAAATGGCGGCTCTGGGGGAAATTAAGTTGCAGCACCCGGCGGGCGTCCTCGGACAGCCGGGGGAGGCCCATGGCGCGGTAGGTGGTGACCAAAATCGCCAGCGCCTCCTCGGCGGCCGGGGTGCCGGAGTATTTTTCCAGCACCGTTTTGCTGCGCCCCACCGCCGCCACGTAGGCCTGGCGGTCAAGGTAAAAGCGCGCCACGTCAATCTCGTGCCAGGCCAGGGCGTTGACCAACTGTTCCATTTTTTCGCGCGCATCGGCGGCGTAGCGGCTGTGCGGGAAGCGGCTGAGCAAATCGGCGAATGCCTCGCGGGAATCGCGCGCCGCGCCGGGGTCAACGGTGCGCAAATTAAAACGGCCCATCAGGCGGCGGATGGGGCCGCCGGCGTCGTCGTAGCCGCTGAGGCCTTTGAGGTAGTAGGCGTAGTCCACCGAGGGATGGGCCGGGTACTGCTCAATAAAACGCTCGGCGGCGGCGCGCGCTTCTTCCGGTTTTTTCTGGCGGTGGTGGATGTAGGCTTTTTCCAGCATGGCCTGGCGGCCGTATTTATTGTAGGGGAAGCGCTTTTCCAGTTCGGCAAGGTATTCCAGGGCGCGGGTGTAGGCGCGCCCGGCGGTGGCATCGCGCGCTTCGGCCAGAAGTTTGTCGGCCGGCCACTGGGTGATGTCGCCGGGGTCGGTGTACTGGCAGCCGGCGGCAAGGGCGGCGGTGAGGGTTAAAATTAAAGCAGCGCGCATGGCAGGGGCAAATCCCGCGTTAGAATGGCGCGTCATCCTACACATTTTGCGCGCCAAATGCCAGCGGAAAAAATTCTGCGGGTGGAAATCCCGCCGCGACTGAAAGGCGGCCGCCTGGACAAGGCGCTGGCCGAACTCTGCCCGCAGCACTCGCGCAGCACGTTGCAAAAGTGGCTGGCCGACGGGCGGGTGCGGTGCGGCGGGGCGGTGGCGGGGCGGCGGTTTACGGTGCATGGCGGCGAGGCGGTGACGGTTTGCATGCCGGAAGCGCGGCCTGCAGGGTGGCAGGCGCAGGCCATGGAGCTCGGCATCGTGCATGCCGACGGCGAACTGGTGGTGGTGAACAAGCCGCCGGGGCTGGTGGTGCATCCCGGCGCCGGCAACCCCGACCGGACGCTGGTCAACGGGCTGCTGCATTTTGACCCGGCGCTGGCCGCGCTGCCCAGGGCCGGAATCGTGCACCGGCTGGACAAGGACACCAGCGGCCTTTTGGCGGTGGCGCGCAGCGAGGCGGCGCGGCTGCACCTGAACCGCCAACTGAAACAGCGCAGCGCCAGGCGCGCCTACGACGTGCTGGTCAGCGGCGCGGTGATTGCCGGCGGCGAGGTGGACGCGCCCATCGGCCGCCACCCCACCGAGCGCCTGCGCATGGCGGTGACCGGCCGCGGCCGGCCGGCCCTCACCCGCTACCGGGTGGCCGCGCGCTACCGGGCGCACACGCTGCTGCGCGCCGAACTGGCCACCGGCCGCACCCACCAGATTCGCGTGCATCTGGCGCATGCCGGGTTTCCGGTTTTCGGCGACCCGGTGTACGGCCGCCGCAAATCCATGCCGCCGGGCGCCGCGGAAAAATTGCGCGGGCAACTGCGCGCCTTCCGCCGCCAGGCGCTGCACGCCTGTGAACTTGCGCTGGTACATCCGGCGAGCGGCGAGGTCATGCAGTGGCGCGCGCCGCCGCCGGCCGACCTGGCCAAGTTGCTGGCGGCGCTGGCGGATGATGCGCGCGGCGGTTAAAACGGTTGCGCCGCAGTGGAACGTGCCGCGGCGGGTGCGCGCGCTGACCACCCTGCGGGCGCCGGGCTTCAGCCGCGGGGCGTACGCCGAACTTAATCTTGCGGCGCACGTGGGTGACGACGGCGATTTGGTTGCGCGCAACCGTGCACTGCTGCAACAGAGTCTGCAACTGCCGGCGCCGCCACGGTGGCTGCGCCAGCGGCATGGCGCGGTGGTGGTGGACGGGGCGAAAGTGGCGGAGGCGGAGGCTGGGGCGGACGGTTGTTTCACCGAAGCGGCCGGGGTGGTGTGCGCGGTGCTGAGCGCGGACTGCCTGCCGGTGTTTTTGTGCCGGGGGGACGGTTCGGCGGTTGCGCTGCTGCACGCCGGGTGGCGCGGCATTGCGGCCGGCATTGTGGAAGCCGGAGTCGCCGCCCTCGGCAACAGTGGCAACGGCGCGCCGCTGCACGCCGCTTTTGGCCCGGCCATCGGCGCCGAGGCTTTTGTGGTGGGCGACGAGGTGCGCGCCGCCCTCACCCTCACCGGCGGTGACGGCGCCGGCGCATTCCGGCCGGCCGGCGGCGGCCGCCACCACGCCGACCTCTATGCCCTCGCCGCCGGCCGCCTGCGCCGCCTCGGCGTCAGCGTCGCGCCGAAACCGGAATGGTGCACGTTTCGTGATGGGTCAAAATTTTTTTCCCACCGCCGCGACAAGCGCTGCGGGAGGATGGCGTCGCTGCTGTGGCTGGAACCGTGACCGTTATTCGGAGCCGGCCAGCCTGGCCCGCACGGCTTTTGCCGCCGCTTCCACCTCGTCCTCTTCCCAGTAGCGGATGCCGCCCGGCAGGGAGACTGAGTCGCCGGGGGCCAGGCGGGCGAGGGACGGCCGGGCCGAGGCCGGCTGGCCGTTGATGGTGGCGTCCACCTGAATGACGATGCCGGTGATTTGATACGGCGTTAAATTTTTCACCGTGACCATGACTTCACCGCCGGCAAAAGAAACTGCCGCGCCCACATAGCGCCCCGGTTCGTCGGCGATGTCCAGTTTGACGAAAGCGAGGCGCGCGCTTTTGCCGAGTTCACCGCCGGCGCCGCTGGCGTCGCGGAACAGTTGCTTGGCGCGCTCGCGCTCGCCGTCGTCCAGCAGGATGCCGCCGAGGGAGTAGGCGCCCAGGGCGGTGGACAAAAGTTCGTTGCTGCGTTCCAGGGCGGCGCGCGCCTGCCGCCGTTCATTAAAATTAAAGTGAATGATTCCGCGCACCAAATACCACTGGTAGAAGTCGGGGCCCATTTGAATGGCCGCGTCGTATTCGCGCGCGGCTTCGCGCAGGCGTTCCTGCTGGGTGAGGGCGTGGCCCTTGATGCCGCGGAACAGCGCCTCGCGCGGCTCTTGTTTAATCGCGGCATTGATGGCGCGCAGGGCGGCTTGCGCATCGGTCTCAATCAGTTGCCGGGCGCGCTCGGCGTTTGCGTAGGCGCCGCGGCGGGCGCGCAGGTAGGCGAGTTTGCCCTGGTAACGGCCGCGCCCCAGTTCACCGCCGGGGGGAAATTCGGCAAGCGCCGCGCGGTTGGCCTTGACCCGCTCGGCTGAGGGCGGGTGGCTGGCGAACAATCCGGAAAGCCAGTTGTCCTGGCCGGCGGATTCGGATTCGGACAATGCGACAAATTTTTCCTGCAGCGTCACCGCCGCCGAGGTGTCGTAGCCGGCGGCGCGCATGTATTTCATGCCGTGGTAGTCGGCCGCGCTTTCCGCTTTGCGGCTGTATTTCCGGTTGATGAGTTGCACCGCCTTCCCGGCGGCGCCGACCACGGTGTTGGAAACATCGCCGGGCAGCGCGGCGCCGAGCAGGCCGGTGAAGACGCTGCGCTGCACCGCGCGCGCACCGTGCCGGGCCGCGGCGTGCACAATTTCATGGGCGAGCACCGCGGCCAGTTCGGCCTCGTTGTCCAGTTGCAGAAGCAGGCCGCGGTTAATTGCAATCTTGCCGCCGGGCAGCGCCCAGGCGTTGGGCGTGCCGTCGTTCAGCACGACAAATTCATATGGCAATTCACGGTCGCTCACCGCCGCCAGACGGCGGCCCACCGCGGCCACGTATTCGGTGAGCGCGGCATCGGCGGTGTACAAACCGCCGGCCGCCTGCTGCGATGACAGGTAGTGCTGCTCGCCCATTGCAATTTCCTGGCCGGTGGAAATGAGCGACAACTCCCTCTTGCCGGTCACCGGATTGGCGGCGCAGCCGGCGAGGGTGAGGGCGAGGGCCGCCAGCAGCAGGGCGGGCGGGAATTTTGGGCGGCGGTGAAGCATGGCTTGCGGTTACCCGGCGGATTCTTTTTCAAATAACAAAGAATAATCGGCGGCGCAAATATTTTTTGTCAACGCGCCGAGGGAAACGCAGTCCACGCCGCTCCTGGCGGCCGCGCGCAAATTTTCCCCGCTGATGCCGCCGGAGGCTTCCAACTCGGCGCGGCCGCGGTTGCGGCGCACCGCTTCGGCGAGGGCGGCGGCGGTGAAGTTGTCCAGCAGAATGCGCGTTGCGCCGGCGCGGATGGCCTGCTCCAACTGTTCGACGTTTTCCACTTCCACCGTGAGCGCGGCGCCGGCCGGGGCGTGTTTGCGCGCGGCGCGCACCGCGCGGGCGATGCCGCCGGCGGCGCGGATGTGGTTTTCTTTGAGCAGCACCGCGTCAAAGAGTCCGGTGCGATGGTTTTGCGCGCCGCCGGTGCGCACCGCGTATTTTTGCGCGGCGCGCAGGCCGGGAATGGTTTTGCGCGTGTCCAGTACGCGGCAGGGCGTGCCGCGCGCCAGTGCCGCCGCGCGCCGCGCCGCATGGGCGGTGGCCGACAGCAGTTGCAAAAAATTAAGCGCGGTGCGCTCGGCGGCCAGCAGCGCGCGTGACTGCGCTTCAACGCGGCACAACTGCTGTCCACTGTTGACGTCGTCACCCTCGGCCGCGCTCCATGCAAAACGCGCCGAGGAATCCAACTGGCGGATCGCCGCCTCAAACCATGCCGCGCCACACAGCACGGTGCCGGCGCGGCACAGTAATTGCGCGGCGGATTTCTTGTCCGCGGGCACGGCGGCGGCGCTGAGGTCGGCGCCAAGGTCGAGCGCGCCGCCGAGATCTTCGCGCAATGCATCCTGCACGGCTTGTTCAATCTGATTCGCGGCGGGAAGGGACAATGCTATGCTCCGGCGGGAGTTTGCGATTGTAACCGATGACGCGCCGGCAAAAATACCGCCGCACCGAGTGGGGTTCGTGGTGGCTTAATTTTCTGGACGGCGTGTCGCGCTGGATTTGCCTGCGCGTGCACCGCCTGCGCGGCCCGCGGCTTGCATTGCCGGCGCGCGGCGCGGCGGTGGTGGTGTGCAACCATGTCTCGGGCCTGGACCCGCTGCTGCTGCTCGCCGCCTGCTGCCGGCCGCTGTGTTTTCTCATCGCCGCCGAACAATTTCACCGCCCGGCTCTGCGCTGGCTGTTTCGCCGCACCGGATGCGTTTGCGTGGACCGGGAAAACGATGGCGGCGGCGGGTTTTACGCGGTGCTGCGGGAACTGCGCAAAGGCCGCGCCGTGGTGGTTTTCCCGCAGGGGCAAATCACAAAAACCGGCATCGTTCGCCCGCTTAAACGCGGCGCGCTGCTCCTCGCCGAGCGCGCCGGGGCCAGGCTGTTTCCGGTAAAACTGAGCGGGGTCAAGGGCGAGGGCGAAATTCTCCGCGCAATTTTCATGCCCGGCAACGTGCGCATGGAAACCCGGCCGGCGGTGAAAGTGACGCGGGAAAACCGGCGGGCGGCGCTGAGGGAACTGGAAAATTTTTTTTACTCTGCCTGTAAATAAAAACGGCGTTATGCTGGCCGCAAGTTAAACCTGAATGCGGAGATCAACCGATGAACAAAACAAAAACCGGCTCCTGCCTGTGCGGGGCGGTGGGATACGAAATTCGCGGCGCGCCGCTGGCAATGTATTACTGCCACTGTGAACAGTGCCGCAAAGCCTGCGGCTCTTCGTTTGCCACCAACCTGGCGGTGGCGGAGAAGGATTTTCACCTGGTGCGCGGCGCGGAAAAGTTGAAATCTTTCGCCTCGTCGCCGGGCAAGAAGCGCCACTTCTGCGGCGGCTGCGGCTCGCCGGTGTTCAACGAGATGGAAAGCCTGCCGGGCAAAGTGTACGTGCGCGCCGGCACCGTGGACGGCGGCCCGGAAATGGCGCCGGGCATGCACATCTACACCGACTTCAAGGCGCCGTGGTTCCCCATCCTGGACGGCCTGCCGCAGCGGAAAGCCGCCGAGGGCATTCCGTTTTAGGCGCGGCTTGATTTACCCCGCCGCTGCTGTTGTAATGGCGCAAGGCATTTCGCCTGCAAACCCAACCACAGAGGAGTCTCAAATGAAAACCAAAACATTTCTCACCGCCGCCGCCATCGCCATCACGGCCGGCGCGGTGAACGTAAACCTGCACGCGGCCGATGATCCGGTGCGCTGGAAACTGGCCAGCACCTACAGCAGCAAACTGGTGCAACTCGGCACCCTGGGCAAAAACCTGACCGAAAAATTGGACCGCGTTTCCGGCGGCAACATCAAAATTAAATTTTTTGAACCGCATGCGCTGGTGCCGCCGCTGGAGGTGTTCGACGCCATCACCGAAGGCTCGGTGGACGCCGCCTATTCCACGCCGGGCTACTGGTTCGGCAAGGAGAAATCCCTGGCGCTGTTCGCCGCGGTGCCGTTCGGGCCCAGCGCGGGCGAATACATCGCCTGGATTTACCACGGCGGCGGCCATGAATTGATGGACAAGGTGTACGCCAAACACGGCATCAAGTCGCTGATTTGCGGGCTGATCGCGCCCGAGGCATCGGGCTGGTTTCGCAAGGAAATCAAAACGGTGGACGACCTCAGGGGTTTGAAGATGCGCTTCTTCGGCCTCGGCGCCAAGGTGATGGAAAAGATGGGCGTGTCAACGCAACTCATCGCCGGCGGCGACATCTACCCGGCGCTGGAGCGCGGCTCCATCGACGCCACCGAGTTTTCCATGCCGGCCATCGACCTCAACCTGGGCTTCCACCAGATCGCCAAGCACTACTACTTCCCCGGCTGGCACCAGCAGTCCACGCTGTTTGAGTTTATGATGAACCGCGACAAGTGGAACGCGCTCAGCGACACCCAGCGCGCGCAAATTGAAATCACCTGCGGCGACAGCGTGCGCGAGGGGCTGGCCGAGGGCGAGGCCATCCAGGGCCGGGCGCTGGCCGAACTTAAATCCAAAGGCGTGCAAATCCACCGCTGGCCGCGGTCCATTCTGAACGAACTGGAATCGGCGTGGCGGGAAGTGGCGGCGGAACTGTCGGCCGAGGACCCGCTGTTCCGCGAGGCCTGGGAATCGCTCAGCGCATTCCGCGAGGAGTACGCGGTGTGGCGCGAGTTGGGCTACCTCTGAGCCGCCGCGCCTTGAACTGAAACACCGGCGCCGCCAATGGCGCCGGTGCTTTCTTTCCCCCGGGCTTTGCCATGAACAAAACCCTCGCTTTCCTTGCGCGCGTCGACCGTACGCTGGTGCGCATCGGCCAGGTCGCCGCCTGGGCCGGCGTCGCGCTCATTACCGTCACGATTTTTGACGTGATTACGCGGCGATTTTTAGTGCTCGGCTCCACCAAGTTGCAGGAGTTGGAGTGGCACTTCCATGTCATCCTGTTCGGCTTCTGCCTTGCTTTCGCCTACCTGAAAGACGCCCATGTGCGCATTGACCTGGTGCGCGAGCGGCTGCCGCAGCGGGTGCGCTGGTGGATTGAGGCGGCCGGCTGCATTTTCTTTCTGCTGCCCTACTGCGCGCTGGTGGTCTGGTTCAGCGTCGACTTTGTCACCAAATCTTTTTTGCAAAATGAAATCTCCGCCTCGGCCACCGGCCTGTCCCACCGCTGGTTAATCAAGTCGGTCATTCCGCTGTCGTTCACCATGCTGGGCATTGCCGGCTTGGTGGTTCTGGCGCGCAAAATAATTCAATTATTCGGCCCGCCCGAAGCCGCCGCCGCCGTCACCGAAGCCGAGCGCGCCGGGCAAACCGGCTACAGCGGCTCCGTCACCTGAATGGTCCACCTCGCCGACTACCTGCCGCTGCTGATGTTCGCCGTGCTCGGCGCGCTGCTGTTCTGCGGCTACCCGGTGGCGTTTGTGCTGGGCGGCATCGCGCTGGCTTTCGGCCTCATCGGCATCGCCGTGGACGCTTTCGTTTTCATCCAGTTCTTCAACATCGTCCCGCGCATCTGGGGCGGCATCGCCGAGAATCTGGTGCTCACCGCCATCCCCATGTTCATTTTCATGGGCACCATGCTGGAGCGCAGCGGCATCGCCAACGAGTTAATCACCTGCCTGCAGACCCTGCTGCGCCGGGTGCCGGGCGGACTGGCCATGTCGGTGACGCTGATGGGCACGGTACTCGCCGCCACCACCGGCATCATCGGCGCCTCGGTGGTGATGATGACGCTGCTGGCGCTGCCCATGATGCTGCGGCAGAAATACAACCAGCCCCTGGCCACCGGCACCATCGCCGCCAGCGGCACCCTCGGCATCCTCATCCCGCCGAGCATCATGCTGGTCATCATGGCCGACCTGCTGGCGCGCTCGGTGGGCAACATGTTCGTCGCCGCGCTGTTCCCGGGTTTAATGCTGGCCGGTTTTTACCTGCTCTACATTCTGGTGGTCTGCCGCATCAAGCCGCAACTGGCGCCGCCCCTGGCCGACGGCAGCGGCCCCGCCGACTTCACCGGCCTGGTGGTGATGGCGGCCACCGCGCTGGTGCCGACGGTGTTTTTAATTTTCCTGGTGCTAGGCTCCATCCTGTTCGGCTGGGCCACGCCCACCGAGGCCGCCGGCGTGGGCGCGGCCGGCGCCATCCTGCTGGCGGTGGGCGTGCGGCCGCTGGTGAACGCCGCCCTGGCCGGCACCCGCCACGCCAGCCCCGGCTCCCGCGCCGCCAAAGTGGACGGCAATTTCGCCCGCCGCTGGCGCGCCGAGGTGCAGGGCTTCGGCGGAATGCTGCACCAGGTCGCCTGCCGCTCGGCCCTCACCGGCGGCATGCTGTTTATGATTTTCCTCGGCGCCACCGCTTTTTCCTTCGTCTTCCGCGCCCTCGGCGGTGACGATTTGGTGGTGGGCATCGTGGAATCCATGGAACTCGGCTCGTGGGGAATCCTCATCATCCTGATGGCGGTGGTGTTCGTGCTTGGATTCTTTTTTGACTGGATCGAAATCACCCTCATCGTCCTGCCGGTGTTTGCGCCGATTATCGAACTGCTGGACTTCGCCGGCCATGTGGAGCCGCGCAACGTGGTTTACTGGTTCGCCATTCTGATGGCGGTGAACCTGCAGACCTCGTTCCTGACGCCGCCTTTCGGCTTCGCGCTGTTCTACATGAAGGGCGTGGCGCCGCCGCAGGTCCGCATCCAGCAAATCTACCGGGGCATCATTCCTTTCGTCCTGCTGCAACTGTGCGGCCTCGGCCTGGTCATGGCCTTCCCCCAAATCGCCCTGTGGCTGCCGGGCAAACTGCTGCCCTGAGGCGCGGGGCGGCGGCGGCGGTGCCGGGAACGGTGGTTGCGACGTTAAAGATGGCGGTTGCAATGTTAAAAGCGGCGGCTGCGACGTTAAAAGTGACGGTGCACAACTCATGACCGCCGAATCCAAACCCGCCGTCGGCCTCTTCGCCACCTGCCTCGCCGATTTGTTCCGGCCGACGGTCGCTTTTGCCGCCGCCCGCCTGCTGCGCGCCGCCGGCTGCACGGTGACGGTGCCGCTGGCGCAAACCTGCTGCGGGCAGCCGGCCTACAACAGCGGCGATGCGCACAGCGCGCGATGCATCGCAAAACGGGTGGTGGAGGTTTTTTCGCCTTACGACTTCACCGTCGCCCCGTCCGGCTCCTGCGCGGCGATGATTCGTGAACATTACCCGGCGCTGCTCGGCGACGACCCCGGCCTGCGTGAAAAATCGCAAACGCTGGCGCGGCGCACTTACGAACTCACTTCTTTTCTCGCCGATGTCCGCGACTTCACCGCCGTGGACGCCGCCTTCAACTGCGCCGTCACCTACCACGACTCCTGCGCCGGCCTGCGCGAGTGCGGCATCCGCCGGCAGCCGCGCCGCCTGCTGCAGCAAGTGCGCGGTTTAACTTTGCGCGAGATGGCGGACAGCGACGTGTGCTGCGGCTTCGGCGGCACGTTCTGCGTCAAATACCCCGACATTTCGGCGCGCATGGCCGGCGACAAAGCGCACGCCGTCGCCCAGAGCGGCGCCGATGCGGTGCTCGGCGGCGACCTCGGCTGTTTGTTGAACATCGCCGGCTGCATCAAGCGCAGCGGCGGCGGCGCGCGGGTTTTTCATGTCGCCGAAGTGCTGGCCGGCCTGGCCGGTGCGGCCATCGGCGAGGGCGAGGGTGAGGGTGAAGGCGGCGGCGCAAAATAATTTCCCGCACCGGGTCCAAACCGCCCTCGGCAACGAGGCTCTGCAGCGCGCCCTGGGCCGCGCGCGCACCGGGTTTCAGAACAACCGCCGCCGCGCCGTGAACCAGGTGGCGGAGTTTCAACGCATGCGCAGCGCGGCCAGGGAAATCAAAAACCACACCCTCGCCCACCTGGATTTTTATCTGGAACAATTCGCCGATGCGGTGCGCGCCAACGGCGGCCAGGTGCACTGGGCGCGCACCGCCGGGGAGGCGCGCGACACCGTGGCGGGCATCTGCAGCGCCGGCGGCGGCGGCAAAAAAATCGCCAAGGGCAAAACCATGGTGGCGGAAGAGATCGAATTAAACCCGGCGCTGGAAAAAGCCGGCCACGAAGTCACCGAAACCGACCTCGGCGAATACATCGTGCAACTGGCCGGCGAGGCGCCGAGCCACATCATCGCCCCGGCGGTGCACAAAACGCGCGGCGAGGTGCTGGAACTTTTCGCCCGCCACCACGGCGCAAAAAAACGCGGCGGCGACACCGCCGCCATTGTCGCCGAGGCGCGCCAGGTGCTGCGCGAAAAATTCACCGGCGCCGACATCGGCATCACCGGCGCCAACTTTCTCATCGCCGAAACCGGCGCCATCGTTCTGGTCACCAATGAGGGCAACGGCGATTTGTGCTCGTGCCTGCCGCCGGTGCACATCGTCACCGCCGCCATTGAAAAAGTGCTGCCGACGCTGGAGGATCTCGCGCTGTTTTTGCGCCTGCTGGGGCGCAGCGCCACCGGCCAGGAAATTTCCAACTACACCACGCTTTACGCCGGCGCCAAGCGCGAAGCCGACACCGACGGCCCGCGCGAGTTTCACCTGGTGCTGCTGGACAACGGCCGCTCGGCCATGCTCGGCGGCGAGTTCCGCGACATGCTGCGCTGCATCCGCTGCGGCGCGTGCCTCAACCACTGCCCGGTCTACGGCAGCATCGGCGGCCACGCCTACGACGCGGTGTACAGCGGCCCCATGGGCGCGGTGCTGACGCCGCTGAGCGCCGGCCTGCGGGTGGCGCGCGACCTGCCCAACGCGTGCACCCTGAACGGCCGCTGCCGCGAAGTGTGCCCGGTGGACATCCCGCTGCCCGACCTGCTGCGCAAGCACCGCATGCGCGAGTTTGAGCAGAAACTGGGCGGCGCGCGCGGCCGGCTGGCGCTGGCGCTGTGGGCTTTTTTCGCGCTGCGCCCGCGTTTGTACCAGGCGGCGGCGGGCGCGCTGCTTTACCTGCTGAAAAAAACCGCCGGCCGGCGCGGCGCGCTGCGCAAATTTCCGCTGGCCGGCGGGTGGACTCAAAGCCGCGACCTGCCGGCGCCCGAAGGCAAAACGTTTCTGCGCCGCTGGGCGCAAGGGGAGCGGTGAGCGCCGGCAACGACAGCCCGCGCGCCGAAATTCTGCGCGCCATCCGCCGCGCCCTCGGCCGCGACGCCCCTCTCGACCCGGGCATCGCCCGCGCCCTCGCATCGCGCGCCCCGCAACCGCACCCGCGCCCGCATTACAGCGCCGGCCTGGCGCAGCGCTTCGCGCAAAAGTTGCGCGCCGCCGATGGCAGCGTGGACTTCGCCGACAACAACGCCGACATCGCGGCGCGGGTGGACGCATATCTTGCGCGCCACAACCTCGGCAACACGGTGGCGCTGGCCCCCGACCGCCGCCTGGACCGAATCCCCTGGCCGGCGCACTGGCAAGCCGAGCGCCGCAACGCACACCCTGGCGATGGCGTCAGCATCACCCCGGCCTTCGCCGCCATCGCCGAAACCGGCAGCGTGGCGCTGACCACCTCGGCCCAAACCCCGGCCGCGCTTAACCTGCTGCCGGCGACCCACATCGTCATCGTGGAGGAAAAACAAATCGTCCCCTACATGGAGGATGTGTGGCAATTGCTGCGCGCCGCCAACCACAACCCGCGCGCCCTGTTCTTCATCACCGGCCCCTCGCGCACCGCCGACATAGAACAAACGCTGCAACTCGGCGCGCATGGGCCTACGCGGTTTTTTGTGGTGGTGGGGAG
>JAPPPZ010000026.1 GCA_028817275.1 Gammaproteobacteria bacterium
AGTGGGTGTCCTCCGCCGGCAGCGACTTCAACCGCGACTTCCGCGTCACTTTCACCGCCGAAGAAGTGGAGTCCGGCACCGCCGACTACAACTACGGCGGCCAAACCACCATGACCGAAGTCCACGGCGTGAGCGTGTTCTACCAAAATGAATCCGGCGAAATCTTCCACACCTACTCCGCCTACGCCCGCGGCGTGGACATGCTCATCAACACCTACCACTACCTCGACCTCCTCCCCAAAGGCCGCGACGAGGACGGCCTGCGGTTCACCATGGAGTGGCTGCGGTTGCGGGATGGGTATGATGGGTGAGGCCGTGGCGTGACTGGATGCCGGGATACAGTTGCATAAAGAAAGGGGCAGGATTAATTATGGAACTTGGCCCCCGCCACCGGGTTGTATAAATCACGGTTCGCCTGCCGGCATTCACCGCCGCCCCAGCGCCTCCGCCGTGGCGTTCACCGTTTCAAGGTTAATCACCGCGTGGTAAACCGGCGGGTTTTCGCTGCGGCGGAAGGTTTTTTTGATGATGCCTTCCAGGTTCGGGCGTTTTTCGGCCGGGGTTTCGCCGCTTCCGATGCCGCCGCCGAATTCCACGATGCGGGTGACGCCGCCGCTGGCGGCGGTTTGCAGGTTGGCGTGCCATTGCACCGGGTGGAACAATTGAAAAAACAGGCGCGACTTGATTATGTCGGCATCGCCGCCGTGGCCGCCGCCGGTGTAGTTGGACAGCACTTCAATTTTCGGCGGGCGCACATCGGCGGCGGCGAGCACCGCGCGAAACTCACGCGCCGCCTTCACCATGTAGTAGGTGTGAAACGCGCCTTCGGTTTTTAATCTTGCAAAACGTTTCTTCGGATACAGTTCCTGCATGCCGCGCTCCAGCGCCTCCAGATCCTCGGCGCGGCCGCCGACCACGGTCTGGTCGGCGAGATTGCAGCCGGCGATGGCGCAAAAATATTTGTCGGCGAGGGCGCGCGCGCTTTCCACATCCAGCGGCAGCGCGGTCATCTCGCCCTCGCCGTGTTCGCCCATGAGTTCGCCGCGCTTTTGCACCAGGCGCAGCGCGCCGGCAAAGTCCACGCTGTCCGCCGCCACCAGCGCGCTGTATTCGCCGAGGCTGTGGCCGGCGGCGCAGTGCGCGGTGCAAACTTCGCCGCAACGCTCGGCCAGCGCGGCCATGCAGGCGGCCGAATGGGTGAGCAGCACCGGCTGGGTGAATTTTGTGCGGTGAATGCCGCCGCTGCCGCCGCCGAAAGAAAGTTCGGCGATGTCGTAGCCCAGCGCCTCCGATGCGCGCGCGTAAATTTCGCGCACACTTGCAAATGCATCGTGCAAATCACCGCCGATGCCGGGGTATTGGGAACCCTGGCCGGGAAAAACAAAAAGAATTTTTTCGCCGTCCACCGCCGTCACCCCCGGGCCAGTTTTTTTTGCGGGTCGTAAAACGGCAGCGCGGTGACGGTGGCATCGCGCGGGCCGTCGTCGGTGTGGATGGTGACGCGGCTGCCGGGGCCGGTGTGCGCTGTTTCGAGGAGGGCGAGGCCGATGTTTTGCCCAAGGCGCGGCGAGTGGACCATGCTGGTCAGTTTTCCCACCGCCCGGCCGTTGCTGTGCACCGGCCAGTGGTGCTCGTTTGCGGCCAGCGGCGCGCCGTCAATGGTGACGCCGGTGAAGCGCCGCCGGACGCCCTCGGCGCGAATGCGCCGCAGCGCCTCTTTGCCGATGAACGCGGCGTCCTGTTCCAGGTCCACCAGCCGCTCCATGCCCATCTCAAACGGGTTGGTGTCCAAACCGCTGTCCATGCCGTGGGACAGCATGCCGCCTTCAATGCGGCGGATGTGCGACGGCGCGCCGGGGCCGATGGAGAACGGTTTGCCCGCTTCCATCACCGCCTCCCACAGCGCATCGCCGAGGGCCGCGTCGCGCAGGTAAATTTCATAGCCGCGCTCGCCGCTCCAGCCGGTGCGGGAAACCAGCAGGCTGGCGCCGTTCCATTCCACTTCCATGAAGTGAAAATATTTTAAGTCGCGCGCCGCACCGCCGAACAGGGCGGCGATCACCTGCGGCGACTTCGGCCCTTGCACCTGCAGCGGCGACACCTCCGGCTCGGTGATGTTCACTTCCATGCCGGCGTTTTGTGCAAGACCTTTGGCCCACAGCAGCACGTCAGAGTCGGCGAGGGACAGCCAGAAATGCGCGGCGCCGAGTTTAAGCAGCACCGGGTCGTTGATAATGCCGCCGTTCTCGTCGGTAATCAAAACATACCGGCACTGCCCGGCCTTCACCGCCGACAGGTTGCGCGGCGTCAGCATCTGGGTGAAGCGCGCGGCGTCGCGGCCGGTGATTTCCACCTGCCGCTGGCACGCCACATCCCACAAACTCACATGCTCCACCAGCCGCCGGTAATCGGTCACCGGGTCGGCGTAATACAGCGGCAGGTAAGTGTGGTTGTAAATGGTGAACGCGTTGCAACCATGGCGGCGGGTGGCGGCAAAAAACGGCGACTTGCGAACGCGCGGACTGAAAGCGGTCAGCGGCTGCGGGTTGGCGGTGAGGTTTTGCAAGTTCATGGCCGGCGGCGGCTCGTTAATCAGCGGCGGCGAATGTGTTACAGTGGCGAAGCGCATTGTAAAGCCGGAGGCCGCCGTGGGCAAACCCAACATCTTTGAGCAGAATCTTGGCAAGAACGCCGCCAACTACGTCGCGCTGACGCCGCTTAGTTTTCTGGCGCGCGCGGCGCGGGTGTATCCGGACAAAAGCGCCGTCATCCACGGCGACATGCGCCGCACATATGCCGAGTTTTACCGCCGCTGCCGCCAACTCGGCAGCGCATTGCGCGGGCGCGGCATCGGCGAGGGCGACACGGTGTCGGTGATGTCGCCCAACGCGCCGGCGATGCTGGAGGCGCACTACGGCGTGCCCATGTGCGGCGCCGTGCTGAACGCCCTCAACTTCCGCCTGGACGCCGACACCATCGCTTTCATCCTAAGCCACGCCGAGTCCAAAGTTCTGCTCACCGACCGTGAGTTCTCAACCGTCATTTCCCAGGCGCTGAAAAAGGTCAAACAAAAAATCACCGTCATTGACGTGGATGACACCGCCGCCGGCGAAGGGGAATTTCTCGGCGAAAAAAATTACGAGGCATTTCTCGACGAAGGGGATGCGCAATTTGACTGGCAGCCGCCGGCCGACGAGTGGCATGGCATTTCCCTCAACTACACCTCCGGCACCACCGGCAACCCCAAGGGCGTGGTTTACCACCACCGCGGCGCCTACTTGAACGCCCTCGGCAACGCGCTCGCTTTCGGCCTCACCGCCGACTCGGTTTACCTGTGGACGCTGCCCATGTTTCACTGCAACGGCTGGACCTACACCTGGGCGGTGACCGCGGTGGGCGGCACCCATGTCTGCCTGCGCCAGGTGGACCCGCAATTAATTTTCCCCATGATTCGCGACCACCGCGTCACCCACATGTGCGGCGCGCCCATCGTGCTGAACATGCTGGTGCACGCGCCGGATGGCGGCAAGGTGAAGTTCGGGCACACCGTGGAAGTCGCGACCGGCGGCGCGGCGCCGCCGAGCGCGGTGATTCTCGCCATGGAAAAAATGGGCTTTCGCGTGGCCCACCTTTACGGCCTGACCGAAACCTACGGCCCGGCGACGGTGTGCGCGTGGCAGCCGCAGTGGAACCACCTTTCGCCGGATGAACAGGCGCTGAAAATGGCGCGCCAGGGCGTGAACCACGCGACGCTGGAAGACGCCATGGTCGCCGACCCCGAAACCATGCAGCCGGTGCCGGCGGACGGCGCCGCCATCGGCGAGTTAATGCTGCGCGGCAACACGGTGATGAAAGGCTACCTGAAAAACCCCGGCGCCAGCGGCGAGGCATTCGCCGGCGGCTGGTTCCACACCGGCGACCTCGGCGTGGTGCATGCCGACGGCTACGTGGAAATCAAAGACCGCTCCAAGGACATCATCATCTCCGGCGGCGAAAACATTTCCAGTCTGGAAGTGGAAGAGGCGCTCTACAAACACCCGCAAATCATGGAAGCCGCGGTGGTCGCCCGCCCGGATAAAAAATGGGGCGAAACCCCGTGCGCTTTCGTCACCCTGAAGCCCGGCGCGCAGGAAACCTCCGCCGAAGACATAATCCAATGGTGCCGCGGCCATCTGGCGTCGTTTAAGATCCCGCGGACGGTGGTTTTCGGGCCGCTGCCGAAGACTTCCACCGGGAAGATTCAGAAATTCGTGCTGCGGGAGAGGGCCGGGGAGATGGATTAACTGCGCGGAAATGGTTGCTGAATCGGCAGACATTTCCCTAATCATGAGACTCATCAACGATATCGGTGTATAAAAATCCCCGCACGTTGTTTTCACATATGGAATGTGATTTGACCTGGTAAATTTTTTCAATAAGAGCATTGTCAAAACACTCCGGCGCGCCCTGATAAACAACGTTGCAATTGTCCAGCAAAACAATTTCATCGCTGAATTTAAGGGACAAATTTAAGTCGTGAGCGGCGACGATGACAATCAAATCCTTAAGTTGCCGCAGCATTTTCATGACTTTAATTTGATTGTATATATCCAGGGAAGATGCCGGCTCATCCAGCAACAGTACCTTGGGATTCTTTATCAGCGCCTGGGCCAAAAAGACAATTTGCTTTTCGCCGCCACTTAACGCACTGACGGGATGATGCATTAAATGCCGTATTCCGAGGGCTGACAGAATGCTTTTCGCTTTCTCCTTGATTTCCTCGGCCACCATGAACCGCAGGGAAAAAACATCGCCCAACAGAACAACGTCAAAAACACTGATATTGGATACCGCCTGCGCGCTTTGGGGAATATAACTGATTTCATCGCGAATGAACGCCCGGTCAATAATTTTTCCATTGTGGAAAATCTCTCCCTGCACATTGACGAGGCCAAAGATTGCCTTAAGCAAAGACGATTTGCCGGCTCCATTTCTGCCAAGCAGGCAGGTAATGCCTTTCTGGAAAATGACATCCAGATTTTCCAGAACTTGCTTCCGGCCGTAGCCCAGGCAAAGGCTTTGAATTTTCAGTGCCATAGCCGTGTTTTTCTGTTAAACAGTATAATGAAAAGAAACATGGGAATGCCGGCAACGGCAGTGACGATCCCGATGGGAAACACCGCCCCGGGGAGTATGACTTTGCTGACTATGGAAGACAACAATAAAATGATTGCTCCCAGAAAAGCGGAATTGGGCAGCAGAATCCGATGATCTTCCCCGATAATAAGCCGGGAAATATGGGGGGCGATAATTCCTATAAAACCGATAATGCCGACAAAACAAACGGCCACTGAGGTCAGTATCGAAACGACCAGAAATATTTTCAACCGAAAATATTTCAGGTTAATTCCCAGCGCCTCGGCTCTAGCCTCCCCCAGCCGAATTGCGGTCAACACCCAGGCATTCCGCATGACGAAGCAAAAGGAAACAAAAAACATGGAAAAAATAATCGCGATTTTAGGGTAGGTCGCTTTTGACAAGCTCCCAAACAGCCAGAATGTAATTCCCTGCAAATCTTCAGGAGAGGAGTAATATTCCACCGCCGAAAGCAGGGACTGGAAAGTAAATAGTACAGCGATTCCAATCAGAATAAACGCCTCGGGCGATGCCTGTTTCCAACTGCTGAGGGCATAAACCACTCCACTTGCCACCAATGAAAAAAGCAGCGCATTAAGCGCGATAGAGATGTCCTTCTCTACAAAGGAAAGGCCGAATGAGAAAACTATCGTAATCGCCGCGCCGAAGCCGGCGGCACTTGAAATACCGAGGCTGTAGGGGCTTGCCATTGGGTTATTAAGTATCGTTTGCAACAAACAACCGGCAAGGGATAAGGAGGCTCCCACCACAATCGCCATTAAGGCAACCGGGATTCTAATTCCCATGACAATAATGCGCTCGTTTCCCTCACCGTGCTGGTGGAAAACAATTTGCAAAATTTTTAGAACGCCCATATCCGCAGGCCCGGTTGCTATGTCTGCAACAAACAGGATGATGCAAACGAGAAACAGGACGAGAGTAAAAAACACTTTTCCCTGGATGGATTTAATCACGGGCAACCTCGCTTAATCCGCTCACTGCAGACGAAAGAACCATGTGCCCGCCAGAGGAACAGGCAGGAATTTTTCGTGAAATTCCTCCAAATTCCTCACCGGGTCGATATCCCGGAATAAATCGCCATGCAGTTGTTTGGCCATGTACTGTATGGCTGAGAAATCCATCAGCGTCCGGGCCAGACCATGGTGGATGCCGTAGACTTGATTGTTCTCCACCGCATCCAACTCCTTCCACCCAAGTCGGGAAATAAACGGCTTAAGCCGCATATTGGCCAACTCCCGGTCAATGCCGTACCCCATAATCAGGGCGTCGTTTGAATTAACCCAGTTGGACCCCGTGATGAAAACATACTGAGGGTTGGATTTTAAGATTTGCTCCATTTCCATTTGCCCGTGTTTACCGGCGGGAATAATCCCGTCCGCGATATTTTTTCCACCGGCAGTTTCCAGCATGTCCCCCCACACCACCTTGGACCAGGTGTCATCCACTTTGCCCGCCCCGGCCTGCCCTTTTTCAATATAAACCCGGGGCCGGGCCAAAGCACCGCCGGCCCTCCCGGTCACCAGGTTCAATTGCGACCGGTAAAAGTCTACTATTTTTTTCGCCCGGCGATTTTTACCGATGGCCCTACCGATGGCCAAAGTGCTCTTTATGTGGGTTTCCAGCGCCTGATTGGCATAGTCTGTTACCACAAGATTCACTTTCGCCTCTTTGAATTTCTCCATCAGCCCGGCATCCACGGCATCAAATTGCCATTTCGGCAAAATGAGGATGTCAGGATTAAGCAGCAGAAACTTTTCAAGATAAAAATCTCCAAATCTCAGGAGACCAATATCCTCAATTTGCGCAATCTCCGGACACGCCTTGGCGTACTCGTCCCATATGCCCTTTCTCCAGCCAAACCACGCTTTTTTGCCGATGCCCACAACCCGTTGAAAACACTCTTCCCCGGCCACGGCGGCATACTCAACATAGTTGTAAACGATGGCCACGCGCTGGGCTTTTTTCTCCAGAACAACAGTTCGATCCAAAGCGTCTTTAAACGTGACCGCCCCGCTTGAGACGTTCACAGACAGCCCAAGCGCCAGCAAAATTGAGAAAAAGGCCGCTCTCACATGAAGCACATTACAGGACATTGCCCTGCTTTTGCAACCACTTTTGCAGATTCAACTCATCCCGAGCAAACCCTCACCCCCTGCCCTTTGGTCTATAATCCCCCCAAAAATGAAACTCCCCACCAAACTAATCCACTCCGGCATCAAGCCCGACCCGGTCACCGGGGCGATTGTGCCGCCGTTGTATCAGACGGCCACATATGTGCTGGAGGAGGTGGGGCGCGACAAGGGGTTTGATTACACGCGCTCCTCCAACCCCACGCGCCAGGTGCTGGAGGAAAACCTGGCGGCGGTGGAGGGCGGCGAGGGTGAGGCTTTCGGCGTTTGCTATGCCAGCGGGATGTCGGCGGTGGACGGGTGCATGAAGTTGCTGAGCGCCGGCGACCATGTGGTTTGCTCGGACGACGTTTACGGCGGCGTGTCGCGGCACTTTGACCGGGTGCTGGCGCGCTATGGTTTGGAGTTCAGTTATGTGGACACTTCCGAGCCGCAAAAAGTCGCCGCCGCGGTCCGCCCGAACACAAAAATGATCTGGGTGGAGACGCCGACCAACCCGCTGCTCAAGATAACCGACCTCGGCGCCGTTGCAAAAATCGCCCGCGACGCCGGCGTGTATTTCGGCGTGGATTCCACTTTCGCCACGCCGGTGTTTTTGCGCCCGCTGGAATGGGGCGCGGACATTGTCATGCACAGCACGACAAAATACCTCAGCGGCCACAACCAACTCATCGGCGGCGCGGTGGTGACCAACCGCCGGGAAATTTACGACGAACTTAAATTCATCCAGAAAACCATCGGCGCGGTGCCCGGGCCTTTTGACTGCTGGCTTGCGCTGCTCGGAATGAAAACCCTGCACCTGCGCATGCGCTGCCACGCCGAGAGCGCGCAGAAGATCGCCGAGTTTTTGCACGGCCATGGCAAGGTCGCGCGGGTCATCTACCCCGGCCTGCCGTCGCACCCGCAGCACGAAATCGCCCGGCGGCAAATGTCCGGCTTCAGCGGCATGATTTCTTTTGAGTTGAAAGGCGGCATTGAGGCCGGCGCCGCGCTGATGAACGGCGTCAAACTCTGCGGCCTGGCCGAAAGCCTGGGCGCGGTGGAATCCATGATCACCCACCCCGCCACCATGACCCACGCCGATGTGCCGGCGGAGGAGCGCCGCGCGCGCGGCCTGAGCGACGGGCTGGTGCGGCTGTCGGTGGGCATTGAAGATGTGGACGACATCCTCGCCGACCTGGCCGCGGCTTTGGACCGTGTGAAGTGACTCGTGGGCGAGGTTTATAGCGCGGCGGCGATGATTAAAAAACTGGTGAATTACGACACCACCAGTTGCAACTCCAATCTGGAATTCATCCGCTTCATTGAGGACTACCTCGCCGGCCACGGCGCCGCCCCGCATCTTTTTTACAACGCCGCCGGCGACAAGGCGAACCTGTTTGCCACCATCGGCGGCGAGGGCGGGGGCGGCGTCATTCTTTCCGGCCACTCCGACGTGGTGCCGGCGCGGCGCGAACAGTGGAGCGGCGACCCGTTCCAGTGCGTGGAAAAAGACGGCCGCCTCTACGGCCGCGGCACCTGCGACATGAAAGGATTCCTCGGCACGGTGCTCGCCGCGGTGCCGGAATTCACCGCCGCGCGCCTGAGGAAACCGGTGCACCTCGCCGTCACCTACGACGAGGAAACCAACCTCGCCGGCGCGTTTCAACTGGCGCCGCAAATCGCCGCCATGGGAATCCGCCCCGAGGCGGTGATTATCGGCGAGCCCACCGCGATGACCGTCATCAACGCCCACAAAGGCCACTCCCAGTTCCGCGTCCATGTGGCCGGCGTTGAAGCCCACGCAAGCCAGACCCACCGGGGCGTGAACGCCATCGCCGCCGCCGCGAAATTAATCTCCTTTCTGGAACAACTCGCCGCAGAAGCCCGCGCCGCCGGCGCCGAAATGCTGCCCACCGAACCGGGCTACGCCACCATCAACGTCGGCGCCGTCAGCGGCGGTACGCAAATCAACGTGGTGCCGGGGCGGTGCAGTTTTGACTGGGAAATCCGCACCATCCCCTCCTTTGACGCCGGCGCGCTGGTGCAAAAGTTCCGCGACTACGCCCAAACCCTCACCCCGGCAAAAGTGCGCCACGAAACTTTGCTGCAAGTCCCGGCCTACGCCGCCGCGCCCGACTCCCCGGCCGTGGCATTGGCCGCAAAACTCACCGGCAACCGCCGCCCCCGCGCCGTCACCTACAGCACCGAAGCCCCCTGCTACCGGCAGGCCGGCATGCCCGCCGCCATCTGCGGCCCGGGCAGCATCGACCAGGCGCACAAGCCGGACGAATTTATCGCCGTTTCCGAAGTCGCCGCGTGTGAAAATTTTCTGCGCAAACTAATGCGCGAGTGCGCCGGGTGACGCCATGAACGGCGCCGAAAGTTTGGTTAAAACCCTGCTCGGCAACGGGGTGGAAGTGTGCTTCGCCAACCCCGGCACTTCCGAGATGCATTTTGTCGCGGCCCTGGACCGGGTCGGGGAAATGCGCTGCGTGCTGGTTTTGTTTGAGGGGGTGGCGGCCGGGGCGGCTGACGGTTATGCGCGCATGAGCGGGCGGCCGGCGGCGACATTGCTGCACCTCGGGCCGGGACTGGGCAATGCGCTGTCCGCTTTGCACAATGCAAAGAAAGCGCGCTCGCCGGTGCTCAACATCATTGGCGACCACGCCACGCACCATCTGCAGTTCAACGCGCCGCTCACTTCCGACATCGCCGGCATGGCCGGGACGGTGTCCCACTGGGTGCGCACCGCCGCTGACGCCGGCACCGTCGCCGCCGACGCCGCCTGCGCCATCGCCGAAGCCGGGCGCAAGCCGGGGCGGGTCGCCTCGCTCATTCTGCCGGCGGACTGTGCATGGGGCGAGGTGGCGTCACCGTTTCCGACGTCCGAGCCACCGTCTTCGCCCCCGCCGCCATCAACTTTCGCCCCGGCACCATCATCCCAGGTGGACGCCGCCGCAAAAATTCTCCGCCGCCGCGGGCGTACGCTCCTGCTGCTCGGCGGCGGCGCCCTGTTTCGCCGGCCCCTGGCAAACGCCGCGCGCATTGCCGCCGCCACCGGCGCCGACGTGCTCACCGAGATTTTCAACTCGCGCATGGAGCGCGGCGCCGGGATTTTTTCGCCCGAGCGCATTCCCTATCCGGTGGACCAGGCCCTCGCCGCCCTCGCCCCCTACCGCCGCATCATCCTGGCCGGCGCCGCTCCGCCGGTGGCGTTCTTCGCCTACCCCGGCAAGCCCGGCGTTCTGTCGCCGCCCGGCTGCAGCCTTCACCACCTCGCCACCCCCGAACAGGACTGCGCCCAGGCGCTGGAAGATTTGGCCGCCGCGCTCGGCGCATCCGGGGTGAAGGTGAAGGCCGGCGCGCCGGCAATGCCGACTGTTACCGACGGCGCGCTCACCCGCGACAACATCGGCGCGTGCATCGCGCGGTGCATTCCCGACCGCGCCATCGTGGTGGACGAGAGCCAAACCACCGGTTTTAATTTTCTGTCGCAAACCCGCGCCGCCCGGCCGCACGACTGGCTGCGCAACCGCGGCGGCTCCATCGGCGCCGGCCTGCCGCTGGCCACCGGCGCCGCCATCGCCTGCCCCGGGCGCAAGGTGCTGGCGCTGGAGAGCGACGGCAGCGGGATGTACACGCCGCAGTCGCTGTGGACCCAGGCGCGGGAGAATCTGGATGTGACCACGGTGATTTTCGCCAACCATGAATACGCCCTGCTGCGCGCCGAACTCGGCAATGTGGGCGCGCCCAATCCCGGCCGGCGCGCGGTTGACATGCTGAGTCTGGAGCGGCCGCGCATTGCCTGGCCGGCGCTGGCGCGCGGAATGGGGGTGGACGGATGCGCGGTGGAGGGCGTGAAAAGTTTGCACCGCGCGCTGGCGCACGGTTTGTCCACTGACGGGCCCTATTTAATAGAGGCGGTGCTGTGATGCGGATTCACTGCTCCAGAAACCGCTCGCTCATGCCCACCATGTTGAAGCCGCCGTCCACATAACAAATCTCGCCGGTCACGCCGCTGGCCAAATCGGAGCACAAAAACGCGGCCACATTGCCCACCTCCTCAATGGTGACGCCGCGGCCCATGGGGACGGCTTGTTCAAAGAAGCCCATCATTTTGCGAAAGCCGCCGATGCCGGAGGCGGCCAGGGTGCGGATGGGCCCGGCGGAAACCGCGTTGACGCGAATGCCGCGCGGGCCGAGGGACTGGGCGAGGTAGCGGACGCTTGCCTCCAGACTGGCCTTGGCCAGGCCCATCACGTTGTAGCCGGGCATGGCGCGCAATGCGCCGAGGTAGGTGAGCGTCAGCATCGCCCCGGCGCGCCCTTCCATCATGGCTGCCGCGCCTTTGGCCAGGGCGGTGAAACTGTACGCGCTGACTTCGTGCGCGGCGTTAAAACCGGCGCGGGTGGCGGCGTCCAGATACGCGCCCTCCAACTCTTCGCGCGGCGCGAATGCGATGGAGTGCACCAAAATGTCCAGCCCGTCCCAGCGCCCGGCCAACGCCTCAAACATTGCCGCGATTTCATCGTCGCTGGCAACATCGCACGGCAGGACAATGTCCGAGTCCACCGTCGCCGCATATTTCTCCACCCGCGGCCGCAGTTTTTCGTTCTGGTAGGTGAAAGCCAGTTGCGCCCCCTCCCGCCGCATGGCCCGGGCAATGCCCCAGGCGATGGAACGTTCACTGGCCACCCCGGCAATCAGCGCGCGTTTGTTTTGCAGAAAACCCATGGCGGGGAAAGATACCCGCTTGGCGCGCTGTGGGCAAGTGCTGGGCCGGTGGGCGGTTTTTTATGCCGGGTTTTACCGCCGGTGCCGTTGTTCAGAACTGCCACTCGCCGGTGAGGAGGTTGGCGGTGTTGAGTCCGTTGTCGGCGGTGACGGTTAAGCCGAGATTTAACCGGCCGGCGGTTTTTTGCGCGGTGATGCTCAGGTGGTTTTCGTCGGGGCCGTTGCCTTGCACGTGGCCACTGCCTTCCAAACGGAC
>JAPPPZ010000082.1 GCA_028817275.1 Gammaproteobacteria bacterium
ATGAAAACCCATGCACAAGTCGTCGTGGTCGGCGGCGGGGTGGTTGGCGTCAGCACGCTTTACCATCTGGCGAAGAAGGGGCTTGATGCGGTGCTGTGCGAGCGCACCGAGTTGACCGCCGGTTCCACCTGGCATGCGGCCGGGCTGCTGCCGCTGTTTAATATGAGTTACGCGGTCGGGAAAATCCACAAGTATTCGGTGGATTTATACAAGACGCTGGAGGCGGAGACCGGGCAGGATGTGAGTTTTCATGTGACCGGCAACCTGCGGCTGGCGACCAACCAGGAGCGCATGGACGAGTACCTTAAGTACTGCGGCACCGCCAACACCATCGGCGTGCCGTTTGAAATCATCACCCCGGCCGAGGTGAAAAAACTCTGGCCGCTGTGCAACACCGAGGGGCTGGTGGGCGCGCTTTACCACCCGCACGACGGCCACATCGCGCCGGTGGACCTCACCAACGCGCTGGCCAAAGGCGCACGCAACATGGGTGCGGAGATTTACCGCAACACCGAAGTCACCGCACTGGCGCAAAAAGCGAATGACGAGTGGGTGGTCACCACCAGTGGCGGCGAGATTACGGCTGAACATGTGGTGCTGGCCAGCGGCAACTACGCGCGCCAGACCGGGCGCATGGCCGGGCTGGAAGTGCCGGCGATTCCGGTGGAGCACCAGTACATCGTCACCGACGTGTCGCAGGAGTTGAAAGAGTACCGCGAGGGCGGCGGGCGCGAGTTGGCGGTGCTGCGCGAGTCCGATGCGTCCTATTACCTGCGCGAGGAGCGCCTGGGCTACATCCTCGGGCCGTACGAGAAAGGGGCGCCGGCGCGGTTTGCCGACGGTGTGCCGGCGACGTTTGAAAAAGATTTGTTTCCCGGCGACCTGGAACGTCTGACGCCGCATGTGGAGGCGGTGATGCACCGGGTGCCGTCGTTTGCCAACGCCGGCATCAAGGACATCGTCAACGGCCCCATTTCCTACACCCCGGACGGCAACCCCATGGTGGGCCCGGCCTGGGGGCGGCGCAACCTGTGGCTGAACGAAGGCCACAGTTTCGGCGTCACCGCCGCCGGCGGCAGCGGCTGGCAGTTGGCCGAGTGGATCGCCGAAGGCGAGCCGGGCATCGACATGTTGGGCGTGGATCCGAGGCGCTACGGCGAATACGCCTGCAAACCGTACACTGTTAAGAAGAACGAAGAGGCTTACGAGCATGTCTTCGTCATTCACTACCCGGATGAAGAGCGCCCGGCCTGCCGCCCGGCGAAAACCAGCCCGATCCACGACAAACTGGACGCGCTGGGCGCGGTGTGGGGGCAGCGTTACGGCTGGGAGCGGCCGAACTGGTTTGCGCCCAAAGGCGTTGCGCGCGAGGACGACTGGAGTTTCCGCCGCTCGGCCTACTGGCAGCATGTGGGCAACGAGCACCGCAACATCCGCGACAACGTCGGCATCATTGACATCACCAGTTTTTCCAAGTTTCTGCTGGGCGGCCCGGGCGCCGAGGCTTACCTTGACCGGCTGGTGTGCCGCAAACTGCCGAAAAAAGAAGGCCGCATTCACCTCGCCCACGCCCTCACCATCCGCGGCGGCGTGCGCAGCGAGTTCACCATCACCCGCGAAGGCGCCGACGCTTTTTACCTGGTGAGTTCCGGCGCGGCGCAGCGTTACGACCTGGATTTTCTCAGCAAGTGGATGCCGCGTGACGGCAGCGTGACGTTGCAGGAGTTGACCACTTCGCACGCGACGTTGGTGGTCGCCGGGCCCAATGCGCGCAAGGTGCTGCAGAAAATCACCGAGGAGGATTTGTCCGGCGAAAATTTTCCCTGGCTGAGCGCGCGCCACACGTACGTGGGCCTCGCGCCGGTGCGCCTGCTGCGGGTGAATTTTGTCGGTGAACTCGGCTGGGAAATCCACCACCCGGTGGAATACCAGCGCCACATCTTTGACGAGTTGATGGCCGCCGGCAGGGAATTCAACATCGGCCAGTGCGGCATGCGCGCCATGGATTCGCTGCGCATCGAAAAGTCCTACCGCATGTGGGGCCAGGATTTGACCCGCGAGTACACCATTCTGGAAGCCGGCCTCGGCATGTTCGCGCACCTGGACAAGGGCAATTTCACCGGCCGCGACGCGCTCCTCGCGCAGCAGAAAAACGGCGTCCCGCAGGAGTTCGTCACCCTGGAAGTGGACGGCATCAAAGACGCCGACCCCATCGGCAACGAGCCCATCTGGCACGGCAAAGACATGGTCGGCCGCGCCACCGCCGGCGCCCACGGCCACCACATCGGCAAAACCCTGGCCCTCGGCTACATCAAAACCGGCGCCGCCACCGCCGCCGGCCTGGAGTTGGAAATCCTCGGCCACCGCCACCCGGCCAAAATCATCCCCGACTCGCCGCATGACCCGGACAATGCGCGGTTGCGGGGGTGAGGGGCGGATTTGTATAATTGAGCGATGGCCCAGGCGACGCGAACGATTGATGCGGTTGCGGCCGTGAACTCCGCGGCCAAGGCGGCGCGCGCTTATTATGCCAAAAAGACACTCAAGGACATGATGCCGGAGGAAGTGGAGATGGCAAAAAACAACAGGGAATGGCTGGTGACCCTGGGCTTCTCTGTGCCGATGTCCGCCCCGGAATGGCCGCGGGCTTTGGGCGGTCCCCGGAGAAAATCCTACCGGCGCATGCATAAAATTTTTAATGTGGACGCGCGCTCGGGGAAAGTGCGCTCCATGAAAGACAAGGATTTGGCATGACCCGGAAACGGCGCCGTGTCGGCCGCAAAAAAAGCGTACTGGTGGATACCAATCTGCTTCTGCTCTTTTTTGTGGGCGCCGTGAATGCCGGTTATGTGCCCAAATTCAAACGCACGCGGAAGTATTCCGAGCAGGACTACGCCAACCTGTGCAGATTCCTCAACGGGTTTGATTACATCGTGACCACGCCGAACATCCTGACCGAGGTCAGCAATCTTGGCGGCCATTTGCGGGGCGATTACCGCTGGCAATTTTTCAACCACATCGCCATGTCGGCGCAAGTCATGCAGGAAAAATACCGCAACAGCATGGAATGCGCCGCATCGCCTATGTGCAACAACTTCGGACTTGCAGACACCGTCGCTTTCAGCGTCGCCGGCAACCGCCATCTGTTGTTGACCGATGATTCTGCCTTGGCAAAATACGCCGGCGCCCGGGGCGTGGATGTCGTCCACTTCAAAAACGTCTGAGCGCGCCATCCCAAATCTGCTACAATCCCCCGCCAACCATCAGCCGGCCATCCCCAAATGAAAATCCTCGTCCCCATCAAGCGCGTCATTGACTACAACGTCAAGGTGCGCGTCAAGGCCGACCACAGCGGGGTGGAGTTGGCCAATGTCAAAATGGCGATGAATCCGTTTTGCGAGATCGCCGTGGAGCAGGCGCTGCGCATCAAGGAGGCCGGGCAGGCCGAGGAAGTGGTCGTCGCCTCGGTGGGCCCGGCGCAGGCGCAGGAGACGTTGCGCACCGGCCTGGCCATGGGCGCCGACCGCGGCATTCATGTGCAGACCGGCGACGGCGCGCAGGTGGAGCCGCTGGCGGTGGCGAAGATTCTCAAGGCCGTCGCCGACCGGGAAAACCCCGGACTCATTCTCATGGGCAAGCAGGCCATTGACGGCGACAACAACCAGACCGGCCAGATGCTGTCGGCGCTGCTGCGCTGGTCGCTGGCGACTTTTGTGTCCAAGTTGGCGCTGGAGGGCGAAACGGCGCGCGCCACGCGCGAGGTGGACGGCGGGCTGGAAAACCTCACCCTTAAAATGCCGGCGGTGGTGACGGTGGACCTGCGCCTGAACGAACCGCGTTATGCATCGCTGCCGAACATCATGAAAGCGAAGAAAAAACCCATCGACGCGCTCACCCCGGACGAACTCGGCGTGGACACCGCCCCGCGCCTGAAGTTGGTGAAGGTCACCGAGCCGCCGGCGCGCAAGGCCGGCGTCATCGTCGCCGATGTCGCCGAACTGGTGCGCAAACTTAAAGAAGAGGCGAAAGTCATATGAGCATTTTAGTCGTCGCCGAGCACGACAACGCCGCCCCCAGGGCGTCCACCCTGAACACCGTCACCGCCGCCGCTGCACTCGGCGACTCCGACATTCACCTGCTGGTCGCCGGCCACAACAGCGCCGCCGCCGCCGATGCATGCGCCAAAGTCACCGGCGTCACCAAAGTCCTCCACGCCGACGCCGCCGAGTACCAGCACGGCATCGCCGAAAACACCGCCCCGCTCATCGCCAAACTCGCGCCGGCCTACAGCCACGTCCTCGCGCCCGCCTCCACCTACGGCAAGAACATCATGCCGGTGGCGGCCGCGCTGCTGGATGTGCAGATGGTCTCCGACATCACCGCCATCGTCGACGCCGCCACCTTCGAACGCCCCATCTACGCCGGCAACGCCATGGCCACCGTGCAGTCCACCGACAGCATCAAGATGTTGACCGTGCGCGCCACCGCTTTTGACGCGGCCGATGCCGCCGGCGGCAACGCCGCCGTCACCCCGGTGGACGCCACCGGCGATGCCGGCCTCAGCGCCTTCGCCGGCCAGGAACTCACCCGCAGCGAGCGCCCCGAACTCACCACCGCCCGCGTCGTCATCTCCGGCGGCCGCGGCATGCAGTCCGGCGACAACTTCCAAATGCTGGAAAAAGTCGCCGACAAACTCGGCGCCGCAGTCGGCGCCAGCCGCGCCGCCGTGGACGCCGGCTACGTCCCCAACGACTACCAGGTGGGCCAGACCGGCAAAGTCGTCGCCCCCGACCTCTACATCGCCGTCGGCATCAGCGGCGCCATCCAGCACCTGGCCGGAATGAAAGAC
This sequence comes from Gammaproteobacteria bacterium, assembly GCA_028817275.1. Classification (GTDB taxonomy): domain Bacteria; phylum Pseudomonadota; class Gammaproteobacteria; order Arenicellales; family Spongiicolonaceae; genus Spongiicolonus; species Spongiicolonus versatilis. The sequence goes on from JAPPPZ010000082.1 coordinate 4,850, forward strand.
TCCAAAGTCATCGTCGCCATCAACAAGGACGAAGAAGCGCCGATTTTTCAAGTGGCGGATTACGGCCTGGTCGCCGATTTGTTTGACGCGGTGCCGGAG
>JAPPPZ010000116.1:0-10641 GCA_028817275.1 Gammaproteobacteria bacterium
CCCCGGCACCGGCAAAGGCCGAATCGGGCATGTACAGCCCCTTGCGCCGGGCCGGGGATGGGTGTAGAATCCGGCGCGCCCTGATTTGGGGGGGGTTGAGAATGAAAACGACGACTTTTGTCAACAGCCGCAACGTGAGCCGGGAGTGGGTGGTGGTGGACGCCGCCGGAATGGTGCTCGGGCGGCTGGCGTCGGAAGTGGCGCGGCGGCTGCGGGGCAAGCACAAGGCGATTTACGCGCCGCACGTGGACACCGGCGACCACGTGGTGGTGGTCAACGCCGGGAAAGTGAAGGTTACCGGCGACAAGGAGCAGGCCAAACGCTACCACCGCCACAGCGGCCACCCCGGCGGCCTGCGCACCACCAACCTGCGGGCGTTGCGCGCCCGGCACCCGACGCGCATCATTGAAAACGCGGTGCGCGGCATGCTGCCGAAGACGCCCCTCGGCCGGGCGATGTTTCGCAAACTGCATGTGTACGCCGGCCCCGAACACAAACACACGGCCCAGCAGCCGAAGCCGCTGGCCCTGGAGAACTGAGCATGGCTGAGCAAACTTTCATCGCCACCGGGCGGCGCAAGTCGTCCACCGCGCGGGTGTTCCTGACCCGCGGCGTCGGCAGGATCACCGTCAACGACGAGCCGCTGGACCGGTATTTTGGCCGCGAAACCGCGCGCATGATTGTGCGCCAGCCGCTGGACACCATTGACGGGCTGAGCAAGTTCGACATCAGCGTCAGCGTCAACGGCGGCGGCGGCAGCGGCCAGGCCGGCGCCATCCGCCACGGCATCACCCGCGCCCTGCTGCGCTACGACGAAAACCTGCGCGGCGCGTTGCGCAAGGGCGGCTTCATCACCCGCGACGCGCGCGAAGTGGAGCGCAAAAAAGTCGGCCTGCACAAGGCGCGCAAGCGGTCGCAGTACTCCAAGCGCTAGGCGCGCGCCCGCGGCATGCTCCGCCACTGGGGAATCGTCTAACGGTAGGACAGCGGACTCTGACTCCGCCGGTCCAGGTTCGAATCCTGGTTCCCCAGCCACCATTCACGGCGCCCGCCGGCGCATGGCAATGAAACGCATCGGCATCATCGGCGGCACCGGCTACACCGGCGCCGAACTGCTCAGGATTCTAAGCGTCCACCCCGGCGCCCGGGTGACCATGGTCACCTCCCGCGAGCGCAACGGCGCCGCCGTCAGCGACGTGTTTCCCAACTTGCGCGGCATCCTCGACCTGCGCTTCACCGATCCGGCCGGCGCCGACTTCACCTCGTGCGCGGCGGTGTTCTGCGCCGCACCCCACGGCGTCGCCATGACCCACGCGCAAAGAGCGCTGGACTCCGGCGCGGTGTTTCTGGACCTGTCCGCCGACTTTCGACTCCGCGACGCCGGCCAGTGGCAGCACTGGTACGGCATGCCGCACGCTTGCCCGGCGCTGCTGGAGAAGGCGGTCTACGGCCTGCCGGAAGTGAACCGTGCGCAACTTCGGAGCGCACGACTGGTGGCGCTGCCGGGGTGTTATCCGACGGCGGTGCAACTTGGTTTTCTGCCGCTGCTGAAAGAAGGCCTGGCCGAGCCGCGCGGGCTGATCGCCGATGCAAAATCCGGCGTCAGCGGCGCCGGCCGGCGCGCCGAAGCGGAATACAACCTGTGCGAAACCGCGGAATCGTTCAAGGCCTACGCGCTCGGCGGCCACCGCCACCTGCCGGAAATTGTGCAGGGCCTGCGCGAGGCGGCCGGGACTGAAGTGGAGTTGCTGTTCGTGCCGCACCTGGCGCCGATGATTCGCGGCATTCACGCCACGCTGTATGCAAAGTTGCGCGCCGATGGGCCCGGTGACTTGCAAAAAATTTACGAAGATTTCTACCGCGATGAACCGTTCGTGGACGTGATGCCGGCCGGCGCATGCCCCGACACCCGCACCGTGCGCGGCAGCAACATGTGCCGCATCGCCGTCCACCGCCCCGGCGGCGGCGGCACCGCGGTCATCCTCGCCGTGGAGGACAACCTGGTCAAGGGCGCCGCCGGCCAGGCGGTGCAGGCCATGAACCTGGCCCTCGGCATGGACGAAACCGCCGGCTTGCAAAGCCCGGCCATGACGCCCTGATGGTATGCTTGGCGTCATGAACGCCGCGCCCCTCACCCTCAGCGCCGCCGCCGCCGGTCGGGTGAAAAATATAATCGCCGGCAAAAAAACCGCCGGTGACAATTACCTGCGCGTGTATGTGCAGGGCGGCGGCTGTTCCGGTTTTCAGTACGGCTTCCAGTTGGACGACACCCGCAACGAAGACGATGTCGCGCTGGAAAAAGACGGCGTGACCATGCTGGTGGACAGCATCAGCCTGCAATACCTGGGCGGCGCCGAGGTGGACTTCAAGGACGACCTGATGGGCGCAAGGTTCACCGTGAACAACCCCAACGCCACCACCACCTGCGGCTGCGGGGCGTCGTTTGCGGCCTGACCCCCGGAAAACCATGGCAAAACCCAAAGACGGAGCGTTGCGCGAGGAGGTTTACAACACCTATCTTGCGCTGATTCTGCGCGAGGAATATCTGAATGCGGTTGAGGAACGCCGCACTCCGCGCGGCGGCCGCCCGGATGTGATGGTTGACCTGGACGGTTCGCGGGTTTTGATTGAAGCAAAATATAAATCCCAGGGGGCCGAAAAAGCCCTGTACCAGCAGACGCAGGAACGCATGGAGCAGGACGCCAGCATCGCCGTCGCGGCCGAGGTGATTTACCCGGCCGCCTTGCGCACCGCCGCCGCCCCCGACCGGGCGCTGCGCCGGAGCAATTTGTGCTACCGCTTTCGCTGGCAAAACGGCGAAGTCGACGAATGGCAGAAAGGAAAACCGTCGGCGCTGGCCGACGCGCTTTACGCGCTGCGCAACAAGATGGACACGCCCAAACGTTTGCAGGAAGCGGTGCAAATCATGACCGATGCGGTGGGCGAGGCGGCGCTGGAACTTGGCCTGCGCAAAGCCGATGGTGAGCGCATCGCCGGCGTTGTCAATGTCCGCGATGTGGAATCCGGGCGCAAAATCGCCGCGCTGATGGTGCTGAACGCGCTGGTGTTTCAGAGCCATCTTGCGGAAAGCAACAAGAAGGTGAATCCCCTGGACATCAACGGCGGCAGAAGCGAGGTTGCAAAGCACTGGCAGTGGATTTGCGACGAGATTGACTATGTGCCAATCTTCCGCACCGCCGCCGATGTGCTGCGCGTTTTTCCCGAAGGCCGGCTGGGCGAATCCATTCTTGCCCTGCTGGTCAAAGCCGCCGGGAAAATCCGCGACATCCGCGGCCACGACCTGGCCGGGCGCGTGTTTCACCAGTTGGTGGACTTTGCCAAGCCGCGCGCCGCCTATTACACCTCGCTGCCGGCCGGCACATTGCTTTCTTCCCTGGCTTTCAACCGCAAACTGGGCGGGACGCTGGCCGGCGTGGACTGGAGCAACCTGGAAGCCGTGGGCAAACTGCGCGTCGCCGACCTGGCCTGCGGCACCGGCACGTTGCTGCTGGCCGCGGCGCGCGAAGTGGAACGCCTGCACCGCAACTTCTGCGGCGGGAAAAACAAAAAACACCAGCCGCAAGAACTGCATCGCGTAATGATGGAAAGTGTTCTGCACGGTTACGACGTGGAACTGATTGCGGTGCATCTGGCGGCGGCGCACCTGGGGCTGCTTTCGCCGCAAGTCGCATTTGACCGGATGAATTTATACGCGCTGCCCTGCGGCAGCAAAGAGAACGGCGCCATCGCCCTCGGCAGCGCCGACTTTCTGCTCAGCAACGAAGTAAAAATTCAGCACGACCTGGTGACCAACCCGGTCGAGACGCGCAAAGTCACCGGCACGGGCGATGTGCGCGCCACCGCCCACTTGCCGGCACTGGATCTGGCCATCATTAACCCGCCTTTTTCCCGCTCCATGGCCAGCAACCAAATGTTCGGCGACATGCCGCCGGACACCCGCCAGCGCATGCAAAAAGCCCTGGGCAAAGACCTCAGCAAACACAACGTCAACGCCTCCACCAGCGCCGGCCTGGGCGCGGTGATTCTTGCCGCCGCTGCAAGACGGTTGAAACATGGCGGCCGGTTGGCCGCGGTTTTGCCGGCCGCTTTGTGCACCGGCGAAGCGTGGCGCAAAACCCGCAAACTGCTGGCGGAAATTTTGCGGCTGGACGTGGTCGTCCTTTCCCACGACGCCGCACGCACCAACTTTTCCGAGAGCACCTCTTTGTCCGAGTGCCTTGTCGTGGCCACCCGCAGAAAAAAGGAGGACGAAGCGGCAAACCACAACAGCAGCGACACCGCTTTTGTGCACCTCCTGCGCAATCCCATGGGTGAACTGGGTGCCGCACATGCGGCGCGCCTGGTCCAATCCGCCATCAACAACGGCGCGCCGCCCGCAATGGAAACCGAACTCGGCATATCCGTTTACCGCAAACAAACCGATGCGGCGGCCTGGCAACGCACCAGATTTGCATCACCGCGACTGGCGGCAAATGCGGAGAGCATCATGCAATGCAAAAATACTTTTCCGCTCAGCAAATTTGCCGACATCGGGCCGGACGTGCGCAGGGTATACGACGGTTTTGAAGAAACCAAATTTCGTACCGAATACGCCGCTTTCTGGGGCCATAAAACCGAGGAGCGGCGCACCATGACGGCCGCCCCCAACCTTTACCTTTCGCCGATTCATGAACAGCGAAAACAAACAGGCACCATGGCAATGCGCGGTCGCGGCAAAGATTACCCCGACCATCTCTGGGGCTGGGGTAGTGGCCGGCTTTGTGTGGCGTCGCGCATTTGGCTTGAAACTGTGCGCACCTTTGCCGTGCTGGTGGACAAACCAGTGCTGGCTAATGTGTGGTGGACGCTGCGCCCCAAAAAGACAAACAAAGACACACTGCGCGCCCTCGCCGTGTGGCTCAACTCCTCCTATGGCATCGCCGCCTTCCTGTGGCTGCAGACCCCCACCCGTGGCGCGTGGACCGGCATCAAAAACGGCCCCCTGCAACAGTTCCCGGTGCCCAACCTCAACCGAAAAACCACCATCGCCCGCCTGGCCGCCGCCTTCACCGCCCAACAGAACAATGACCTCGCGCCGCTGCCGCATATTGAAACCGACGCAACCCGCGCCGCCCTGGACGAAGCCTGCGCCGCCGCTGTCAGCGGCCTGCCCGCCGCCGAAACTCTCCGCCGCCGCATCGCCGCCGAGCCGTTTGTGAGGGGCAATCGGCAAGGCAAACCGGCGGCCGGGGGGCCGGGGAAGAGCGGATGAGATTTTTCTGAGGGAAAACCGGCGCCGCCGGCGGCGGCCGGCTTTGTGCCACAATGGGCATTCTTTTCAGGCGGTGAAAAATGGATTCTGAGCAAAAAAACCCGGCGGTGGAAATCCGCGCGGTGTCCAAAAAATTCGGGCGCGGGGCGGAGCAGGTGAAGGCGCTGGACGGCGTCACCCTCACCATCGGCGACAATGAATTTTTCACCTTGCTGGGGCCGTCGGGTTGCGGCAAGACCACTTTGCTGCGGATGATTGCCGGGTTTGAGCAGCCGGATGACGGCGGGATTTTCCTGTTTGGCGAAGATATTAAAGCGCTGCCGCCGCACAAGCGGCCGGTGAACACGGTGTTTCAGCACTACGCGCTTTTTCCGCACATGACGGTGGCGAAGAATGTCGCTTTCAGTCTGGAAATGCTGGGGCGCGCGCCCGCTGAGATTGAGCGGACCATCGGCGAGATGCTTGCACTGGTGAAAATGGAGCAGTTCGCCGCGCGCAAGCCGGCGCAGTTGTCCGGCGGGCAGCAGCAGCGCATTGCACTGGCGCGCGCGCTGGCGCCGCGGCCGCGGGTGCTGCTGCTGGACGAGCCGCTGTCGGCGCTGGATCTTAAACTGCGCCAGGCCATGCGCGCGGAACTGAAGACCATGCAGCAGCAGACCGGCATCACGTTTGTGTTCGTCACCCACGACCAGGAGGAGGCGCTGACCATGAGCGACCGAATCGCGGTGATGTCCGGCGGGCGGGTGCGGCAAACCGGCGCGCCGCGGGACATTTATGAAAAACCGCGCGACAGTTTTGTCGCGAACTTTATCGGCGAAAGTAATTTTCTGACGGTGACGGTGGAAAAGTTGGAACAGGACACCGCCTGGTGCCGGCTGGACGGCGCGCTGCTGCAGTGCTCCTGCGCCGGGGAAGCGGCGGGCTTTGGTGAAGCGCGCGTTTCCATCCGCCCGGAGCAGATTTCTTTTTCGGCGGGCGGCAACGGCGGGCCGGCGCTCAGCGGCGTGGTGGAAGGCCTCACCTACCTCGGCACCGACACCCAGCTCAGCGTGCGACTCGGTGACGGCCAAAGGCTGCAAGCGCGGGTGCAGAACGCCGGGCGGGAACAGCCGCCGCCGGGCCCCGGCGAGCGCATCCGGCTGAAGATGAACCCGGGCGCGGCGCGCCTGCTGGCGGACTGAATCATGACCCGCGCCCGGCTGCTGCTGCTGTCGCCGACGCTGGCGATGATCGGATTCTTTCTGCTGCTGCCGGTGGCGCTGATGGCGGTGTATTCGTTCCTCAGCCCGGGCACTTACGGCGGCGTGGAGTGGCTGCTGAGTTTTGACGCCTACATTCAATTCTTTTTTGAGCGCGACTTTCTCACCGATGAGTTGGTGTTTCACACCTCCTACCTGTCCATTTATTTCCGCTCCTTTGTGCAGGCGCTGGCGGCGACGGTGATTTGCCTTTTAATCGGCTTTCCCACCGCCTACTTCATCGCCACCCGCCCGCCGGCGACGCGCTCGGCCTGGGTGCTGCTGGTGACGGTGCCGTACTGGGTGAACCTTTTAATCCGCACGGTGTCCATGCTGTTTGTGATCCGCGACGAGGGCCCGCTTAACGGCGCCCTCACCGCCGTCGGCATCGTGGACGCGCCGCTGCGCATCGCCTACACCGACTTCGCCATCGCCCTCGGCCTGGTCTACAGTTACCTGCCGTTCATGGTGCTGCCAATTTACGCCGCCATTGAGCGTTTTGATTTCTCGCTGATGGAGGCGGCGTGCGACTTGTACGCCGGGCGCTGGACCATTCTCAGAAGAATCATTCTGCCGACGGTCAAACCCGGGGTGGTCGCCGGCTGCCTGCTGGTGTTTATTCCCTCCCTCGGCGCCTACATCGCGCCGGACCTGCTGGGCGGCGGGAAAAACCTGATGATTGGCAACCTGGTGGCGCTGCAGTTCCAGGGTTCGCGCAACTGGCCATTCGGCGCCGCGGCGGCGGTGCTGCTGCTGAGCGTGGTGCTGGTCGCCCTCACCGTCCTCGCCCGCCGCCGCGCGCTTTCCTCGGCCGGCAACTGAGCAATGAAAAAGTCCAAACCCCTCAGCGCCTACCCCGGCTTCAGCCAGGTCACCTGGCTGTGCATGGCGCTGCTGTATGCGCCGATATTGGTGGTGGCGGTGTACTCCTTCAACGCCATCCGCTCCATCACCACCTGGGGCGGGTTCAGTCTGGCGTGGTACGCGAAAGCCTTTGCCAACCCGCACATTCAGGCCGCCACCATCAACTCGCTGGTGGTCGCCGTCACCGCCTCGGCGGCGGCGACGGTGATTGCCACCGCCGCCGCCCTCGCCCTTGCGCGCGGCCGGGGATTTCGCGGGCGCGGCGGGGTGTTTGTTCTGATTAACCTGCCGCTGATGATTCCCGAAATTGTCACCGCCGTGGCCATGCTGATTTTCTTTCTCGCCGTCGGTTTTCAACTCGGCCTGTTGACGGTGATTATCGCCCACACTGTTTTTTGCGTGCCTTTCGCCTACCTGCCCATCGCCGCGCGCCTGTCCGGCATTGAGACGTTTTACGAGGACGCGGCGCAGGATTTATACGCCGACCGCTGGCGGAGTTTTCGTTTCGTGCTGCTGCCGATGATGATGCCGGGCATTTTCGCCGGCCTGATGCTGGCGTTCATCATCTCGCTGGATGACTTCATCATCACCAACATGGTCACCGGCCCCGGCACCACCACGCTGCCGCTGGCGATTTACGGCATGGTGCGGGTGGGGTTCTCGCCGGAGATTAACGCCATCTCCACCATCATGTTGCTGGTGTCGGTGTTTTTTGTTAGTTTGTCCTATCTTGTCGGCCGCAGGCGGACCTGATTCTTCACTTAACCCAAGCAGAGGTGAACGCCATGAAAAACACCGTCCAATCCATTCTTGTCGCGCTGGTGATGTCGGCGGCGGCGGTATTTTCCCCGCCGGCCGGCGCCGCCGGTGAACTCAAACTGTGGAACTGGTTTGAATACATGCCCCAGCAATTGCTGGACAAATTTTCCGCCGAGCATGACGTCAAAGTCACGCTGGATACCTACGACAGCAACGAAACGCTGCTGGCCAAACTGAAATCCGGCGTGCGCGGCTACGATGTGGCGGTGCCCGGGGATTACATGGTGGCCATTTTAATTCAAGAGGGCTTTCTTGAAAAAATCAACGCCAACCGCCTGTCCAACTTCCGCCATGTGGACCCCAAGTGGGCCGATGTGAGTTTTGATCCCGGGCGCAAATATTCGGTGCCGTACCAGTGGGGCAGCACCGCTTTCTCGGTGGACACCTCGGTTTACGGCGGCGACATCGACACGCTGGCGATTCTGTTTGACCCGCCGCCGCAACTGCGCGGGAAGATTAACATGCTGCGGGATGTGAACGACGTGCTGAACGCCGGCCTGCGCTACCTCGGCCACCCGCGCTGCAACAGCAACCGCGCCCAGCTGGCGGAACTCAACGACCTGCTGGTGGGCGCCAAAAAGCACTGGCTGTCCTTCAACTCCGACGGCGCCAAGGAAGTACTGGTTTCCGGCGACGCCGCTGTCGGCATGATTTGGAACGGCTTCGGCATGAAGGCCCGCGCCGAGCGCGCCTCGCTTAAATACGCCTACCCCAGGGAAGGCTACACCGCGTGGATGGACAACCTGGTGGTGCTGAAAGGCGCGCCGAACGTGGAAAATGCGAAGTTGTTTCTGAACTTCATGATGGCGCCGGAAAACGCCGCCGTCCTCACCAACTTCGCCAAATACAGCGCCGGGGTCAAGGGCGTGGAGCCTTACCTGGACGCCGACCTGTCCGCCGCCAACGAGTTAAACCCGCCGGCCGCCGCCCCTGCCGGGGAGTTCGTCCCGGCCTGCCCGCCCGAGGTGGTTAAATTGTACGACCGCATCTGGACCAACCTGCTGAAATAAGTTCAGCAGAAAGTTCAGCGGTTGGCCCGCGCCAGCACCGCGTGCAGCAGGACGTTCACGCCGGGCACCGTGTAGTCCGGCTCAATGTGCTCGGCTTCGTTGTGGGTGACGCCGTCTTTGCACGGCGTGAAAATCATCGCCGTCGGCGCGATGGCGGCGATGTGGTAGGCGTCGTGGCCGGCCGCGCTCAGCATGCGCTTGTGCGGAACCTGCAACTCCCGCGCCGCCGCCTCCACCAGGCCGATGCAGCCGGCGTCAAACTGCACATCGCCGAAAGTCCACTCCCGGGCCACTTTCACCGCCACCCGCGCCCGTTGCTCGGTTTGCGGAATTAACTGTTTCAACTCGGCCAGCATCCCGGCCGCCCGCGCCGGTTGCGGGTGGCGGATATCGCAGGTGAGTTCGGCGAAGTCGGGCAGAATGCCGTATTTGTTCGGCCACACCACCACCCGCGATGAGGACGCGCGGCCCTCCGGATGGTGGCGCCAGCCGATGTCGTTGGCGCCCACAATTAACATCGCCGCCCCCACCAGCGCGTTGCGCCGCCGCTCCATGGAGGTCGGGCCGGAATGCGCGTTCTCGCCGTGCACATTCAGGTGCATGCCGTAGGTGGTGAAGCCGCCGGTGACGATGCCCACTTGCAGACCCTCGGCCTCCAGTTGCGGCCCCTGCTCAATGTGCAATTCAAAATACGCATCCACCGCGCGCCCGCCCGGCGGCGCATCGCCGGCGTAGCCGATACGCCGCAACTCCTCGCCGAACACCATTCCGTCATCGTCTTTCTGCGCCAGCACCCAGTCGCGCTCCAGCGCGCCGGCAAAGACCGCCGCGCCCATCATCGGCGGCTGAAAGCGGACGCCCTCCTCGTTGGTCCACGAAACCACCTCCAGCGGCCGGCGGGTGGCCATGTTGCGGTCGTTCAAAGTGCGCACGATTTCAAGGCCGGCCAGCACGCCGAGCACGCCGTCAAATTTGCCGCCGGCGATTTGGGTGTCCAAATGGCTGCCGACCATCACCGGCGGCAGGCTGTTGTCCTCGCCGGCGCGGCGGGCGAACAGGTTGCCGACGCCGTCCACCGTCACCGTGCACCCGGCGTCGCGGCACCACGCTACAAAAAGATCGCGCATCTCGCGGTCGGCATCGGACAGCGCAAGACGCCGCAGGCCGCCGGCGCGCCCCGGGCCGATGGCGGCGGAGGCGGTGATGGTTTGCCACAGGCGCGCGGCGTTGACGGCAAGTTCGGTCATCGCCGCATTATCGCACGGCGCGGCGGCGGCGGCGTGGTATCATGGTTTTATGGCGCGGTTTTATCTCTCGTTTTTTCTGCTTTCACTGCTGGCGTTTGGCGCCGGTTGCGGCGGGAAGTTGCACCAGAACGGCGATGGCGGGGCGGCGGAAGTTGCGGCCGGGGGCGGCGGCGAGATTTTTGACGATGATC
>JAPPPZ010000116.1:10685-12117 GCA_028817275.1 Gammaproteobacteria bacterium
GACTTTGCCGAAGTGGAGGAAAAAGACCCGTGGGAAAAGGTCAACCGCAAAATCTTCCGCTTCAATTTATTTCTGGACAAAATTTTTCTGCGCCCCATCGCGGTGGGCTACGACACCATCACTCCCGAGCCGCTGGCGCGCGGCATCAGCAATTTTTTCCGCAACCTCAAGGAACCGGCGACTGTTCTGAACAGCGCGCTGCAGGGGGAAGGCCGCCGCGCCGGCATCAGCGGACTGCGCTTTCTCATCAACGCCACTCTCGGCATCGGCGGCCTTTTTGACCCGGCGACCAAGGTTTTCGGCCTGGCGCGGCACGAGGAGGATTTCGGCCAGACCCTCGGCAAGTGGGGCGTGTCCACCGGGCCTTACGTGGTGCTGCCGGTTTTCGGCCCGCGCAACCTGCGCGATGCGGCCGGCGATGTGCCGCGCTGGCTGGTCACCGATCCGCTGTACCAGGTGGAGGACAACACCGCGCGGTGGACGCTGCGCGGGCTGGACATTCTGGAAACGCGCTCGCGGCTGCTCGGCTTTGACGCGGTGCTGGAGGAGCAGTTGGACCCGTATCTTTTTGTCCGCGAAAGTTACCGCCAGGCGCGCGCGGCCGCGGTGCGCGACGATGAAGGTGACGGCGGCGCGCCGTTTGAGGAATAACCCCGCGCGGCATGGCGCACTACGCGATCGGCGATGTGCACGGCTGTTGCGGCGCGTTGCAGCGACTCTTGCGGCGCATCCGCTTCCACCCGGCGCGCGACCACTTGTGGTTCACCGGCGACCTGGTCAACCGCGGCCCGCGCTCCGCCGACACCGTGCGCCTGGTGATGGACCTCGGCGACGCCGCCGACTGCGTGCTCGGCAACCACGACTTCCACCTGCTCGCCGTCACCGAAGGCGCCATCAGCAGGCAGCCGCACGATACTTTCGACGACATCCTCAGCGCCGCCGACGGTGACGTCATCACCGACTGGCTGCGCCGCCGCCCCCTCGCCGTCACCAGCGACGGCGGCGGCACCATCCTGGTCCACGCCGGCGTGCACCCCGACTGGCGCGCCGCCGACGTAATGCGCCACGCCGCCGAAGTGGAAACCGCCCTGCGCGGCGGCGACTTCGGCGCCCTCATGCGCAACCTCTACGGCAACGCCCCGGCGCAATGGCGCGAAAACTTGAGCGGCTTTGCGCGCCTGCGACTCATCATCAACATCCTCACCCGTATCCGCTACTGCACCGCCGATGGCGCCATGGACTTCACCTGCAAGGCGGCGCCTGGGAACGGTGACCTGGACGCCGGGAATGGTGACGGCGACTCCAGAAACGGTGACACTGACGTCGAAACTAATGGTTTGGTCCCCTGGTTCCGTGCTCCCGGCCGCAGTACTCATGACCGGCGCATTGTCTTCGGCCACTGGGCCGCCCTGGGTCTGTACCGCGGCGACAA
>JAPPPZ010000126.1 GCA_028817275.1 Gammaproteobacteria bacterium
GGCCCCGACGAAAACCGCCTCAGCCTCACCGCCGGCAAAACCACCGGCCGGTTAAACCTCGGTTTAACCGTCACCGCCGACAACGGACTCAACACCGCCAACCTGCTCAGCGGCGAATGGCGGTTCTAAGTCAGTCCAGATCTTCGCGCAGCCACTGGTGCATGGCGCGCAGGGAGTGTTCGGAATTGACGCCGCTTTTGGGGTCCACGACCAGGACGCCGGGGCGGTAGCCGCGGCTGTTCAGGCCGCGCTGCACCGACTCCACCAGGCGGATGTCCTCGGCGACGGTGGTGGCGCGGTCCTGCTCCGCCAGGTCGCGGACCACTTTGGACTCGCCGCCGCCGCTGGTGAACCAGCCGCGCCACACGGTGACCCGGTCCACGCCGGCCGGGCGCCAGTGGTAGGTGTTGAGCAGGTTGCCGGGGTAAACCTGAAACGAAAAAGTGGGCCACAAAAACCATGAGGAGTATTTGCCGGCGTGCGGGTTGGCGGCGGGGTCCACCGGGTAACTGAGTTGCTCCAGATTCTGGCATTCGGAAGTGTGGCGCAGGCATCTTCCGTGCGGCTGGATGTCGTAGGTTTCCGGCCGCACCACGCCGGTGGAAAAAGTGCGGTGGTTAATTCTGCAGTGGTAGCACTCGGAATAATTTTCCACAGAAACTTTCCAGTTGCAGTGCTCCGGAATTTCCAGCCACAGCAGCGGCTGCAGTTGTTCAATGTCCGGCACGTATTCGCGCAACTCCTCCTGCGCGCCGGGAAACCATTCGGCCATGGGCGCGGCGTCCGGGTCCAGGTTCACAAAAATAAAACCGCAAAAAATTTCCACCCGCACCTCGGCCAGGCGAATGCCCCCGCGCGGAAAGCCCGGCACCGATTTAACATTGGGCCCGGACAGAAAGCGCCCGTCCCAACGGTACGACCAGGCGTGGTAGGGACACACGATGACTTTGCAATTGCCGCTGCCGCGCAGCAGTTCGTGGGCGCGGTGCTGGCAGACGTTGTAAAAAGCGCGCACCCGGCCGTCACCGCCGCGCATGCAGAATAAATTCTGCCCGGCGATGGTGACGGTGAAGTAGTCGCCGCTGTCCGGCAGTTGCGAGACATGGCCGGCAAACTGCCAGGCGCGCGCCAGCAGCGTGGACAATTCGCGGCGGTAAATTTCCCGGTCGGTGTAGTAGCGCGGCTCAAGGGCGCGCGCCGGCCCGGTGTTTTTGTCGGTCATGGCCATTGCCGCAGTTAAAATGCGCGCGGCAATGTTACATTAACCATGCTTGCCCCGACAATGAAACCCGCGCTTTCGGAAAAAACACTGCCGCAGCACGCCCGCGTGGTGGTGGTCGGCGGCGGCATCATGGGCTGCGCGCTGGCCTACCATCTGGCGCACGAGGGCTGGCGCGATGTGGCGCTTTTAGAAAAAGCCGAACTCACCTCCGGCTCCACCTGGCATGCGGCCGGGCAAATCACCCACTCCACGGCAAGTTTCGCCCTCGCCCGCTGCGTCGACTACAACATCAGTTTGTATGCCGGCGCGCTGGAAAAAGAAACCGGCCAGTCGCCCACCTGGCACGGCTGCGGCTCGCTGCGGCTCGCCTACACCGAGGACGATGTGGACTGGCTGCGCCACACCGTCAGCGTCGGCCGCGCCCTTGGCCTGCCCATGGAAATTGTCAACCCAAAACGCATTCGGGAACTGCACCCGTTCTACCAATTGCACGGCGTCACCAAAGCACTGCACACGCCCGGCGACGGCCATGTGGACCCGGCCGGCGCCACTTTGGCCCTGGCCCAGGGCGCGCGCCAACTTGGCGTGAAAATTTTCCGCCGCTGCCGCGTGACCGGCGTCACCCTCGAATCCAACGGTGAATGGCGCGTGCGCACCGAGGACGGCGATGTGGTTTGCGAACATCTGGTCAACGCCGGCGGCGTGCATGCGCGGCAGATTGGCGAGTGGAGCGGGCTTGACCTGCCGGCGGTTTCCATGACGCACCATTACCTGGTCACCGAGCCGGTGCCGGAGTTCGGCGCGCTGGACGAAGAATTGCCGGTGGTGCGCGACGACCGGGAAGTGTCCGGCTACATTCGCATGGAGCAGCAGGCCGGCCTCATCGGCATTTACGAAAAAGCAAACCCCAACCCGGTGTGGCTGGACGGCTGTCCGTGGGAGGCGGAAAACGAACTCTTCGCCGCCGACTACGAGCGCATCATGCCGTGGCTCAGCAACGCCATGGAGCGCATGCCGGTGCTGGCCGAGCGCGGCATTCGGCGCGTGGTGCACGGCGCGATTTCGCATCCGCCGGACGGCAATCCGCTGGTGGGCCCGGCGCCCGGCCTGCGCAACTACTGGCTCAACTGCGGCTGCCAAATCGGCATCGGCTGGGGCCCCGGTTTAAGTCGCGCGCTGGCGCAGTGGATGGTGCACGGCGCCGCCGGCATTTCCATGCGCGAGTTTGACCCGCGCCGCTTCGGCGCTTTCGCCGGCCGCGCCTACCAGGTGGCCAAGGCGAAGGAGGATTATCTGCTGCGCCATGAGATTCCGTTTCCGCATTTCAACCGCCCGGCCGCGCGGCCGGTGAAGCCGGGCGCGCTGTATGAGAAATTAAAAACCCGGGGCGCGGTGCATGAGGAAGTTTACGGCTGGGAACGCCCGCGCTGGTTTGCCCGCGATGGCATCGCGCAACGCGACCATTATTCTTTTCGCCGCGCGGCGTGGCATGATTTGGTGGCGCGGGAAGTGCGGACGGTGCGCGGGGGCGCCGGAGTGATGGACATTTCCGCCTTTGCCAAAGTGGAAGTCGCCGGGCCCGATGCGGCGGCTTTTGTGGACCGCCTGATTCCCAACCGCCTGCCGGCCGCCGGGCGCATTGGGTTGACCCACCTGCTGAACGAAAGCGGCCGCATTGAGTTGGAAACCACGTTGGCGCGGCTGTCGGCGGAAGTTTTTTATTTCACCTGCGCGGCGTTTTTTGAGCAGCGGTTGTGCGATTACCTTGCGCAAAACAAACGCGACGGTGAGCGCGCGGTGGTCACCAACGTTTCCGATAATCTCGGCGCCGTGGCGTTGAACGGTCCACGCGCCCGGGAAATTCTCGGCGCATGCACGCCGGCGCCGCTGGACAATGCAGGTTTTCCCTGGCTCAGCGCGCGGGACATTACACTTGCCGGGCAAACGGTGCGCGCGCTGCGCATGTCGTACGCCGGCGAGTTGGGATGGGAGTTGCACTGCGCGCGCGATGGTTTGCCGGCGGTGTACGATGAGTTGCGGCAGGCCGGCGGTAAATTCGGCATGGCCGATTACGGTTCCTTCGCCATGAATGCAATGCGCATGGAAAAAATGTTCAAGGGCGCCGGCGAGTTGACCAACGAAGTCACGCTGCCGGAGGCCGGAGTCATGCGTTTCGTGAATCTGGACAAACCCGATTTCGTGGGCAAGGCCGCGACGGTGGTTGCAGTGCAGAAACCGTTGCGCTGGGTTTGCGTCTACCTGGCGGTGGATGCCGATGGCGACAGTGACGGCCACGGCGGCGAGGCGGTGCTGGTCGACGGTGAGTGCATCGGTGCGGTCAGTTCCATCGCCTTCGGTTATGCTGTGAACCAACTGCTGGCTTTTGCCTACGTCAAACCGCAACATGCCGCTCCCGGCACGCAATTGGAAGTTGTGATACTGGGCGCGCCGAGGAAAGCGGCGGTGCTGGCCGCGCCGGCTTATGATCCGCTTAACAAAAATCCCCGGAGTTAAAACATGAACGACCTGCCGAAAACCATGCGCGCCGTGGTGCTGACCGGCCACGGCGGGCTGGATAAACTTGAGTTCCACACCGACTGGCCGGCGCCGGTGTGCGGCGAGGGTGAGGTTTTAATTCGCGTCGGCGCCTGTGGCTTAAACAACACCGATGTCAACACGCGCACCGGCTGGTATTCCAAAAGCGTCAGCGGCGCCACCGGTGAGGGTGAGGGTGAGGCCGAGTCCGAGTCCGATGATGCAGCCTGGGGCGGCGCGCCCATCGCATTTCCGCGCATTCAAGGCGCCGATGTGGTGGGCGTTGTCGCGGCGGTCGGTGGCGGCGTGGACAAAAATCTCAGCGGCCGGCGGGTGATGGTGGACACCTGGTTGCGCGACTGGAACGACCCGGGAAACTTGGAAAAAACCGGCTACCTCGGCAGCGAGTGCGACGGCGGCTACGCCGAGTGGCTGAGCGTGGACGCGTGCAATGTGCACGCCGTGGACAGCACGTTGAGCGATGCCGAACTCGCCACTTTCGCCACTGCCTACGTGACGGCGGAGAACATGCTGAACCGTGCCGCCGTAACCACCGGCGACACGGTGTTAATCCCCGGCGCATCCGGCGGCGTCGGCTCGGCGTTAATTCAATTGGCCAACCGTCGCGGCGCCCGCGCCATCGCCATGTGCGGCGCCGACAAGGCCGATGCCGTGCGCGCCATCGGCGCCGCCGCCGTGCTGCCGCGTGCACCCGGCGATTTGCAGGCTGCGCTGAGCGATGCCGGCTACGCGGCGGTGACGGTGGTGGCGGATGTGGTGGGCGGCAAGTTGTTTCCGCAGTTGCTGTCGGTGTTGTCGCGCGGCGGCCGCTACACCTGCGCCGGCGCCATTGCCGGGCCTATGGTGGAACTGGACTTGCGCACCTGCTACCTCCACGACCTCACCTTAAGCGGCGCCACCGTCACCCCGCCCGGCGCCTTCGCCGACTTGGTCGGCTACATTGAGCGCGGGGAAATCAAACCGCTGCTGGCGGCGACTTATCCCCTGGAAAAACTCCGCGACGCGCAACGGGCGTTTATGGAGAAGGGGCATGTGGGGAATATTGTGGTGAGGGTGGAATAGGTGCCGCCGATGGGGGCCGGCGGCGGTGGGAGGTTTA
>JAPPPZ010000107.1 GCA_028817275.1 Gammaproteobacteria bacterium
ACCGGCTCGGCGCAGCAGTACCAGGCTTCGGACATGCGCGGGATGGGGCGGTCGCTTTTGCTGAGGGCGGGGGGCGGCTCGTCCTGGCCGGCGGCGTGGCTGGCGTGCCGCCAGATGCCGGTGAAAATTTCTTCGCGCGTTGCACCGCGCGCTTCGCCCTCGGCGACCCAGGCGCGCACCGATTCATAAAGCCCGTCCACCGCCGGATCGGAATGGCGCCACGGCCAGCCGAGGGTTTGGCGGTCGAACGGCTGCAGTTGGGCGGTGAAGCCGGGGATGTGCAGCAGGTGCGAGCCGTCGGGGACCAGCAGGCGGATGCTGAGTTGCACCGGCGGTACGCTGTGCACCAAAGCCAGGCCGGCAATGGCGCGCAGCAGCGCAAGGTAGCCGGGCAATGTCGTCCATGGCGTGAACGGAATGAAGGTCGGCGCCAGGGCGATGCCGGCGGCGCGCAAAAGTTCATGCGCTTGCAGGAAACCGGCGCGGGTGTGGTTTTTCAGAAGTTTTTCCAGCACCGCGTCGTCCAGCGATTCCACCGCGCTGGTGAGGAACAAACAGCCGCGCCGCGCAAACTCCGGCAGCAAACCGGCGTGGCGCAGCAGGTGCTGGATTTTGACCGTGGCGTCGAAGGTGAGGCCGGGAAATTTTTCCGCCATGGCGCGCACGATGCGGCGGGCGTGGGTGGGGCCGTTCAAAAAATCCGGGTCGCCGAATGAAATGTGTTCGGCGCCGGCCGCCACCTGCTGCGCGATGTCGGCCAGCACCAACTCCGCCGGGATGGCGCGAAACCGCCCGCCGTACACCGGCACCACCGGGCAGTGGCGGCACATGTGCTTGCAGCCGAAAGTGGTTTCGGCAAAGCCGCAGACTTTTTTCGCGCCATCGGGAAGAATCAGCGATGCGTAGTCGCCGAGGGCTGGCAGCGATGTCCGGTCGGGGAGCAGAAAGCCGCGCTTGCCGCCGCCGCCCTCACCCTCACCGCCGGCAAGGCGCACCAAATCCTGCTCGGCTTCGGTGCCGAAGATGTTGTCAACGCCGAGTTCACGGAACAGGGCGGCGTTCATGGGGGCGTAGAGGCCGTAGACGCACAGGGCGGCGCCGGGGGCGCGGGCTTTGATTTTCGGCAGCGCGTCCACGGCGATGCGGGTGGCGGTGTGCATGGCGAGGTGGATGGCGACCAGGCCGGCATCGGCGGCGAGGTGGTCCTCCAGCGGCTGCAGGCTGAGGTCGATGCAACTCACCCGGTGGCCGGCGCGCGCCAGGTGGGCCGCCGGATGGGCCAGGGCGTACGGCTGGCGGCCCAGTTCGTAGGGGCTGACCAGGACGACGTGGCGGGCGCCGCTGGCCGCGGCATTCACATCAGCGGCGGCGGGCGCCGCGCGCTCAGTCCCAGCGTGCGTCGCGGACCAGGACACGGCCGTTTTCCACCTTGACCGGGAAAACCGCCACCGCTTCATATGCCGGCGGCTCCAGCACGGCGCCGGTGCGCACGCAGAACCTTGCGCCGTGGCGGGCGCAGACGATGGAGTCGCCGTCCACCTCGCCGTCGTTCAACTCGGCGCCGTCGTGGGTGCACTGGTCCTCCAGCGCGAAGTGGCCGGCGGCGGTGCGGATGACAATGACCGGCTCGCCGTCCACCTGCGCGGCGACGCACTCGCCGACCTGGATGTCATCGGCGGCGCACACGTCGGTCCACTTTTCAGTCACAGCAGCCCCAACTCAAACTGCGCCGCTTCCGACATGCGCTCCCGCGTCCACGGCGGCTGCCACACCAGTTCCACATGCGCCTCGCGTACGCCATCCACTTCGGCCACCGCGCACTCCACCATGCCGGGGAAGGTCTGCGCCACCGGGCAGCCGGGGGTGGTCAGCGTCATCTGCACGTCGGCCCTGCCGGCCGCGTCCACCCGCACCTGGTAAATCAAGCCGAGGTCGTAGATGTTCACCGGCAGTTCCGGGTCGTAGATTCTTTTCAGCGCCTGCACGATTCTTTCTTCCACAATTTTCTGCGCAAGCGGGCGCGAGTCGCGGCCGGCGTCACCGCTGCCGTCACCGTCGCCGCCAACGTCAATGCGGCCGGCTTCGGTAAAACGCCGCGCAAGTTTGTCGCTGTAGTCATCGTTCATTCGGTGCTCACCGTCGCGCCATCGCCGCGCAACGCGGCCTGCAACGTGTGCCACGGCAGCGTCGCGCATTTGACGCGCATGGGATATTGGCGGACGCCGCCGAGCACCGCAAGTTTGTCCATGCCCTCGCCGCCGCCGTCACCGCCGCCGGTGACCAGGGCGTGGAACTTGTCAAACCACAGCAAAGCCTCGGCCGCGCTGGCGCCCTTGACCAGGTCGGTCATGATGGAGGCCGAGGCCACCGAGATGGCGCAGCCGTGGCCGTCAAATGCAATGTCGCGAATGGCGCCGTCGGCGTCCACATGCAGATACAACGTCAACTGGTCGCCGCACAGCGGGTTGTCGCCGCGCACGGTGCGGTCGGGGTTTTGCAGTTTGCCGAAGTTGTGGGGGTTACGGTTGTGGTCAAAGATGACCTCCTGGTACAACTCGCGCAGGTCGCACATCAGAACATCTCCCGCACTTTGCCGATGGCGGCGAACAGCGCGTCCACTTCGGCGCGGGTGTTGTACATGCCGAAAGAGGCGCGGGCGGTGGCGGCGATGCCGAAGCGCTCCATCAGCGGTTGCGCGCAGTGGTGGCCGGTGCGGACGGCGACGCCTTCGTGGTCGAGCACGGTGCCGATGTCGTGCGGGTGCACGCCGTCCATGGTGAACGACAGGATGGCTGCGCGGTGGCGCGGGTTGCCGATGACGGTGAGGCCGGGGGTGTCAGCGGCGCGCGCCAGGGCGTAATCCAGCACCGCCGACTCGTGCGCGGCGACCTGCTCCATGCCGATGCCGCCGAGGTAGTCCACGGTGGCGCCGAGGCCCACGGCGCCGGCGATGAACGGCGTGCCGGCCTCAAACTTGTGCGGCAGGTCGTGGTAGACGGTGCCCTCAAAACTCACCGACTTAATCATCTCGCCGCCGCCGCGGTACGGCGCCATGGAATCGAGGAGCGACTCTTTGCCGTAGAGAATGCCGCTGCCGGTGGGGCCGTACATTTTGTGGCCGGAGAAGGTGTAAAAGTCGCAGTCCAGGGCGCGCACGTCCACCCGCAGGTGCGGCATGGCCTGGGCGCCGTCCACCACCGTCACCGCCCCGGCGGCGCGGGCCATGGCGGTGAGTTCGGCCATGGGGTTGACGGTGCCGAGGGCGTTGGAGATGTGGCCGAAGGCGACGATGCGGGTGCGCTTGCCGATGAGTTCGGCGGCGGCGCCGAGGTCCAACTCGCCGCTGTCTTGCACCGGAATGGCGCGCAGGACGGCGCCGGTTTGCTCGCACACCATCTGCCACGGGACAATGTTGGAGTGGTGTTCCGAAACGGTGACCACAACTTCGTCGCCGCTTTTCAGGCGCGGCCGGGCGTAGGCCTGGGCCACCAGGTTGATGCCCTCGGTGGCGCCGCTCACGTAGATGCACTCGCAACTGCCGGCGGCGTTGATCCAGGCGCGCACCTTTTCGCGGGCGCCTTCGTAGGCGTCGGTGGCGCGCTGGCTCAGGGTGTGCACGCCGCGGTGCACATTGGCGTGGTCGCGGCGGTAGTAGTCGCTGATGGCGTCGATGACGGCCTGCGGCTTCTGCGCGCTGGCGGCGTTGTCCAGGTAGACCAGCGGCCGGCCGTGCACTTTCTGGTGCAGCGCCGGAAAGTCGGCGCGGATTTTTTCGACGGCGAAGTCCGCCGGCGGTTTGATTGCGGTTGCGGTTGCGGTTTTCATTGCAGTTGTCCACCGAGGGCGCGGTCCAAAATGGCGCGCGCCTCGTCTTCAAGGTAACGGCGCATTGTATCGCCGGTGACGCCGCGCAGCACCTCGGCGGCGAAGGCCATCACCAGCATGGCGCGCGCGCGGTCGCCGCCGATGCCGCGGGCGCGCAGGTAAAACAGCGCGTCGCCGTCCAGTTGGCCGGTGGTGGCGCCGTGCGAGCAGCGCACGTCGTCGGCGTAAATTTCCAGTTGCGGCTTGCTGTCGGCGCGCGCCTCGGGCGACAGCAGCAGGTTGCGGTTGCTTTGGTAGGCGTCGGTCTTGACGGCGCCGGGCTGCACCAAAATGCGGCCGTGAAAAACGCTGCGCGCGCGGCCGCCGAGCACGCTTTTGTACAACTCGGAACTGTTGCAGTGCGGCGCGGCGTGCTCCACGCGGGTGTGGTTGTCCATGTGGCGGCGGCCGGCGCCGATGCAAAGGCCGTTCATGTTCACCCGCGCGCCGGGTGCGCTGAGTCGCACGGTGACGTCGTTGCGCACCCAGGCGCCGCCGAGGATGACGGCGGTGGTGTTGACCTCGGCATCGGCGGCGGCATCGGCAAACACGCCGCCGACATGGTGGGCGGCATCGGACTCCTGCTGCAACCTGAGGTGGTTGACGGTGGCGTTGTCGGCGGCGGTGATTTCGGTGACCGCGTTGGTCAACGTGGCGGCGCCGGCGGCGGAGGCGCTTAAGTAACGTTCAATTACGGTGACTGCAGAGCCGCGGCCGGCGACAATTAAATTGCGCGGCTGAACCATCACCGGCGCGGCGGCGGCGCTGAGGAAGAGAATCTCCAGCGGCGCGTCGATGATGGCGCCGTCGGCGACGGTGATGAACACACCGTCGTCCATGGCGGCGCTGTTCAGCAGCGTAAAACCGTGGCGGTGGCGGGCGGCGAGTTGGCCAAGGTGCGGGCGCAGTGCGTCCGGGTGTTCGCGCTGCGCTGTGCGCAAACTGCCGACGCTGAGGCCGGCGGCGTCCGGCA
>JAPPPZ010000088.1 GCA_028817275.1 Gammaproteobacteria bacterium
GAAGTCGTCCTCGTCCACTTGCAGGCCGGGGGCGACGGGGTCGCGGTCGCCGCTGTCGGCGGTGACGGCGATGGTGACGGTGCCAGCGGTTTGGGCGGCGGCTGGCGGGGCCGCAGTGAGGGCGAGGACGGCGAGGAGTGCGCCGCTAATTATTCCCCGGATCGCGGGGGGGGGGGGGGCGATTTGGGTTGCGGGATTGGCGAGTTTCATGGCGGAGTCCTCCGGTGGCGGTGAAAAGCTGGGGGTGAGGATAGCACAAATCGGGCGGCGGGCGGGAGATGCCCGCTCGCCGGTGAGGAGGTTGGCGGTGTTGAGTCCGTCGTTGGCGGTGACGGTTAAACCGAGGTTTAACCGGCCGGTGGTTAGGTTGTTATTTGAGCGTTTTGAGGATTTTTGTGGCGGTTTTTGCGGCGTTGTCGCGGCGCTGGATGTTGGCCAGGGTCCAGCGGGCGAGTTGTTCGGTGCGCTCGGCGTGGCGGCGAATTTGGTTGAGTTTTTGGATGAGCATTTCTTTTTGCCGGGGTTCAGTCCCGGAATTGTGGCGGAGGTCCATGAATTCCTGGAGCAGCATTTTGAGAAAGTGGATGTCCTGCTGGATGGCGAGGGTTTCCAGGGGGGTTACGGTGATTCTCGCCGCGGTTTTGAGGGCGTGCTCGTCCATGTTTTGCTCGAAGTCCTCTCCCGGTTTGGGGATGTCCGGGACGCGCAGGTCTTTTTCGTATTCGTACATGGCGGTTGCGGTTTTTGCTCTTGGTTCTTCGCCGGGGTTGATGGGCGCGGCTTAATATAGCACAGGGCGGCGGCGCTATCCGCGCCTTGCCATCGCCGCGCGGTAGATTGCGTTGGCGCGGCCGCCGGTGAGTTTGGCCGCCACTTGGGCGGCTTTCTTCGGCGGCAGGTGGCGGGCGAGTTCACTGTACACGTCATGGACTTCGGCGCCGCCGGGGCCGGAGGCGGCATCCGGCGCATCGCAGCCGGCAACCACCAGCACCGACTCGCCTTTGCGCTGCTCGGCGTCACCGTCCAGCATTGCCGCCAGAGCGGCCAGGTCGGCGCAATGCACGGTTTCATGAAGTTTGGTCAACTCCCGCGCCAGCGCGGCGCGGCGCGCGCCGCCGAACACCGCGGCCAGGTCGGCGGCGGTTGCGGCGATGCGGTGCGGCGCCTCGTAAAACACCATGGTCCTGGCCTCGGCGCGCAACTCCCGCAGGCGCCGCAAACGCGCCGGCCGGCGCGGCGGCAGGAATCCTTCAAAGCAGAACTTCACCGCCGGCAAACCGCACACCGACAGCGCTGCCGTCAGCGCGCTGGCCCCCGGCAGCGGCGACACGCGCAAACCCAGGTCGTGGCAGGCGCGCACCAGCGGATAGCCCGGATCACTGAGCAGCGGCGTGCCGGCGTTGCTGACCAGCGCGACGTCGTTGCCGGCCTGCAAAAGTTTAACCACCGCGCGGGTGGCGGCGGCCTCGTTGCGGTTGTGCAGCGGAATTAATTTTGCCGTGACGCCGAAGCGCGACAAAAGTTTGCGCGTGTGGCGGGTGTCCTCGGCGGCGATGAACGCGCAGCCGCCGAGCACCGTGAGCGCGCGCCGGGTGGTGTCGTCCAGATTGCCGATGGGCGTGGCGGCCACAAACAGGCAGCCGTCCTGGCGCTGATTTTTTTTGCCCGGCGCGCGCGGCACTCGTTATACTCCGGGACAACCGCACAGTTGTCCGATGAAAAAACTTAAGCATACCCGCATCAACTTCGCGCCGCTATGGTTGTGCGCCATGGGCTTTTTTCTCATCGCCTGCGGCGGCGCGCCGAAGACGCCGCCATCGGTGACGGCGCAGCCCGGCGATTCGGCGCGGCAGGCGGTGATTGATGCGGTGCAAAAAGCGCGCGCCGAGGCGGAGCAGAAAGAAGCGGAGGAAAAAGAAGAACAAAAAGAGGGGGAAGTAACGGCCGCAACGCCTGAGGAAATTCTCATCGCGCCGGATGCCGACGAGGGCACGGTGGAAGGCCAACTGCAACTCGCCGCCTTCACCCACCGGCCCGAGCGCGACATCCACCTGCTGAACGCGGCGCAGATGCTGCTGGACCAGGGGCAGATGGAGGCCGCGGAAACGGTGCTGGATGTTCTGGACCTGGTGGACCTGGAGCATGAACAGAACGCGCGCAAGGTTTACCTGCGGGCGCGCACTTTCATTCCCAAGCGCCATTACACCCGCGCGCTTAACGGCCTGGGCCAGGCGATGCGCGAAGGGCTGCTGTCCAACGGACTGCTGGCCGACATTTACCAACTGCGCGGTGAATTGCATCTGCTGCGCGACCAGCCGCTTTCGGCGGCGCTTAATCTAATGCGCCGCGACTCGGTACTGGACGGTGAGGCCGAGGTGCTCGCCAACCAGCACCACCTGTGGCGCGTGCTGCTGTCCATCGACGCCACCACGCTGGAGGATGCGCTGTCGCGCCACGCCGGACCGCTGGAGGGCGGCTGGATTAACCTTGCGCTGATTTACCTGGACCACGCCGCCGACCGCCACACCCTGAACAACACCCTGGGCGCATGGCTGGCGGCCAACGCGGCGCACCCGTCGGCGCGGCTGGTGCGCGAAGTGCTGCTCGACCGCCCCACCGCGCAGCCGCGGCGCATCGCCCTGGTGCTGCCGCTCGCGTCGCGCTTCGGGCAGGCGGCGCGGGCGTTTCACGACGGCTTCCTCGCTATGCACGAAGCCAGCAGCGACCCGGACAAGCCGGAGGTGGCGGTGTACGACTACGGCGCCGACGCCGAGTTGGCCGGCACCTACTACGACCTGGCGGCGAGTGAACAGGCCGATGTGATTGTGGGCCCGCTGGGGCGCGCCGCGGTGGCCGCCATCAGCAGCGGCGGCGGCGTCCGCCTGCGCCGGCCCACCATTCTGCTCGGCAGCGCCGACATCGCGCTGCCGTCGCGGGTGCTGCAACTGGCGCTGGACCCGGCGGAGGAGGCGCGGGCGGCGGCGCGGCGCGCTTTTGCCGACGGCCACCGCCGGGCGGCGGTTTTGTTCCCGGCGACGCCCCATGGCCGGCGCCTCGGCGATGCGTTTGTGCTGGCCTTTCAACAACTCGGCGGCGCCATCGCCGACCTGCGCAGTTTTAAGAACCGCGGCGGCGACTACTCGCGGCTGATCCGCTCGCTGCTTCACCTGGACCAGAGCCGCGGGCGCATGCGCCGGCTGGCGGCGGCGCTGGGGGAAAAAAGTTTCAAGTTCGCCGCCCGCCGCCGGCAGGATATTGACTGTATTTTTCTCGCCGCCGACTACGCCAACGGGCGCATCATCAAGCCGCAAATTAATTTTCACCGCGGCCACGATGTGCCGGTGTACGCCACCGCCGAAATTTACGCCGGCAAACCCGACCCGGCGCTGGACGCCGATTTGAACGGCGTGCGCTTCGGCGACATGCCGTGGATGACCCAGGACGCCGGGCTGGTGGCCGGGTTGCGCGCCCGGCTGCAGAAAAATTTCGCCGGCCGCTACACGCTGCTGGACCGCCTCTACGCGCTTGGCGTGGACAGTTACCGCCTGGTGTTTCGCATCGGCGGCGCCTGGCCGGCGCAGTGGCCGGGCGTGTCGGCCGGCCTCAGCCTGCGGAAAGACGGCCGCGTGATGCGCACGTTGAACTGGCGGCAGTTCAGCCGCGGCCTGGCCGTGGGGGTGGGCGGACCGTGACGGCGGGGGTGAGGGTGAAGGTGAAAAAATTTTTTGCCCGGCTCGGATTCAAGAGCGGCGCGGGGCACCTTGCGCGCGGCCGCCGCGCCGAGCGCCGGGCGCGGCGTTACCTTGAGCGGCGCGGCCTCAGCACGGTGGCGCGCAACTTCCGCTGCCGCAGCGGCGAGCTTGACCTCATCATGCGCGAGCGCAAAAAACCCGGCGCGCAACTGGTGTTCGTGGAAGTGCGCTACCGCAACTCAAGCGATTTCGCGCGCCCCGAGGAAACCGTCACCGGCGCCAAGCAGGCGCGCATCCGCAGTTGCGCCGGGTTTTTTCTCAGCCGCTACCGGCGCTTTCGCAAGTGGCCGTTTCGTTTTGACATCGTCGCCCTGTCCGGCGCCTGGCCGCGCCGCGAGGTGCGGTGGATTCAGAATGCGTTTTAGTTAACGCAGTTCACATAGCCTTTGCCGACAGCGCGCAGCGGCAATCGCAAACCCAACTCCGGCACTTCGCGCGCCACCCAGGCGGTGAAGGTGTTGCTGTTGGGGCCGGGGAATTTTTTGTACTGGCCGGCCCACGGATAGCGGCGCACGGCGGCGTCCAGTTTTTTCACCAGCGCGTCGGTGCCGGCGCCGCGCACGTCCACCAGAAGTTTGGGCCGCGCGCCGAACCAGTGGCGGTCGGGAACATCGCGCGCAACCCGCAGCGCTATGCCGGCGTAAGGCAGGCGCCAGCCGACGACCTCATAGACGGTGTAAGAATCCGCGCCGCGCGCCTTGGCCGCAATCCACGTGTGGTCGGCAAACAACCCGCGCCAGCCCCACAAAGCCGCGGCGTACGCCTGAATCACCGCGCCCGGCTCATCAGCCGGCAGCGGCGCAAACCCCGCCGAATCCCGCGACGCCGAATGCCAGTCAACCCGCGCCCCGCCGCCCCACGCAAACGCAAACAAGGCCAGCGCGGCGGCGGTGACGGTGAAAACAATTTTTTTCATCGGCAATCGGTTACAATGGCAAAACGGAGAGGTGCCGGAGCGGTTGAACGGGCTCGCCTGGAAAGTGAGTATAGGTTAATAGCCTATCGAGGGTTCGAATCCCTCCCTCTCCGCCA
>JAPPPZ010000028.1 GCA_028817275.1 Gammaproteobacteria bacterium
CGATAAATTTGGCTGCGGGTTTCATGGTCAGGGTCCTCCGGTGGCGGTGAATGGTGAGGGCGGAGTGTAACACATGCCAGGGCGGGGGGAGTCAAGGGCGCTCCAGGGCGCGCAGGCGTTTGGCGATTTCGTCCAGGCGGTGCAGGCGGGCGTGGGTGCGGTTCCAGCGGCGGCGGGGGCGGGCCTCAATGGCGTTGGACCAGGTGGTGCCGGGCTGGGTGATGTCGGAGTTGACAAGACTGAGCGCGCACACGTTGACCTCGTCGGCGATGCTGAGGTGGCCGCCGACCGAGGCGCGGCCGCCGCTCAGCCTGATTTTGCGGCCGCGGCGGCGGCCTTGGCCGCGGCTTTCTTCCGATCTCGGCGCGCGATAATCCAGTCGGCGATCAGGCCCGAAAAGATGGTGATCATCGCGGCCGCGAAAGCGACCACCATCACCAAATAGACGGCGAAGTCGGGAAGGACGAAGTCTCTCATGGCGTTTCTCCGATTTGTTTGATGATGCCCCTGATTTTCACTTGCAGGCGGGCGACTTCCAGCGACAAGACGATCGCGCACGCAACGGCAATGGCAGGCACGGTATCAATATCGCCCTTCTCGACGAACCAGACCGTCAGGTAATTACCCACCGCCCCGAGGAGCAGATAGACGCCGGCAATATACGCCAGCATGGTGCGGGTCAGGAAATTGATGTTTTCCTTGGCGCTTTCGATTTGATTTTGGCTTTGGCTCATGGGGCGGAGTGTAGCACATTGCCCGCCTCCCGGTCAACACTTTCATTCGCCTTGCAGCAGGCAGCCGGAGTCAAAACCGGTTGGCTCGCACGGCTACGTGAAATGTGCCTACGTGAATTCGCGCGGGGAAACCGGGCCGGACAGCGAGGCGTTGATGTTTCTGGTGAACTGAGCGGCTCGTCGATGTCAAGGGCGCTCCAGGGCGCGCAGGCGTTTGGCGATTTCGTCCAGGCGGTGCAGGCGGGCGTGGGTGCGGTTCCAGCGGCGGCGGGGGCGGGCCTCAATGGCGTTGGACCAGGTGGTGCCGGGCTGGGTGATGTCGGAGTTGACAAGACTGAGCGCGCACACGTTGACCTCGTCGGCGATGCTGAGGTGGCCGCCGACCGAGGCGCGGCCGCCGAACTGGCAGCGCTTGCCGATGACGGTGCTGCCGGCGACGCCGGTGAAGCCGGCCATGATGGTGTGCTCGCCGATGATGCAGTTGTGGGCGATGTGCACCATGTTGTCCATCTTGACGCCGTCACCGATGACGGTTTCATCCAGCGCGCCGCGGTCGATGCAGGTGTTGGCGCCGAGGTCCACGTCGTCGCCGATGCGCACCCGGCCCTGCTGGGGGAAGCGCAGCCAGGCGCCGCCGTCCGGAATCCAGCCGAAGCCGGGCGCGCCGATGACGCAGCCGGCGGCGATGACCGTGCGCCTGCCGATGACGGTGCCGGGGTAGATGGTGGCATTGGCGTCCACCATGCTGCAATCGCCGATGCTGCAGCCGGCGCCGATGAACGCGCCGGCGCCGATGGTGACTCCGGCGCCGAGAATGGCGCCCTCCTCCACCACCGCCGCCGGGTGAACTCCGGAAGCGGCGGGTGCAACCAGATGGGCGGCGGCGCGGGCGAATAATTTGTACGGTTCTGCGTGCACCAGGCAGTTGCCGTTGAATGCGCTGGCGCTGGCGGCGTCCATGACCACGGCGCCGGCGTTGGTGCGGACTTCACCGATGGCACGGCCGCGGGCCTTGACAAAAAAAGACAGGTCGGCGGGGCCGGCGCGGTGCAGCGAGGCGATGCCGCGCAAAACCAGATTGCGGTCGCCGCGCGGCTCGGCGCCGGTGCGGTTGGCGAGTTCACCTAAGTTAAGCAAGAGCGGTCACCGTCACCGTCACCGCCGGCGTCACTGCTCGTGCTGCGCTTCCAGTTTTTCCATGATGCGCGGGGTGATGTCAATGCGCTTGCTGGCGAAGATGGGGCGCGCGGCGATGAGGTCGAATTTTTCCTCCACGGCGAACTCGTTGATGGCGCGGCGGATGGCGGCTTCCACCTTCACCCGCTCCTCGTTGCGGCGCAGGTTGAAGTCCTCGCGGAACTCCTCCTCCATGCGCTTGAACTTGCGCTGCATGGCGCGCAACTCGCCGGCCATGTCGCGCAGTTTGGCGTCCAACTCGCGCCTTTCCGCGGCCGGCGTGGTGAGGCTTTCGCTCTCCTGCTTCTCTTGCAAGCCGCGGATTTCCTCCTGCGCGGCCTGGATGTTCTGTTCAATTTTTTTCAACTCTTCGTCGCGCGGGCGGAATTCATTTTCCAGCGCGCTGTTGGCGGCGCGGTACTGCGGCGAGCGGGTGAGCAGAAAGTCCACATTGACGTAGCCGATGCGGAGTTCCGACTCCTGCGCCGCCGCCGGCAGCGGCGCAAAAGCGGCCGCCGCCGCCGCCATCACCGCCAGTGTTGGAAAAAATTTTTTCATCTGAAGTCAACTCCGAAAGTGAATTGAAAGCGCTCCACATCGTCGCCGGTTTCTTTGTTCAGCGGCAGGCCGTAACTCAGCGAGATGGGCCCCAGCGGCGAGAACCAGTAAAACGCGACTCCCGAAGCATAGCGCAAATCGCCGCCGATGCTCTCGCCCTCGCCGTACACCTGGCCGGCGTCGACAAAAAGGCCGATGCGCTTGTCCTGGGTCTGGCTGCCGGGGAACGGCATCAGCAGTTCCAGATTGGCAATCAGCCGCTTGTTGCCGCCCACCGCCTCGCAGGTGACGCCGCTGGCGCCGCACACGCCGCCGCCGCTTGAGGTGGGCAACTGCGGGCCCAGGGAGCGCGAGTCATAACCGCGCAATGAGCCGGGGCCGCCGACGAAATAATTTTCAAAAAACGGCAGCCCATCGGTGCCGCCGTAGCCGTCGCCGTAACTCAGCTCGCCGAAAGCCCGCCCCACCAGGCGCCTCGGCATGCGCCAGTAATACACGCTGCCCAGGGTCGCCTTATAATACTCGAAATCGCTGCCCGGCAGCGCGACATCCAGTTTAATGGAACTGCGGACGCCGGTGGTGGGGTAGATGCGGCTGTCGCGGGTGTCCTGAATGAAGCCGGTGTCCAGGCCGAACTGCTCGCCGTCCGGGGTGGCCTCAATCACATCGCGGAACTGCTGCGGCGTGCCGCTGACGGTTTCCAGATGGATTTCCTCAAGGGCGCCGCCGATGCGCCAGAAACTGAATTCGGTGACCGGAATTTCGTACACCACGTCGACGCTGGTTGAATCGAGGACGTAATCGGCCGAGGAGGAGGCCTCGCTGGCGTCCACCTCGCGCCGGCCGATGCTGAAGGCGCGGCTGATGCCGTCCTGGGTGTAATAGGGGTCGCGGAAGCGCAGCGAGTAGTTGTCGGTGACCTCGGAATCCTCCAGGCTCAGGCTGATTTCCTTGCCGCTGCCGAACAGGTTGTCCTGGGTGACGCTGCCGCGCAGCAGGACGCCGTCGTCATCGGCGTAGCCAACGCCGAACACAAAGGAGCCGGTGGGGCGCTCGGTGACGGTGACCACAATGTCCACCTGGTCCACGGTGTCCGGCACGCGCGGCGTTTCAATGTTGATGCTTTCAAAGTAGCCCAGCCGCTGCAGGCGGATGCGCGAGCGGCGCACCTTGGCCGCCGAATACCAGCCGCCCTCAAACTGGCGGAACTCGCGGCGCGCCACGTGGTCGTGGGTGGTGTGGTTGCCGGTGATGGTGATGCGGCGGACATAAACGCGCGGGCCGGGGTCCACCACAAACTCCACGGTGGCGGTGCTGGTTTCCTCGTCCTCCACCGGCTCGGCGGTGACGGCGGCGAAAGCGTAGCCTGCGTTGGTCAACTTATCGGTGATGGCGTCGCGGCTTTCCGACACCCGCACCTGCGAGAACACCTGGCCCTCCTCCACCGTGACCAGTTGGCGGATTTCCTCCTCGGGAAAAATGGTGTCGCCGGAAATGGTGTAGCCGGCGACGGTGTAGCGGCCGCCCTCCTTGATGCTGATGGTGATGTAAATTTCGCGCTTGTCCGGGGTGATGGAAACCTGGGTTGCGATGATTTCAAAACCGAGAAAGCCGCGGTCCTGGTAGAAACTCTGAATGGTTTCCAGGTCGGCGGCGAGTTTTTCGCGCGCATACAAATCGCGCGAACTGAGAAAGGAAAAACGCCGCCGCGCGCGCAGCGTCATCTCGCCGAGCAACTCCTTGTCCTCAAACAACTCGTTGCCGACGATGGTGATTTTGCGGATTTTCGCCGGCTTGCCCTCAAACACGGTGATGGTGACGGCCACCTGGTTCTCGGCCAGCGGCGTGGTGGTGCCCTCCATGTCCACCGAGTAGTAGCCGCGCGCAAAATACAGCGAGCGCAATTCCTGCAGCGCCTTGTCCAGCACCGCCTGGTTGAAAATGCGCCCTTCGGACAACTCCACCACGTCGGTCACCTCCTTGATCTTGTCGTCCTTGATGACTTTGTTGCCGACAAAATCCAGCCGCGAAATGGACGGCCGCTCCACCACCAGGATCACCAGAATGTCGCCGTCGCGCTCCACCTGCACGTCGCGGAAAAAGCCGCTGGCGAAAAGTTTGCGGATGATTTCGGCGGGGTGCCGCGGCTGCAGGCGGTCGCCGACGCGCAGCGG
The DNA here is from genome assembly GCA_028817275.1 of Gammaproteobacteria bacterium. Taxonomy (GTDB): domain Bacteria; phylum Pseudomonadota; class Gammaproteobacteria; order Arenicellales; family Spongiicolonaceae; genus Spongiicolonus; species Spongiicolonus versatilis. The sequence goes on from JAPPPZ010000028.1 coordinate 4,643, forward strand.
CAGAAAATTGAACACGGTGCCGGCGGAAATGCGCTGCAGGCCGTCCACGCGAATGTCGGAAATCACAAAACCCTCACCGTCCACTTGCGCAGCGGCCGGCGGCGCCGCAAAAAAAAGCGCCGCAAGCAAAGCGGACGCGAAGAGTCCGGAAAGTTTTGTCATCGTGTGCGGTTCAGGTCGGGCTTCGGTGCCGGTCAGCCGAGCAGGCGAATTATATCATTGTAAAAGGCCAGGCTCATCAGCCCGGCCAGAAGCGCGAGGCCGATCTTCTGGCCGTGCAGCATCGTCCGCTCGGACAACGGCCGCCCGCGCAGCGCCTCCGCCAAATAAAACAGCAGATGCCCGCCGTCCAGCATGGGAATGGGCAGCAGGTTAAGCACCCCCAGGCTGACGCTGATTAGCGCCAGACTCAGCAGCAGCCGGTCCACCCCGGCGCGCGCCGAGCGGCCGGCGAACTCGGCGATGGTAATCGGGCCGCTGATGTTTCGCGGCGACACCTCCAGCGTCAGCATCTTCCACAAAAATTGCACGGTCAGCGAAGTCATGAGCAGCGTGGATTCCACGCCGCGCCACACCGCGCCGAAAAATCCATGGCGCACGGTGACGCGAAACTCGGCCGGCAGCGGCGCGCTTTGCGGATACACGCCCAGCCGGCCGACCACGGCATCGCCAACGGCATGCGCCGCCGGGGTGACGCTGAAGTCGCGCAGTACGCCGTCCCGCGCCACGGTGACGGCCACCGCCCGCCCCGGCCGGGCGCGCACGTACTCGGCCAGCGCGCCCCACTCGGCGACTTCCAATCGATCCAGCGCGACAATGCGGTCGCCGGCGGTGAGGCCGGCAGCGGCGGCCGGCGAGCCCGGCTCAACCCCGCCGAGCAGCGTTGCAACCGGCGGCCTCTGCACCTGCAAACCAAGCCCGCGCTCAAGCAGCCCGGCGGTGCGCGCCTCGGGCGGCAACTGCGCCGTGTCCACGCGCAAATCCTCCACCACGCCGCTTTTGCCGCGCACCTTAAATTGCAATTCGCCGCCGCCCAGCGCGCCGCCCAGCATTTCCATCCAGCGGTCGTTCCAACTGCGGTTGCTTTTTTCGTTCACCGCGATGATTTCGTCGCCGGCGCGGAACCCGGCGCGCTCACCGATGCCGCCGGCCTGCACCGCGCCCACCACCGGCCGCACGCCGTCCACGCCGATCATGAAAACCGCCGCGTAGGCCAGCGCGGCGAACAAAAAGTTAAACGCCGGGCCGGCGGTGACGATGGCGCAGCGGCGCGCCACCGACTGGCGGTTAAACGCGCGCCCGCGCTCGGCCGGGGCCAGCGGAGTTTCACCGTCGTCTTCCAGCATGCGCACATAGCCGCCGAGGGGAATCGCCGCCACCACCACCTCGGTGCCGCCGGCGGTCATGGTTCGCCACAACGGCCGGCCGAAACCGATGCTGAAGCGCAGGACGCTGACGCCGAGCCGCCGCGCCACCCAGAAGTGGCCGAACTCATGCACCGTCACCAGCACGCCGACGGCGAACAGAAAAGCGGCGGCGTAGTACAGAAAATCAAGCATGAGTCACCGTTTTCGGAGTCGGCTTAAGCGCACTTCCCACGGCGGCTTTTTTCAGCAGCGCCGCCGCGGCACGTCGCGCATCCGCATCGGCGGCAAGCGCGTCGTCCACATCGTCCACTTTGCACGCGGGAGTCACCGTTTCCACCACCGCGCGCACCAGCGGAACGATGGCGGTGAACGCGATGCGCCGCGCGAGGAACGCCGCCACCGCCACCTCGTTGGCCGCATTCAGCACCGCCGGCATGGCGCCGCCGGCTTCGGCAACCTCGCGCGCCACAGTCAGCGCCGGAAAACGCGCCGGGTCCGGCAGCGAGAACTCCAGCCCGGCCAAGGCCTCCACCGCCAGCCGCCGCGCCCCGGATTCCATGCGCGCCGGCCAGGCCAGCGCATGCGCGATGGGCACCCGCATGTCCGGCTCGGCCAGGTGCGCCAGCAGTGAACCGTCGCGGAACTCCACCAGCGCATGCACGATGCTCTGCGGGTGCACCAGCACCTCCACCTGCGCCACCGGCAATTCAAACAGGTGCGAGGCCTCAATGATTTCCAAACCCTTGTTCATCATGGTCGCCGAGTCCACCGAAACCTTGCGCCCCATGCTCCAGTTCGGATGGCGGCATGCATCTTCCGGCGTCACCACAGCCAACTCGGCCGGGCGGGCGGTGCGCAATGGCCCGCCGCTGGCGGTGAGGATGATGCGGCTGACGCCGGCGCCGGATTCGTCCGCCGGCCAGCACTGGAAAACGGCGTTGTGCTCGCTGTCCACCGGCACAATCACCGCCCCGGACTTGTGCGCCGCGCGGCGGATGCCGGCGCCGAACATCACCATGGGCTCCTTGTTGGCGAGCAGGATTTTCTTGCCGGCGCGCACCGCCGCCACCGTGGACTGCAGCCCGGCGGCGCCCACCAGCGCGCACATGACGGTGTCGGTGCCGCCATCGGCGGCGATGTCCACCACGGCGGCGGCGCCTTCGGTGACGGCGGTGGCGAGGCCGTCGGCTTTAAGCGCGGCGCGCACGGTGGCGGCGGCGGCGGCATCGGCCATGGCGACCACCGCCGGGCGGTGGCGGCGCGCCAGGGTGATCATGCGCGCGGCGTTGGCGTTGGCGGCGAGGGCGTGAACGGCGATGCGCCCGGGATGGGCGGCGGCGACTTCCAACGTACTGCGGCCGACGCTGCCGGTGGCGCCGAGCACCGCGAGTTTGGCCGGCGCGCTCACCATGCGGCGCGCACCGCCACGGCGTAGAACGGCGCCGCGGCGAGGAAACTGTCGGTGCGGTCCAAAATGCCGCCGTGGCCGGGAATCAGCGCGCCGCTGTCCTTGACCCCGGCGGCGCGCTTGAATGCGCTCTCAAGCAAATCGCCGGCCACCGCCGCCAGGGCGCAGGTGACGCTCACCGCCAGCCACGCCCACAGCGGCAGCGGCAGCGGCAGCCAGGCCCACGCCGCCGCCGCCGCCGCCGTCACCAGGGCCAGCGCGCCCAATGCGCCCTCGCGGGTTTTGGCCGGGCTCAGGCGCGGCGCAAGCGGCCGGCGGCCGAACCGTTTGCCCACGCCCCAGGCCGCGGCATCGGCCAGCCACACGGTGAGAAACAGCAGCACCAGCAGCAGCGGGCCCTCACCCCCGCCCCGGTGCACCGCCACCGCCGCCAGCCACGCCGGGGCGATGGAAAAAACGCCGGCGGCCAAAGTCGCCGCAACGCCCAGCCGGCGGCCGAAACCGAGCACATAACAAAACGCAAACATCCACCACGCCAGCGCCGCGAGGAGAATGGTCCACTGCAAACTACCGGCAAAAAACAGCGGCAACAGAAGCGCCGTCACCGCCGCACTGTACACAAGGCGCCCCGGCAGCGCGCGCAAACCGGCCAGAGCCGACCATTCCCACGCCGCCGCCGCGGCCACAATGGCGAACAGAACGGCAAGTTGCGCGGTGGACAGCAGCAGGACGGCGGCGATGCAAAGCGGCGCCAGCAGGGCGGCACTCAGCAGGCGCCGGGTGAGGGTGCGGGTGAACATGCGCCGCGCCGCTCAGGCGCTCTGCTCTTCAGCGGCGCCGGCCACCGCGGCGGCACCGGCAACCTGCGCGGCGGTGCGGCCGTAACGCCGCTGGCGGTGGTTGTAGTCGGCGATGGCCTGCTCCAGGGCCTCGGCGCCGAAATCCGGCCACAGCACGTCGCTGAAAAACAATTCGGTGTAGGCGACCTGCCACAGCAGAAAATTGCTCAGCCGTTTTTCGCCGCCGGTGCGGATGAACAAATCCGGCGGCGGCAGGTCGCGGGTGCTGAGAAAACGTTCCACGGTGTCGGCGCACAGCCGCACCGGGTCCAACTCCCCGGCGCGCGCGGCCATGGCGATGGAGCGGCAGGCTTCGGTGAGGTCCCAGTGGCCGCCGTAGTTGGCGGCGACCACCAGGTGCATTGCATCATTGGCGGCGGTGAGGGTTTCGGCGGCGCTGATGGAGTCGCGGAGTTTTTTTTCAAACTGCGCCACATTGCCGATGACGCGCAGGCGGATGTTGTTTTTGTGCAGTTCGTCCACTTCGGTTTCCAGCGCGCCCTGGATTAAACTCATCAGCCGCTGCACCTCGTCCGCCGGGCGGCGCCAGTTTTCGCTGCTGAACGCAAACAGGGTGAGGCAGCGGACGCCGCGCCGCGCGCAATGGCGCACCACCTCGCGCGCGTTGTGCAGGCCGTGGCGGTGGCCCACCACCCGCCGCCGGCCGCGCCGCGCGGCCCAGCGGCCGTTGCCGTCCATCACGATTGCAATGTGGCGCGGCGCCGGGCCGCCGCTGGTGACGGCGCGGGCGGCGGCGCGCGGGATGATTTTCAGGGTGTTGTTCACTGTCAACGTTGCATGGGCGCCGCCGGCGGCGCGGCCTACACTTCCATCACTTCCTGTTCCTTGGCGCGCACCATTTCATCGGCTTGTTTGGTGTGCTCGTCGGTGGCTTTCTGGATGTCGGCCTCCAGTTTGTGCAACTGGTCCTCGCTCAGTTCTTTGGCTTTTTGCATTTCCTTGGCGTGGTGGATGGCGTCGCGGCGGACATTGCGGATTGCCACCTTGATGTTCTCGCCTTCGTGGCGCACCACTTTGGTCAACTCTTTGCGCCGCTCCTCGGTGAGCGCCGGCAGCGGCACGCGAATCAACTCGCCGCTGGTGACCGGGTTGAGGCCGAGGTCGGACTCCATGATTGCCTTCTCGATGGCCGGCGTAGCGCCCTTGTCCCACGGGCTGACGCTGAGGGTGCGCGGGTCGGCGACGCTGATGCCGGCCAGTTGGTTGAGGGGCGTGTCGGTGCCGTAGTAGTTCACCCTGATGTTTTCCAGCAGCGCGGTGGACGCGCGGCCGGTGCGCAACCGCGCAAGTTCGGCGCGCAATGCGTCGATGCTTTTGTTCATGCGCTGCACGGCGTCCTGGTAAATCTCTTCCATCGCGGTCACCCCCGGGTTGCGGTTTGCGTTGCGCCGACCAGCGTTCCCTCGTCGGCGCCGTCCATTATACGCCGCAGGCAGCCGGCGCGCTTCATGTCAAACACGCGGATCGGCATGCAGTGGTCGCGGCACAGGGCCAGCGCGGCGGCGTCCATCACGCCGAGGTTGCGCGCCAGCGCCTCGTCGTAACTGAGCGCGTCATAGCGGCGCGCACCGGGCGCGGCGGCCGGGTCGGATTCGTAAACGCCGTCCACCTTGGTCGCCTTCAGCATCAGGTCGGCGCCGATCTCAATGGCGCGCAGCGCGGCCGCGGTGTCGGTGGTGAACAGCGGGTTGCCGGTGCCGCAGGCGAACACCACCACCCGCCCGCGCTGCAGGTGCTTGAGCGCGCGGCCGTGCACGTACGATTCCGCCACCGGCGTCACCGTCAGCCCCGACATCACGCGGCTCGGCACGTTTTCTTTTTCCAGCGCCTGGCGCAGCGCCAGCGCGTTCATCAGCGTCGCCAGCATGCCCATGTAGTCGGCGCTGAGGCGGTCCATGCCGTGCGCCTCGGCGCCGGCGCCGCGAAAAAAATTGCCGCCGCCGACCACCACGGCGATGGTGGCGCCGTCACTGCCGCCGCGCGCTTCGGCGATCTCTTTTGCAGTGCGCGCCAGCGCGGCAGGGTCCACGCCGAAACCGCCGCCGCCGCTCAGCGCCTCGCCGCTGAGTTTAAGCAGCACACGGCGCGATGGCCGGCCGCCGCTCATTCGCGCCCGGCCTGCGCCATCACATCGGCGACAAAATCGTCGCGGCGTTTTTCCAAACCCTCGCCCACCCGGTAGCGCGCAAACTTCGCCACCGTCATTTTGCCGGTACGCAGAACACCGGCCACGCTCTGGCCGGGGTCTTTGACAAAAGGCTGGCCGAGCAGCGTGTTTTCGGCGATGAATTTTTTCAGTTTGCCGCCCGCAATTTTTTCGGCGATGTGCGGCGGCTTGCCGGACTCGGCGGCCTGGGCGGCGAAAATTTCCTTCTCGCGCGCCACCACATCGGCCGGCAAATCCTCCTCGGCCACGCACAGCGGCGCGCTGGCGGCGATGTGCATGGCGATGTCGCGGCCGCCATCGGCGCTGCCGCCCACCGCGACCAGCACGCCGATGCGGCCGCCGTGGTTGTATTCGGCGATGGCGCAGTTTTCCTCCTGCATGATGGTGAAGCGGCGCAGGCGGATGTTCTCGCCGACTTTGGCCACCAGCGCGAGGCGCGCATCCTCCACCGTGCCGCCGCCGTCGACCACGGTGAGGGCGGACAAAGTTTCCACGCTGTCGGCTTCATGGGCCAGCGCGGTGGCGGCGGCCTGGGCGGCAAAGGCGCGGAATGTTTCGTCGCGGGCGACAAAATCGGTTTCGCAGTTCACCTCCAGCACGATGCCGCGCCGGCCGTTGTCGGCCAGTTGCGTGCACACCACGCCTTCGGCGGCGGTGCGGCCGGCTTTGCGGTCGGCGCCGGCGGCGCCTTTCTTGCGCAACCAGGCCACCGCCTGTTCCAGGTCGCCGCCGTTTTCGCTGAGCGCGGTTTTGCACTCCATCATCCCGGCGCCGGTGCGCTCGCGCAAATCTTTAACCATGGCGGCGGTGATGGTGACGCTCATGACTTTTCCTCCTTTGGGGCGGCCGTTTTTTTCGCCGTGGTTTTCTTTTTGGCGGCTTTTTTCCTGGTCACCCTGGCTTTGGTGACGGTTTTCTTTTTCCTGGCCGCGGCTTTTTTCTTTGCCGCTTTTTTCTTCGCCGCTTTCGGCTCGGCCGGTGCGGCCGTTTCGTCCACCGCAGGCGCCGGCTCGGCCGCCGCTTCCGGCGGTGCCGTCACCGTTTCCGGAGTCGCAGTCTCCGCTTCCGCCGGTGCAACCACCGTTTCCGCCTCTGCAGGCTCCACCGGCGGCGGCGGGGT
>JAPPPZ010000032.1 GCA_028817275.1 Gammaproteobacteria bacterium
TGGATGTTCTACTACCAAGGCGCAACCGGCCGCTGCCCGCCGCAGTTTGCCGACTCTCTGGCGGCCAGCCGGTTCGTCACTCCGACAGCATCTCCCGCAGAACCGCGTTGACTTTTCTCGGCTCCGCTTTGCCTTTGGTGCTTTTCATTACCTGCCCGACCAGGTAGCCCAGCACTTTTTCATTGCCGTCGCGGAACTGCCGCGCCTGTTCGGGGTGCGCGTCCACGGTCTGGCGGATGATTTTTTCGATGGCATCGTCGTCGGTGATTTGTTTGAGGCCGTGTTTGGCGATGATTTCGTCGGCGCTGGCGCCTTCGCCGTTCCACAGGCGCTGCAGAACTTCTTTCGCGGTTTTGCTGGAAATTATTTTTTCGCTGACCCGGCACAGCAATTCGCCGAGGGCCTGCGCGCTGACTTTGGATTCGCCCAGGGCCAGGTTTTCACGGTTCAGATGGCCGGCCAATTCGCCGTTAATCCAGTTCGCCGCGCTTTTTGCATCGCCGCAGGCCGCCGCCACCGCCTCAAAATAATCCGCCGTGTCGCGCCCGGCGGTGAGGGTTTCGGCGTCGTCTTCGGTGAGCGCGTAGTCGCGGATGAAGCGCGCCGCTTTTTGTTCCGGCAACTCCGGCATGGCGGCGCGCACGGCGGCGATGAAATCCTCCTCCAGCAGCAGCGGCGGCAGGTCGGGGTCGGGAAAGTAGCGGTAGTCGTCGGCCTCCTCCTTGCCGCGCATGGGGCGCGTTTCATCGGCGGCGGAATCATATGAGCGCGTTTCCTGCACCACCGCGCCGCCGCCGTCGAGAATTTTCATCTGGCGGCGCACCTCAAATTGCACGGCTTTTTCAATGAAGCGGAATGAGTTCACGTTTTTAATTTCGGTGCGCACGCCGAGTTTTTCTTCACCGCGCGGCCGCAGTGACACGTTGGCGTCAAAGCGAAACGAGCCTTCCTGCATGTTGCCGTCGCAAATTTCCAGGTAGCGCACCAGGGTGTGCAATTTTTTCAGGTAGGCCGCCGCCTCGGCCGCGCTGCGCAGGTCGGGTTCGGAAACGATTTCCAGCAGCGGCGTGCCGGCGCGGTTCAGGTCGATGCCGGACATGCCGTGAAAATCCTCGTGCAGTGATTTGCCGGCATCTTCCTCCAGATGGGCGCGGGTGATGCCGATGTTTTTTTGCGCGCCGCCGTCACCGCCGGCGCTGATGGCGAGGGTGCCGCCGCTGACGATGGGTTTTTCGTACTGGCTGATCTGGTAGCCCTTGGGCAGGTCGGGGTAGAAATAATTTTTGCGCGCAAAAACCGACTCGCGGTTGATTTGCGCGCCGATGGCGAGGCCGAACTTCACCGCCATGCACACCGCCTCCCGGTTCAGCACCGGCAGGACGCCGGGCAGGGCGAGGTCCACGGCGCAGGCCTGGGTGTTCGGCCCGGCGCCGTAGGCGGCGCTGGCGCCGGAGAAAATTTTGCTGCGCGTGGCCAGTTGCACGTGCACTTCCAGCCCCACCACCGTTTCCCATTTTTGCTTGCCGTTATCCACCGTCCACTCCCGGCGGCGCGCGCTCGTGCCAGTCGGTGATTTGCTGAAACCGGTGGCCCACGCCGAGCAGTTTCGCCTCGGCCATGTACGGCCCGATTAAGTGCAGCCCCACCGGCAATTCTCCGCCGCCGCCGTTCACAAACCCGGCCGGAATGGACAGCGCCGGCAGGCCGGCGAGGTTGACCGAACTGGTGTAGATGTCGTTCAGATACATCGCCACCGGGTCGTCCATTTTTGCGCCGCGCCGGAACGCGCAGGTGGGCGTGGTGGGGCCGGCGATTACGTCGCACTGCTCAAACGCGCGCGCAAAGTCATCGGCGATGAGCCGCCGCAACTTGAGCGCTTTCAGATAATACGCATCGTAGTAGCCGGCCGACAAAACGTAAGTGCCCACCATGATGCGCCGCTTGACCTCGGCGCCGAAACCTTCGGCGCGGGTTTTTTCATACATCTCGGCGAGGCCATCAAACTGGCCGGCGCGGAAGCCGTAGCGGACGCCGTCAAAGCGCGACAGATTGGAGGAGGCCTCGGCCGGGGCGATGATGTAGTAGCACGGAATGCTGTTCTCGCTGCTCGGCAGGGCCACGTCCACCAGCCGGGCGCCGGCCTTTTCCAACTCGGCCAAAGCGGCCTGCACCGAAGCGGCGACTGCAGGGTCCAAGCCGTCGCCAAAAAACTCGGCCGGCAAACCGATAGTGAGGCCGGCGATGGTTTGGTCCAGGGAACCGGCGGCGCATGGTGGCGGGGCGTCCACCGAGGTGGAGTCGCGGGAGTCAAAACCGGCCATTGCATCCAGCATGACCGCCGCGTCCTCGCAAGTGACGGTGAGCGCGCCGGCCTGGTCCAGGGACGAGGCGAAAGCGACCATGCCGTGGCGCGACACGCGGCCGTAACTGGGCTTCAGGCCGGTGATGCCGCAGAAGGCGGCCGGCTGGCGGATGGAGCCGCCGGTGTCGGTGCCGGTGGCGGCCGGCAGCAGCCGCGCGGCGACCGCCGCCGCCGAACCGCCGGAACTGCCGCCGGGAACGGTGCCCGCGTCCCATGGATTGGCGGCCGCGCCGAAGAAGGAGTTCTCGTTGGAGGAGCCCATGGCGAACTCGTCCATGTTGGTCTTGCCGACGGTGACGGCGCCGGCCGCTTTGAGATTGGCGACCACGGTGGCGTCGAAAGCCGGGGTGTAATCGGCGAGCATGCGCGAGCCGCAGGTGGTGCGCACGCCCAAGGTGGAGAAAATGTCCTTGTGGGCGATGGGGATGCCGGTGAGGGTTGTGGTTGCGCCGCCCCCACCCTTGCCGCTGAGCAACGCATCGGCGCGGCCGGCTTCGGCAAAGGCGGCGTCTTCGGTGACGGTGATGAAAGCGTTCAGGTCGGCGCGGGCGCGGATGCGCCCAATGGTTTCACGGCACAGGTCGCGGCTGGTGGTTTCCCCGCTTCTCAGCATTTTGGCGAGGGCGGTGATGGTGCGGGCGGCGGGCATGGCGGGGCTACCCAAGCACGCGCGGGACGAGGTATAATCCCCGCTCGACGGCCGGCGCGGCTTGTTGAAACTCTTCGCGCCGGTTTTCCTCGCTGACCGAGTCCGCGCGCATCCGCAACGACTGCCGGCCGGGATGCCACAGCGGTGTGATGTGCGCAGTGTCCACAGCGTCCACGCGGTCCAGCAGCGAAAGGATGCGCGACAGGTCGCCGGCGTAGGCGCGGGCCTCACCGGCGCTAAGCGAAAGCCGCGCCAGGCGGGCCACTTTGCCGACATCAGCGGGGGAAAATGACATGGCCGCCATTATGCCACCCGCGCGGGTTGAATGCGCGGGCCGTGACGGCGGTTTAACACAACCCAACAGGAGAGCAACGCCATGCTGAAAAAACTTTTCGGACTCTTCTCAAACGACCTCGCGATTGACCTTGGCACTGCCAACACGCTGATCTACGTCCGTGAGAAGGGCATCGTCCTTGACGAACCATCGGTAGTCGCGGTGCGCGAAGGCGAGCGCCGCGGCGACAGCCGCTCCATTCTCGCCGTCGGCCGCGACGCCAAGTTAATGCTGGGCCGCACGCCCGGCAACATTAACGCCATCCGCCCCATGAAGGACGGCGTCATCGCCGACTTCACCGTCACCGAGGCGATGCTGAAGTACTTCATCCTCAAGGTGCAGAACCGCAAATTCTTCACCAGCCCGCGCATCATCATCTGCGTGCCGTGCAGTTCCACCCAGGTGGAGCGCCGCGCCATCCGCGAGTCGGCCCTCGGCGCCGGCGCGCGCGAGGTGCACCTGATTGAGGAGGCCATGGCGGTGGCCATCGGCGCCAACCTGCCGGTGGCCGACCCGGTGGGTTCCATGGTGCTGGACATCGGCGGCGGCACCACCGAGGTCGGCATCATCTCCCTGGGCGGCATGGTCTACGCGCAGTCGCTGCGCACCGCCGGCGACGCCTTTGACGAGGCCATCATCAACTACCTGCGCCACCGCCACGGCGTGCACATCGGCACCCTGGCCGCCGAGCGGCTGAAAAAGACCATCGGCACGGTGTGGAGCAAATCCGAGCACCGCGAGATGGAGATCCGCGGCCGCGACGTCACCGAGGGCCTCACCCGCAGCCTGGTGATTACCAGCGGCGAGGCGTACGAGGCGTTGAACGCGCCCATGCAGGCCATCCTCACCTGCATCCGCCATGTGCTGGAGCAGGCGCCGCCGGAGCTCAGCGCCGACATCGGCGACCGCGGCGTGGTGGTGGCCGGCGGCGGCGCGCTGCTGCGCGATATTGACCGCCGCCTGATGCAGGAGACCGGCCTGCCGGTGATTATCGCCGAGGACCCGCTGACCTGCGTCGCCCGCGGCTGCGGCCGCGCGCTGGAAGAGATGGACGTGCTGCGGCAGGTGCTGGTCGACTGAGGCCGCCCGCCGTCCGCGCCGCGCCCGGCCGTGGAAGACATCTACGAAAGTTCACTGCGCGCCGCCATCGTCCGCCTGCTGGTGTTCACCGCGCTGGCGGCGGCGCTGGTCACCGCCGACCAGCGCTTCGGCGTGGTCGCCCAGGTGCGCGGCTATGCGGCCGCCGCGGCCGAGGCGGTGTTTGACGCCGCCGCGCTGCCGGCCGGCTTCGGGCAGTGGCTGTACGGCGCCTACCTGGACCGCGAGGAACTGCTGCGCCGCAACGCGCAACTGCGCCGCACCAATGTCCTGCTGCGCGCGCAACTGCCGCGCCATGAATTTCTTGAGCAGGAAAACCGCCGCCTGCGCCGCCTGCTGCTGGACGCTGATGGCGGCCCGGCGGTCGCGCTGTTTGCCGAGTTGGCGCCGGTGAACCTCAGCCGCTCGGCGGAGCAGAAAATTATTTTAAGCCGCGGCCGCGCCGACAACGTCTTCCCCGGCCAGTTGGCGCTGGATGCCTTCGGCGTGGTGGGCCAGGTGACGGCGGCCGGCCTGCGCAAGAGCACCGTCACCCTGCTCACCGACAGCAGCCACTCGGTGCCGGTGCAGGTGGCGCGCAACGGCTTGCAAGCCGTGGTCTACGGCGGCGGCGTACGCGGCGCGCTGAGTGTGCCGCACCTGTCGCAGCAGGCCGACATCAAAGAGGGCGACCTGCTGGTCACCTCCGGCCTCGGCCGCCGCTTCCCGGCCGGCCACCCGGTGGCGCGGGTGGTGTCGGTGCTGAGCGACGACCGTGAAACCACGCTGACGGTGGCGGCAGCGCCGGTTGCACAGTTGGACTACCTGAAAGAGGTGGTCCTGCTGTACCGCGCGGCGCCGGACTCGCCGGCGGCAACGGTGAAACCGCCGCCGGCAGCCGGGGACTCGCCATGAGCAGTTTGCGCCAGGGCGTGTGGGTCATTCCGCTGTCGCTGGCGGCGGCGTTTATCGTGCAGGCGCTGCCGCTGCCGCCGGCGGTGGCGGTGTGGACGCCGAACTGGGTGACGTTGGTGATGCTGTACTGGTGCGTGGCGGCGCCGCGTTTTGCCGGGGTCGGGCTGGGGTTTTTCACCGGCCTCGCCGCCGATGTGCTGGAGGCCACGCTGCTCGGCCAGCAAGCGCTGGCCAAGTGCACCGCCGCTTTTTTGGTGGTGTGGCAGCGCCGCCGCTTCCGCATGTACCACCTGTGGCAGCAGGCCTGCCTGGTGCCGCTGCCGGTGGCGCTGGAGCAGTTGGTATCGGCGCTGGTGCGCGCCGCCGCCGGCGCGGGCGAGTTGGACTTCATCGACCTGCTGCCGGCCCTCACCGCGGTGCCGGCCTGGCCGCTGCTGTTCCTGATGCTGAACGCTTTGCAGCGGCTGGCCGGGTTGCGGTTGACCGGGCAGTGAGAATGGCGGCGGGACATGCGGAAACGGTGGTTGCAGCGCCCGGAATGACGGTTTGAGTCGCGGAAACGGCGGCTTTCACCGGCCGCGCGGGGACGGTGTTATATTTGCGCCATGGAATTGCTCGGGGAAATTTCCACCACTTCGGAATCGCTTTCCATTTTGCGGTTGGCCGCCAACGCCAGTTTGCTGGTGCAGGCGGTGATGCTGCTGCTGCTGCTGGCGTCGGTGGTTTCGTGGACGGTGGTGTTTCGCAAGTGGTTTACGTTCCGCGACCTCGGTTTGGCCTCGGAAATTTTTGAGGATGAGTTCTGGTCCGGCGGCAACCTCGGGCGGCTTTACCAGGAATGGCGCCAGCCCCGGCGCGGCCGCGAGCCGGAGGGCATGGCCAGCATTTTCGTCGCCGGCTACCGTGAGTACACCCGCCTGTCGGCCAAGTCGCCGGTGCGCCCCGGCCCCGACTTGGTGGACGGCGTGCACCGCAGCATGCGCGTCGCCCTGGGGCGCGAGGTGGAGACGCTGGAGAGCGGGCTGTCGTTCCTCGCCACGGTCGGCTCCACCAGCCCGTACATCGGCCTGTTCGGCACCGTGTGGGGCATCATGAATTCGTTCCGCGCCATTGGCGCCATGGAGCAGGCGACCATCGCCGCGGTGGCGCCCGGCATCGCCGAAGCGCTGATCGCCACCGCCATGGGCCTGTTCGCCGCCATCCCGGCGGTGATTGCGTACAACAAATTCTCCAACTCGGCGGAGCAACTGGTGAACCGTTACGAATTATTCATGGAGGAATTTTTAAGTCTGGTCAACCGCCAGAGCCACTCCGCCGCCGGCGACTGAGTTGTGCCGCTGCGCATCCGCCACCGCAGCCACCGCCGGGGCCGGCGCGTGATGAGCGAGATTAACGTGGTGCCGTACATCGACGTGATGCTGGTGCTGATGGTGATTTTCATGATTACCGCGCCGCTTCTGACCGAGGGGGTGAAGGTGGAGTTGCCGCGCGCCGATGCAAGGCAGGTGGAGGCCGACGCGCGGCGCGAGCATTTCATCGTGCATGTGGACCGCGGCGGGCGGCTGTTCACCAACCAGGACAACGAGCCGTCCACGCCGCAGGAGGTGCGCGCCAGGGCCGCCGCCGTGTTGCGCCACAACCCCGGCGCGCTGTTCTTTGTGCGCGGCGACAAGGATGCCGTGTACGAATCGGTGGTGCGGGCGATGGTCGCGTTGCAGCAGGCCGGCGCGCCGAATGTCGGTTTGATTACGGACCCGCGCGCCGCCGGCTCCGGCCCCGCCCGGTAAGCCCGGCGGCGGTCAGTCCGTGGCGCGCAACCGTTTACTGCTCGGCGCCAAGGCGCTGTTGTACGCGGTGGCGGTGCATGCGGCGCTGGCGGTGGTGCTGGGCCTCACCCTGCACATCGGCGGCGCGCCGGTGGCAAAACCCTCACCCTCGCCGGCGGGGACGGTGGTGCAGGCCGCGGTGGTGGATGAGGAGGCGATGAACCGCGCCCTGGCCCAAATCGCCGCCGAGGAGGAACAGCGCCGCCTTGCAGCCGCCGAGCGCGAAAGAATCCGCCTTGAGGCCGAACAGCGCGCCATCGCCGAAGCCAGGGCCGCTGCCGAAGCAGAAGCCGCCGCCGCTGAGGCACGCAAAAAAGCCGCCGAGGAGGAACGGCGCAAGGCCGCCGCTGAGGCTGAAGCCGCCGCCAAGGCCAAAGCGGCCGCTGAGGCCAAAGCCGCCGCCAGGGCGCAGGCCGCCGCTGAAGAGGAGCGCAAGAAACGCGAAGCCGAGGAGCAGGAAATCCGGGCGGAGGCCCTGGCCGCGGTGGGCGAGCGCATGGCGTTTATCAAGCGCAAGGTGGGCGAGAACTGGATTCGGCCGCGCGATGCAAAGTCCGGGCTGCGCGCCGAGTTTGTGGTTAAAATCGCCGCCGGCGGGCGGGTGGAAGTGGTAACATTGCGCAAGAGCAGCGGTGATGGAATTTTTGACCGCAACGCACAGGCGGCGATTTTCAAAGCCTCGCCTCTGCCCATTCCCGACGACCCGCGCTACCAGCGGCATTACCGGGAGGGCTTCGTTTTTATTTTTGACCCGGAGCGCTTGTAGCACCATGAAATTTTTACCGGCGGCAGGTTGCGGACCCCTGGCAGTGCTGGCGGCGCTGTCGCTGGCGGCGTTCCCCGCCCCGGCGCGCGCGCAAATTGAGGTGGTGATTACCCAGGGCGTGGAAAAGGGCGTTCCGGTGGCGGTGGTGCCGTTCGGCTGGAGCGGCAAATCCGGGGCCGCGGCGCCGCCGGTGAATGTCAGCGGCGTAATCAGCGACAACCTGCGCGGCAGCGGGCGGTTTGAGTTGGCGCTGCGGGAGGATTTTCTGGATTTTCCCCACAACCACGACCAGGTGAAGTTTTCCGACTGGAGCCAAATCGGCGTGGACCATCTGGTGATTGGCAGCGTGCACCAACTCGGCGAGGGCCGCTACCGCGTCCGCTTTCAGTTGTTCGATGTGCACCGCCGCGGCCAGATCGCCGCCATCCAGTTCATCGTCCCCCAGTCGCGCCTGCGCCGCTCGGCGCACAAGATCAGCGACATCATCTTCGAGAAACTCACCGGCATCCGCGGCGCTTTTGACACCCGCATCGCCTTCGTGTCGGTGGCCGCGCCCGGCGCCGAGCAACGTTACGCGCTCAACATCGCCGACTACGACGGCCGTAACGCGCAGACCGTGTTCCGCTCCTCGGAGCCGGTGCTGTCGCCGGTGTGGTCGCCGGACGGCGAGCAGTTGGCGTACGTCACGTTTGAAAAACGCCACAGCGTGGTCTACATCCAGCACCTGAAGAACGGCACCCGCCGCAAACTCCCCGGCCACCCCGGCCTGAACAGCGCGCCGGCCTGGTCGGCGGACGGCCGGCGCATGGCGCTGTCCCTGTCGCGCGACGGCAACCCGGAAATTTATGTGCACGACTTCGCCAGCGGCGACCTGCGCCGCCTGACCCGCCACACCGCCATTGACACCGAGCCGGCCTGGTCGCCGGACGGCCGCCACATCGTGTTCACCTCCAACCGCAGCGGCAGCCCGCAAATCTACCGCATCTCCGCCTCCGGCCGCGGCCGCCCGCAGCGGCTGACGTTTGAGGGCAGCTACAACGCCGGCGCCGTCTACGCCCCCGATGGCGGCAGTTTGGCCCTGGTCAGCAACGTGGACGGCGAGCACCGGGTGGGGGTGCTGTTTTTGGACAGTGATGGTATCTTTACCCTCAGCGACACCCGGCTGGACGAATCGCCGGCTTTTGCGCCCAACGGCGAGGCGATTTTATACGCCACCAAAACCGGCCCCAACAGCATTTTAGCCTCGGTATCCAAAGACGGCCGCACGAAAAAACTGATAACCCGGCAGGACGGCGGCGCCAGCGTGGACTTGCGCGAGCCGGCCTGGTCGCCATTCAACCGCTAACGCCAACCCCACCCGCTGCACCCAACTGAGGAGGACCGCACACATGACCAACCGTTTTTTAGCCCTGCCGGCCGCGCTGCTTGCGCTGTTGCTCGCCTCCTGCGGCGGCGGCCGCACCGTTCCCGATGAACAGGCCCCGCCGCCGGCGGTGGTGGAGGAGGCCGTCCCCGAGGAGGTCGTCACCGTCCAGCCGCTGCAGGACGACGAGGAAACCCGCGACCTGCTGTCGCGCACCACGTTGTATTTCGCCTACGACAGCAGCGACCTGCGCGAGGAGGACCGGCGGGTGGTGGAGGCGCACGCCCTGTACCTGGCCGACAACCCCGATGTCCGGCTGACCCTGGAGGGCCACGCCGACGAGCGCGGCACCCGCGAATACAACCTGGCCCTCGGCCAGCACCGCTCGGTGGCGGTGTCGCGCTATTTTCAGGCGCTGCACATCGGCGCCGACCGGCTGGACACGGTGTCCTACGGCGAGGAGCGCCCGGTGTCGCAGATTCAGGAGGAAAGCGGCTGGAGCCTGAACCGCCGGGTGGAAATCATCTACCACTACTGAGCGCCATGTTCACCGCGCGCAAACTGCATGCCGCAACCGCCGCCGCGCTGCTGGCGTTGTCGGCACCGGCGCCGGCGGCGGCGCAGGTGGACGACGACCGCCTGCTTGCGCTGACCCGGGTGGAGGAGTTGCAAAAGGAGGTGCGCGAGTTGACCAACCGGGTGGAGACGCTGGAATACGAACTCGGCCGCGAGCGCAAGCGCCGCGACGAACTGTACCGTGACATGCAGGCGCGGATTGATGAACTGGAGCGCCAACTCGGCGCCGCCGCAGCCGTTGCCGCCGCCGGCGAGTCGCCGGATGACGCTGGCGGAGTGGAAAATGACGGCGCCGCCGCCGTTGCCGTTAACGGCGAGTCGCAAGACGGTGACGCCGGAGCGGAAAACGGTGAAACCGAGGCTGCAACCGCCGACCCCGAGTCCCAAACCGCCGCCGCCATCCCCCCTGACCCGGCCGAGGTGCAGGCGCGCTACGACGAGGCTTTTGAATTTCTCAAGCGCAGCCATTACAGCCGCGCGGTCACCGCTTTCCGCGATTTCCTCGGCGAATATCCCGCCACCGAGTTGTCCGACGACGCCGCCTACTGGATCGCCGAGGCGCATTATGTGACGCGCTCCTTTGCCGATGCGCTGCAGGGTTTTCAGTTAATGCGCCGCCGCTACCCCGACAGCGTCCGTGTGCCCGACGCCACCCTCAAGGTCGGCTACATCCAGTACGAAATCGGCGCCTACACCGACGCCCGCGCCACTTTCACCGCCATCACCACCGACTACCCCGGCAGCCGCGTCGCCATCTCGGCCAAAACCCGCCTGCAAAAAATGGACCGGCAGGGTTTGTGATGTGCTATCCTGCCGGCCCTGAGTTCACCAACCCGGAGGTCACCGCCATGAAACCCGCCAAATTTATCGCCCCCCCCCCCCCCCGCGATTCGGGGATTAATTAGCGGCGCACTCTTCGCCGGCTTCGCCGCGCTTTTCCTCGTCGCCCCACCGGCCAGCGCGCAAACCTACACCTTCACCGCCACCGCCGACAACGGCGACCGCGACGCCACCGCCCCCGGCCTGCAAGTGGACGAGGGCGACACCGTCACCATCACCTTCACCATCAGCGGCTTCGCCTCGGGTGTCGTCGCGGTCTCGTGGCTACAAACCTCCTTTGGCGGAAGCGCAACCCAGGGGCAGGATTACACCGGCGAATCGCGGGGCGGCGAGGTGGTGTGGGCTAACAGCGGAATAGCGCTGGGCGACCCTGACCTTGTGCACAGCGCCGATTACGCCATCACCGTCGACAACACCACCGAGCCCGCCGAGACCATCACCCTCGCCGTGCCTGCGCTGGTAACATCCGCCACCGATGTGCCCTACACCACCACCAGCCCCGCCATCGCCATCACCATCCGCGCCAACGACGCCGACAACCGCTTCGTTCCTCCCGCTGTCGTCACCCCCGACCCCGGCCCCGCCACTCCCGACCCGGCCGCCGACAATCCCGCGGCCCGGGCCGAGCGGCTGGAGGCGCCGGCGGGGGCGATTGCGCGTGGAGTCGGGCAACTCGCCGCCCACGCCGTCCAGCAACGCCTGACCGCCCGCACGGCCGCCAACGCCCTGACCGTCGCCGGGCGCAACATCGCCGACTCGGAAACCCTCGCGGCAGAGTATCTGGCCGGCGCGCGCGAAGTTTCGGCGAATGAATTGTTGCGCCAAAGCGGTTTCAATCTCAC
>JAPPPZ010000080.1:0-1879 GCA_028817275.1 Gammaproteobacteria bacterium
AAGCGGTGGCTGTCGCGCCCGGAATCGTTGTTGATGGTGGCGGCCGCGGCCATGCCGGTGAGTTTCTGGGGGTGGACGGTGCTGCTGAACAACTTCACCGTGGAAGCGGCCGCCTTCACCGGGCGCGAGATCGGAATTTTGCAGTCAGTGCGCGAGGTGCCGGGTTTTCTGTCGTTGTTGGTGGTGTACCTTTTAATTGTGGTGGCCGAGCAGCGGCTGGCTTTTATTTCGCTCATTCTGCTCGGCGCCGGGGTCGCCCTCACCGGTTATTTTCCGACGCCGCTGGGGTTGTATGTCACCACTTTAATCTCGTCCATCGGCTTTCATTATTATGAAACCTGCAACCAGTCGCTGGCGTTGCAGTGGCTGGATAAAAAACACGCGCCGGTCACCTTAGGCCGCATCTACGGCATCGGCGCCGCCGCGCAGGTGGCGACTCTGGGCGCGATTTTTATCGCCTGCATGGCGGCGGCCGGCGACTGGTCATGGGCCGCGCTCGCCGCCGGCATATCGCCGTCCGCCAGCCGTGATGTTTACATCGTCACATATGTCATCGCCGGCGGCATCACCGTCGCCATGGCGGCCGGGGCGTGGATGATTTTTCCGCATTTTCCGGAAAAAGTCCGCCAGCGGCGGCGCATTATTTTGCGCAAACGCTATTGGCTGTATTACGCCCTCACCTTTGTCGCCGGTGCGCGGCGGCAGATTTTTCTGGTCTTCGCCGGCTTTCTGATGGTGGAAAAATTCGGCTACTCGGTGATGCACATCACCGCGCTTTTTCTGGCCAACGCGGTGCTCAACATCTGGCTGGCGCCGCTCATCGGCCGCATCATCGGCCGGGTCGGCGAGCGCGCCGCCCTGGTCGCGGAATACATCGGCCTCATCGGCGTGTTCACCGCCTACGCTTTTGTGGACGACGCCATTGTCGCGGCCGGGCTGTATTTGGTGGACCACATGTTTTTCGCCTTCGCCATCGCCATTCGCACCTACTTTCAGAAGATCGGCGACGCCGCCGACATGGCCAGCACCGCCAGCGTGGCATTCACCATCAACCACATCGCCGCGGTGGTGGTGCCGGTGGCATTCGGTTTTGTCTGGCTGGTGATGCCGGCCGCGGTTTTTCTGGCCGGCGCCGGCATGGCTTTGGTGTCCTTGCTGTTGTCGTTCAATATTCCGCGCCATCCGGACAGCGGCAACGAGGTGATTTTCGGCCCGCGCGGAAAAATTGAGCCGGAGGTGAAGGCGGCGGACTAAGTCCGCCGTGCTACTCTCAGCCCATGGCTTTGCGGCAGGTTCAACTGGACGACAAGTACACGGTCGACCACGGCCGGGTTTTTGTTACCGGCATCCAGGCCCTGGTGCGGCTGCCCATGCTGCAGTTTGACCTGGACTGCGATGCCGGCCTGCGCACCGCCGGCTACATTTCCGGCTACCGCGGCTCGCCTCTCGGTGGCCTGGACATTCAATTGAACAAGGCGCGTGAACACCTTGAGCCGCGCGGCATCGTGTTCTCGCCGGGCGTCAACGAAGACCTCGCCGCCACCGCTTTATGGGGCGCGCAGCAGGCCGAGGTGGACGGCGAGGGCCGTTACCATGGCGTGTTCGGCATGTGGTACGGCAAAGGGCCCGGCGTGGACCGCAGCGGTGACGCCCTGCGCCATGCCAACCTGGCCGGCACTTCCAGGTTCGGCGGCGTCCTCGCGCTGTTAGGCGACGACCACACATGTGAATCCTCCACCACCTGCCACCAGAGCGAGTTCGCGATGATGGACGCCATGATTCCGGTGCTCAACCCGGCCGGTGTGCAGGACATCGTGGACTTCGGCCTGTTCGGCTGGGCCTTGTCGCGGTACAGCGGCTGCTGGGTGGGCCTGAAATG
>JAPPPZ010000080.1:2106-4720 GCA_028817275.1 Gammaproteobacteria bacterium
TCGGCATCATCGCCACCGGCAAGGCTTATTCGGATTTGCGGCAGGCCTTGGCCGACCTGGAACTGGGTGATGAGGAGTTGCGCGCTTTCGGTGTGCGCGTGCGCAAACTTGGGTTGACTTATCCGCTGGAGACGGCCGGGGCGCGGGAATTTGCGCGCGGTTTGGAAAAAATAATTGTAGTGGAGGAAAAACGCCCGCTGGTGGAGGACCAGTTGAAGGCGGTTTTGTTCAACCAATCGGACACGCCGCAAGTGGCCGGCAAGTTTGACTGCGACGGCCGTGCCATGTTCCCCAGTGCCGGCCGTTTGTCAAGCAACCTCATCGCCGCCGAGGTCGGTGCACAGTTGCTTAAGTTGCGCGACGACGCCGGTCTGGCGCAACGACTCGCCGACTTGCAACGTCGCGCCGCCGCAACCGGCGACGGTGCGGTGATGAAGCGGACGCCGTACTTTTGCGCCGGCTGCCCGCACAACATTTCCACCGTGGTGCCGCCCGGCAGCCGCGCCCGCGCCGGCATCGGCTGCCACTACATGGCGCAGTGGATGGAGCGCGGCACCGCGCGCGCCACGCAGATGGGCGGCGAGGGCGCGTCGTGGGTGGGTGAGGCCAACTTCAGCCGCCGCAAACATGTTTTTCAGAACATCGGCGACGGAACATATTTTCACTCCGGCATTCTCGCCGTCCGCGCCGCGGTTGCAGCAAAGGTGAACATCACTTTTAAGGTGCTCCACAACGACGCCGTGGCCATGACCGGCGGCCAGCCGGTGGACGGTGTGTTGTCACCGCAGCGCATCTCGCATCAGTTGCGCGCCGAGGGCGTGGGCGCCATCGCCGTGGTCACAGATGACCTGCGCACATATGCCGGCGGCGAATCTTTTGCGCCGGGGGTGACGGTGGCGCGCCGCGACGATTTGCACAAAGTGCAATTGCGGCTGCGCGGCACCGAAGGCGTGACCGCGCTGGTTTACGACCAAACCTGCGCCGCCGAAAAACGCCGCCGCCGCAAGGCCGGTACCTATCCCGACCCGGCAAAAAGAATTTTCATCAACCAGGCGGTGTGCGAAGGCTGCGGCGACTGCGGCGTGCAGTCCAACTGCGTCGCCATCGTGCCGGTGGAAACCGAGTTCGGCCGCAAACGCCGCATCGACCAGTCGGCGTGCAACAAGGACTACTCGTGCGCCCAGGGCTTCTGCCCCAGTTTCGTCACCGTCACCGGCGGAGTGCTGCGCGGCGGGGTGCAAACGGCGGATGCAGAATCATGGCCGGTACTTCCGACTCCGAAAATGCCGGATGCAGGCGGCGGCTGGCGCATCGTGCTGGCCGGGGTCGGCGGTACCGGCGTGGTCACCAGCGGCGCACTGCTCGGCATGGCGGCGCACCTGATGGGGCGCGGCTGTTCGGTACTGGACATGATGGGCCTGGCGCAAAAGGGCGGCGCGGTGCTGAGCCACGTGGTGGTCGGCGGCGGTGGCACGGTGGACGGCGCCACGCACGTGCCGGATGGCGGCGCCGACCTGCTGCTCGGCTTTGACCTGGTGGCGGCGGCGAGTGACGGTGTGCTTGCCAAAATCGGCCGCGGCCGCACCCATGCGCTGCTCAATGACTTCGCAATGTTCACCGGCGAGTTCACCCGCAACCCGGACATGGTTTTCCCGGCGCGGGAAATGGTGGACAGCATCCGCAAACTGGCCGGCGGTGAGTGCACCTTGCAAGTGAACGCAACAAGACTGGCGTACGCATTGCTCGGCGACTCCATCGCCGCCAACATGTTCATGATCGGCTACGCATGCCAGGCCGGCTGGCTGCCGCTCAGCCCCGAGTCACTGGAGCGCGCCATTGAACTGAACGGCCAGGCGGTGGAAATGAACCGCGCCGCGCTGACCTGGGGCCGGCGGGCGGCGGTTTTTCCTGAGCGGGTGGCGGACTGCGCCGGCGGTGAGGGCGGCGGCGGCGGTGATTGCGCCGAACATTTGTCCGCAAGTTTGGCTGAGGCGGTGGCACGCCGCGAAAAATATCTGCGCGGCTACCAGAACGCCGCCCTGGCCGCGCGCTACCGGGTAACAGTGGACACCGTGGCGGCGGCCGAGGCGGCGGTGGCCGGCGGTGAGGGTGAGGGCGGCCTGGCGCGGGCGGTGGCGGAAAATTATTTCAAGTTGCTGGCGTACAAGGATGAGTACGAAGTGGCGCGGTTGTACAGCGACGGTGAATTCCTCCGCCGGCTGCGCAAAGAATTCGGCGGCGGATTTAAAATTCGCTTTCACCTGGCGCCGCCCTTTGGCCGGCGCGACGTGGAAACCGGACACATGCGCAAAAAAGAATTCGGCGGCTGGATGCTCACCGTGTTTCGCTGCCTGGCGCCGTTTAAATTTCTGCGCGGGACGCCGCTGGACCCTTTCGGCCACCGCCATGAACGCCGCCGTGAACGGCAACTGGTGCGCGATTACGAAACCACCGTCGCCGCCCTCACCAGCGGCCTCACCCGGCAAAACCTCGCCCTCGCCGCCGAAATCGCCCGCATCCCCGAATCCATCCGCGGCTTCGGCCACATCAAATCCGCCGCAATAGAAAAAGCCCGGGCGCGGGAGGAGGAGTTGATGGCGGTTTTCGGCGGGGG
>JAPPPZ010000064.1:0-1744 GCA_028817275.1 Gammaproteobacteria bacterium
CAAAGCGAGGCGTGGCGGCGGCAACTGCTGCGCGAACACTTCCGCGCCTACGGCCGCGCGCTGCTCAGCATGGGACTGCTGTGGTGGGGCGGCGGGCGGCGGCTTGACCGGCTGGTGCGCTGCAGCGGCGTGGACCGCCTTGAACAAACCGCGCGCGCCGGGCGCAAGGTGATTTTGCTGGCGGCGCACACCGTCACCGTGGACTTCACCGGCATCATTCTGTCGCGCATCGGCCTGACGGTGGGCATGATGAAGCCGCTGAAAAACCCCCTGCTCAACTGGGCGGTGTGCCGCGGCCGCCAGCGCCACGGCGCGCAACTGGTGCCGCGCGAGCAGGGCCTGGCGCGCCTGGTGCGCACCTTGCGCGCGCCGGAGTGCAGGTTCGCCTACTATATTCCGGACGAGGATTTCGGCGCCGAGCAGTCGGTGTTCGTGCCGTTTTTTTCGGTCCCCGCCGCAACCCTGCCCACCCTCGGCCGCATGGCGCGCCTGGCCGATGCGCTGGTGGTGCCGGTGTTTGCCCGCCTCGCGGCGGACGGCAGTTACGAGTTAACCGTCCACGATGCGCTGCAAAATTTCCCCGGCGACGACGAAACCGAAAACGCCGCCCGCATGAACCGCGCCCTGGAAAAAACCATCCGCACCGCGCCGGAGCAGTACATGTGGACTTTGCGCTGGTTCAAAACCCGCCCGCCGGGGGAAATGCCGCCGTATCCCTGAAGCCGCCGCTGGCCGGGGTTGATTCACCGCAGCCACAAACTCCGCCGCTGCCAGGGCCTGGGGGGCGGGGGGGCGGGCTGCTCCTCGTGCATGACCTGAATAATCACGCCGATCATCATGTTGAGGAAGACGAAGGCGTTGAGGAAGATGAAACTGAGGTAGAAGGTCCAGCTCAGCGGGTAGACTTCCATGGTTTCGTACATGACGTCGGTCCAGTCCTCCAGGGTGGCGACGCGGAACAGGGTGATCATGGCGATGCCGATGTTGCCCCACAGGGTGTTGTTGATGGGGGCGAACAGCAGCGAGCCGAGGGCGGCGTAGATGTAGAAAATGACGAACATCATGAGCGCGACGTAGCCGATGCGGGGGATGGCGCGCAGCAGGGCGGCCACCAGGGCGCGCAACTGGGGGATGAAAACAATCAGCCGCATCACCCGGAACAGGCGCAGCAGGCGGGCGAGCAGGACGTATTCGGAATCGTCCAGCGGAATTAAACTGGCGACGACAATCAGCGCGTCAAAATTGTTCCAGCCGCTTCTGAAAAAATCGCGCAGGCGCTCTTCGGCGCCCATGCGGACGGCAATCTCCAGCACGAAGTAAACCGACACCGCCGCATCCAGCACGGCCAGGGCGAGGGTGAGGGCCGGGGCGATGGCGTAGGTCTTGGCGCCGACGCTGAGCGATGACAGCAGAATGACGCTGATGGTGCCCCATTCAAAAATTTTGTTGCCGCGCAGTCTGAGCAGCGCGGCCTGCAGCCCGGGGCCGATGGTCATGCCCCGCGCTCAGGCAGTATCCAGTTGAGCAGCAGCGCCAGCAGCGCGGCCGGCACCAGCCCCGACGACACCAGCACCGCCACATCGGCCTGCATGTGGGCGGTGAAGGCGGGCACCAGCGGCAGCGCGATGCCGGCGCTCAGGCAGACGCCGATAATGAGCATGCTGCGGCGGTTCAATTCGGCGCGGGCGATGAGTTTGAGTCCGGCCGCGGCCATCACGCCGAACATGACAATGGCCGCGCCGCC
>JAPPPZ010000064.1:2470-11389 GCA_028817275.1 Gammaproteobacteria bacterium
CGCGCCGCCCAGCACCGCCTTGATGCCGAAGGTTTTGGCCAGCGGAATAATCACCGGCAGGAAGCCGAAACTGGTGCCCTGCATCACCGGCAGGCGCGCGCCGAGGGGGCCGACGCCGATGGTCTGGATGAGGGTGGCGACGCCGGCGATAAACAGGGCGACCTGGATGAGAAAAACTTTCTCTTCCGGCGTTGCGCCCACCACGCCGGCGATGATGATGGGCACGGTGATGTTGCCGGCGAACATGGCCAGCACGTGCTGCAGGCCGAGGGGAATGGCGTTTTTGAGGGGCGGCGTGTGGTCCGCGGAAGCGAGATTGGCGTCGTTCATGGATGGCGTCCTCCGGGGGCGGCGGTGGGGGTGGGGGCGAAAGCGCGCGGGGTCAGTCGTCTTTTTTGCTCCACTTGCGCGCCAGGCGGAGTTTGGAGTTGATGAGTTTCAGCAGCAGGTAGGTGGTGACGATGTTAATCAGCCCGACGGTGATAATCATCAGGAAGACGAACTGCAGCGCGACGTTGCCCTCCACCTCCAGTTTGCCGAGTTGCGCCGCCAGCACCGTGCACACCGCGGTGCACACCACGGCGAACCACCGGGTGTGGCTGACGCTGCCGAGCAGGGAGGCCAGTTGGTGGTCGCCGTCGCGCTCGGCAAGGTATTTTAAGATTTCCAGCACGCGGGTTTTTTTCTCCACGTAGTTTTCCAGCATGATGCACAGCGTCATGCTGAGAAAGCCGACGAGGCAGACGATGGTCGCCACCGTGCTCAGCAGCTGGCGGTCGTAGTGCCAGGCGGCAAGCCAAATCGCGCCGCCCGCGGCCAGCACGCGCAGGAAATCAAACAGCCCGCCGCGGATGAAGTTGATGACATGCGCCATCATTGGGTTAAGCCCCGATGCCCATGCACAGGTATTTTACTTCCAGAAACTCGTCCATGCCGTGGCGCGAGCCTTCGCGGCCGATGCCGGATTCCTTGACCCCGCCGAAGGGCGCGACTTCGGTGGAGATGATGCCGGTGTTGATGCCGACGATGCCGGACTCCAGCCCTTCGGCGACGCGCCACACCCGCCCCAGGTCGCGGCTGTAAAAATAGGCGGCGAGGCCGAACGGCGTGTCGTTGGCCAGCGCCAGCGCCTCGGCCTCGTCGCGGAAGCGAAACAGCGGCGCCACCGGCCCGAACGTCTCCTCGCCGGCGATTTTCATGCCGCTGGTGACGCCGCCCAGCACCGTCGGCTGGTAAAAGGTGCCGCCCAGTTCATGGCGCGCGCCGCCGGTCAGCAGGGCCGCGCCGCGCCCGGTGGCGTCGGCGACATGCTCCTCCACTTTGGCCAATGCCGCCTCGTCAATGAGCGGCCCCTGGGCGACGCCGGCGGTGAAGCC
The DNA here is from genome assembly GCA_028817275.1 of Gammaproteobacteria bacterium. Classification (GTDB taxonomy): domain Bacteria; phylum Pseudomonadota; class Gammaproteobacteria; order Arenicellales; family Spongiicolonaceae; genus Spongiicolonus; species Spongiicolonus versatilis. The sequence goes on from JAPPPZ010000064.1 coordinate 3,847, forward strand.
GTCGCCGACTTTAAGCGCGGCGGCGCGCTCGGCGAGGGCGGCGGCGAATTTTTCGTACACGCCGTCCTGCACATAAATGCGGTTGGCGCACACGCAGGTCTGGCCGGTGTTGCGGAATTTGCACAGCATGGCGCCGTCCACCGCGGCCGCCAAATCGGCGTCGTCAAAAACAATGAACGGCGCGTTGCCGCCCAGTTCCAGCGAGATTTTTTTCACGTTGCCGGCGCACCGCGCCATCAACTCCTTGCCCACCTCGGTGCTGCCGGTGAAGGTGAGTTTGCGCACCGTGCCGTCCTCCGCCAGCGCGCCGCCCACCTCGCGCCCGCCGCCGGTGAGCACGTTGAAAACGCCGCCCGGCACCCCGGCGCGCTCGGCCAAAACGGCCAGGGCCAGGGCCGACAGCGGCGTCTGGCTGGCCGGCTTGACCACCATGGTGCAGCCGGCGGCCAGGGCCGGGGCGGCCTTGCGGGTAATCATCGCCGCCGGAAAATTCCACGGCGTGATGGCGGCGGTGACGCCCACCGGCTGGCGCAGGACGACGATGCGCTTGTCCGGCTGGTGCGGCGGGATGGTCTCGCCGTAGACGCGCTTGCCCTCTTCGGCGAACCACTCGAGGAACGAGGCGGCGTAGGCGATCTCGCCTTTGGCCTCGGCCAGCGGTTTGCCCTGCTCGGCGGTCATGAGTGCGGCGAGGTCGTCCTGGTTTTCCATCATTAGATTGAACCAGCGGCGCAGAATGCCGGCGCGGTGGGCGGCGGTTTGGCCGCGCCAGGCCGGGAAGGCATCGGCCGCGGCGGCGGTTGCACCCGCGGCATCGGCGGCGGCCATGCGGGGAACGCTGCATAGCACGCTGCCGTCGGCGGGATTGGTGACGTCCACCGTCGCGCCGCTGGCTGCACCGCGCCAGCCGCCGCCCACGTAACAGTGCTGTTGCAAAAGGGTGGTGTCTTTGAGTTGCATAATGGTGACTCCGGGTTGCAAAACGGTGGTTCAGGCGGCGAAAGCGGCGATGCCGGTCTGCGCGCGGCCGAGGATGAGGGCGTGGATGTCGGCGGTGCCTTCGTAGGTGTTGACCGCCTCCAGATTAAGCATGTGGCGGATGACATGATACTCGTCGGCGACGCCGTTGGCGCCGTGCATGTCGCGCGCCGCACGGGCGATGGCCAGCGCCTTGCCGCAGTTGTTGCGCTTCAGCAGCGAGACCGCCTCGGGCGCGGCGGCGCCGTCGTCAAACAGCCGCGACAGGCGCAGCGCGGCGTGCAGGCCGAGGGTGATTTCGGTTTGCATGTCGGCCAGTTTTTTCTGCACCAACTGCGCCGCGGCCAGCGGGCGGCCGAATTGTTTGCGCCCGAGCACGTAATCGCGCGCCGCGTGCCAGCAGAACTCGGCCGCGCCCATGGCGCCCCAGCAGATGCCGAGCCGCGCGCGGTTCAGGCACGACAGCGGCGCCTTGATGCCGGCGGCGGCGGTGGCGGGGAGTTTGCTGTCCGCCGGCACCTTCACCCGGTCCATGACGATTTGCCCGGTGCTGGAGGCGCGCAGCGAAAACTTGCCGGGCATGGGCGGCGTGCTGAGGCCGGGCATGCCGCGCTCCAGAATGAAGCCGGTGATTTTGCCGCGCAGTTTGGCCCACACCACGAACACGTCGGCGATGGGCGCGTTGGTAATCCAGGTTTTTGCGCCGCTGAGCGCATAACCCCCGCCCTCACCGCCGGGCAGCGGCTCGGCGCGCGCGGCCATGCCGGCGGCGTCGGAACCGTGGCCGGGCTCGGTGAGGCCGAAACAGCCGACCAACTCGCCGGCCGCCAGGCGCGGCAGAAATTTTTCGCGCTGCGCGTCGCTGCCGTAGGCGTGGATGGGAAACATCACCAAACTGGACTGCACACTGAGCGCCGAGCGGTAGCCGCTGTCCACGCGCTCCACCTCGCGGGCGATGAGGCCGTAGCCGGTGTGGCCCAGCCCGGCGCAGCCGTGGCCGTGCAGGGTGCAGCCGAGGAATCCCAGTTGGCCCATCTCGCGCAGGATGGCGCGGTCGAATTTTTGTTCACGGTTGGCGGTGACGATGCGCGGCTGCAGGCTTTCGCGGCAGTAGCGCGCCGCGCTGTCGCGGACCATGCGCTCCTCCCCGGACAGCAACGGTTCGAGGAGGAGCGGGTCCCGCCAGTCAAAGGCCGCCTTGGCGCGCGTCATGCGGCTTTCTGGCGGCGCAGTTTGCGGTAGTTTTTAATCTCGCCGGATTCGACGCGCGCGAAGTACGACTTCATCTCGCGCTTGACGATGGGGGCGAGGAAATAAATGCCGAGAATGTTCGGGATGCACATGAGGAAAATCATGGCGTCCGAAAAATCCAGCACCGACGACAGCGGAATGGTGCAGCCGATGATGACGAACAGGCAGAAGATCACCTTGAACACCACGTCCGAGTGGCGCGACTCGCCGAACATGTAGGTCCAGCCTTTGAGTCCGTAGTAGGCCCACGAGATCATGGTGGAAAAGGCGAACAGCACCACGGCGAAAGCCAGCGGCGTCGGGAACCACCCCACGGTGCGCGCCATGGCCTCCGAGGTCAGTTGCACGCCGGCCAACTGGGCCACGCCGGGGTCGCCGTAGACGGTGGTCAGGATGACCAGGGCGGTGATGGTGCAGATGACCACGGTGTCGATGAACGGCTCCAGCAGCGACACCAGCCCCTCGGTGACGGGCTCCTTGGTGCGCACCGCCGAGTGGGCGATGGCCGCCGAGCCGAGGCCGGCCTCGTTGGAGAAGGCGGCGCGCTGGAAGCCGAGAATCAGGACGCCGATAAAGCCGCCGGCGACGCCGCCGGGGGTGAAGGCGCCGACAAAGATGGCGGCGACGGCGGCCGGGATTTTGTCAATGTTCACCGCCAGCACGATGAGCGCGCCGAGCAGGTACAGCACCGCCATGAGCGGCACCACTTTCTCGGTGACCCGGGCGATGCTTTTGATGCCGCCGATAATCACCACGCCCACCACCACGGCCAGCAGCAGCCCGAACAGCCAGCCTTTGCCGGCGAAGAAACTGTCGGCGCCGCCGGTCACGTTGACGAACTGCGAATAGGCCTGGTTGGCCTGGAACATGTTGCCGGCGCCGAGGCAGCCGAACACCACCGACACCGCAAACAGCATCGCCAGCGCGCGCCCCAGGCCGGGCTTGTTCAATTCGGCGAGGCCTTTTTTCAGCGCGTACATGGGCCCGCCGCTGACCGAACCGTCGGGGTTTTCGTTGCGGTATTTGACGCCCAACGTGCATTCCACGAACTTGGTCGCCATGCCGAGGAGGCCGGCGACAATCATCCAGAACACCGCGCCCGGTCCGCCGAGCACAATCAGCACCGGCACCGCGCCGATGTTGCCGACGCCGACGGTGCCGGACAGCGCCGTGGCCAGCGCCTGAAAATGCGACACTTCGCCGGCGTCGTTGGGGTCGGAATAATCGCCGCGCACCAGCCGCAAACCCTGCGCAAAACCGCGCAGGTTGATGAAGCCGAAATACACCGTGCAGAAAATCGCGCCAATCACCAGCCAGGCGACCACCAACTTAACCTGCGCGCCGAAGAACGGCACTTCGTAAAACACCGCGTTGTATAAAACCCGGTTAACCGGCGTCATCACCAGGTCCACCGCCGCGTCAATGCCGGTTTTCTGCGGCGGCGCCGCGGCCTCCTCCGGCGGCTGAATGCCGGACACCCAGTCGCGGTAGCCGAGATGGTCGGGGCGTTCAATGCCCTTGATCCACGCCTGCGTTTCGCTCAGCACGCGCTCATTCTGGGCCGCGGCCGGGGCGGCGGCGAGGGTGAGGGTGAGGGCGGCGGCGGTGAGGGTGATGCTGGCAGCGCGCCTGATGCGGCGAATGTTCATGGGAAACCTCTCTCTGTGTTGTTTTTGTTTCAGGGCACCACGGTGACCGGCACCGGCGCCACTTGCAGCAGGCCGCCGGTCAGGCTGCCGAACAGCAGGCCGCCGATGTGCGACTCGCCGCGGCGGCCGACCACAATTTGCGCCACATGTTCATCCTCGGCGATTTGCGCCAGCGCCACCACCGGTTTGCCGTGGCGCACCATGCCGCGCGCTTCCACGCCGCGTTTTTCCAGTTTCGCCAGCAGCGGGTCAAGCACCCCGGCCTGCGCGCGCGCCAGTTCCTCTTCGCGCCGGCGGTGGCGCGCCTCGTTTTCTTCCGGCGTGTTAAAGGTGAACGGCGACCACTCAATAATGTACGCCACCAGCAGCGAAGCACCGGTCTCCTGGCACAGCGTCGCGGCAAAATCCATGGCGCGCGAACTGCTGTCGCTGCCGTCCACGCCGATTAAAATGTTGTTGCTCATAACGGGGCACCTCGGTTGGTTTCCGCCAGTATGCGCCCGCCGCCCACCCGCCGTCAAGCGGCATCCCGCCGCTGCATGCACCGTTCCCAGGTCAGCATCGCCCGCTTGCGCTCGGCGCCCCAGCGGTAGTTGCCCACCACCCCGGTGCCGCGGATGACGCGGTGGCAGGGGATGACCCAGGCCACCGGGTTGCCGGCGATGGCGGTGGCGGCGGCGCGGGCGGCGGTGGGGCGGCCGATGGCGGCGGCGACCCCGGCGTAGGTGGCGCAAGTGGCCGGGGGAATCTGCAGCAGCGCGCGCCATACCTGCAGTTGGAAGTTGCTGCCGCCGACGTGCAGGGCGACCGGGCGGCGGTTCTCAGGCCAGCCGCGGCCAAACACCGTGGCCATGGCGGCGCGGGTGGCGGCCGGGTCGCGGCGGACGGTGGCGGCCGGCCAGCGGGCGGTGATGCGCGCGCCGGGGTCGCCGCCGGCGGTGGTGAACTGGAGCATGCAGATGCCGCGCTCGGTGGCGGCGGCCAGGGCGGCGCCGAACCGGGTCTGGTGCACACCGTAGCGGATGGTGAGGCCGGCGCCGCCGCTCTTGAACTGCGCCGGGGTCATGGCGTGGAGGTTGACCATGAGGTCGTGCAGCCGGCTGGTGCCGGAGAGTCCGCAGTCCAGGGCGGCGTTCGCGACGCTGGCGCCGCCATGCAGCAACTCGGCGGCGCGGCGGCCGGTGAGCGCCTGCAGAAAACGCTTGGGGCTGATGCCGGCCCAGCGCAGGAACAGGCGCTGCAAGTGAAACTCGCTGAGATGCAGCGCGGCCGACAGTTCCCGCAGGCCGGGCTGGCGCTCCGCATGGCGGTCCAGGTATTGAATGGCGCGGGCGATGCGCGCGTAGTCGTTGTTTGCGTTCATGCAATGGATGGTGGCGGCGCGGCAGCGCGGTTGCAATCCGAAAGTTGCCGAGTTAAGCGCGCCGGCCCTCGCCGGCGGCGAAGCGCATGCGGAAGCGGTCGGCCTGGGTGCCGCAAAACAGGACAGAGTCGCCGGGCGCGGTGGCGGTTTGCCCGTCGGGCAGCAGAATTCGCTCAGTGCCGCGCGCCAGCAGCAAAGCGATGCACCGCGGCCGGCCGTCGCGCGCCGCCGGATGCAGGCCGGTGATGGCGCCGCCGCGCGCCACTTCCATGCGCCACACCGCCGGGGTCACGCCGCGGCACAGTTTGCGCACCTTGGAGGCAAATTGTTCCAGCGTGTGTTCCGCGGCCTGCGGCAGAAGATGCAAAAAATCCCGGGCCAGCGGCGCCGTCAGCGAGGCCATGACGTCGTCGGCCAAAGCCTCGCTGTAATGGTTGACCAGGTTAAGTTTGGCGGCGGCAAACAGGGCGGTGTTGGCCGGTTTGTTCTGGCGGCCGATGAGAAAAAGTTTCGGGTTCAAGTCGCGCGCGGTCATGAGGATGGACAGGTTGTTGGTGTCGTCGTCGGTGCCGGCGATAAGGCCGTCGGCGTGTTCCACCTCGGCCTCGCGCAGAGTCACCGCCTCGGTGCCGCGGCCGAAAACGGCCTGCGGCGGCGGGCGGTTGGCCGGGTTCATGGCCACCACCGTGACTTCGCCGCCGAGTTCGCGCAGGGCGGCGTGCAGCGCCTGGCCGTAGCGCCCGAAGCCGCACAAAACCCATCTTCCGCCGGCGCCCGGCGGCGGATGGGGCAGGCCGCACAGCGGCGCGCCGGGGGCGGCGGTGAACCACTTTTCCAGTTGGTAAAGGTGGGGGCGGCTGACCAGGGTGCGCAACTGGCGGGCGAAAATCGCAAAGGGATCGAGAATCACGTCGGTGCCGAAGGAGGCCATGTTTTTTTCGGTGCCAGCATTGCGCGCCGCGCAAATCACCGTCACCTGCGGGCTCAGCAGTTTGCTGGTGACGGCGATTTTCAGGTTCACCTGGTCGTCGGAGTCCAGCGAAATTAATCCGCGGCAGTGGCGGTGGCCGAGGCCGGCGCTTTGCAGGGTGGCGGCATCGGTGGGGTCGGCGCAGATGCCCGGCACGTGCAGCGGCAAATTGCTGGTTTCCAAATCGCCGACGCGGTGCGCCGCGCGCTCCACCACCACGCACTGGATTCGCTGGCGCGCCAGCGACTCCACCAGCAACTCCTCGGTGCTGTCGTAGCCGCAGACCAGAAAAAAATCGTTGCGCAGCAGCCGCACATGGCGTTCAAAACGGCGCAGCGTCAAATCGCGCAGCAGGCCCGGCTCGCGCATCAGCGCAATCAACGTGCCGATGGCATACAGCCACGAGATGACCGAGGTGTAAATGGTGAACACCGTCCACAACCGCTGGCTGTCGGTGAACGGATGGGGAATCTCGCCGAAGCCGATGGTGGAGCCCATGAAACTGACAAAATAAAACGCATGAAAAAAACTCATGCGCAGCGGCTCGCCGTCGGGCCCGCGGCCGGGAATGAGGGTGAAGCCCGCCACCGCCACCGCATACACGCACACCAGCGTGACCAGCGGCAGGCGCATGCGCCGGATGACATGAAACAGAATGGAATTTTTGCGGCGCAGCATTGCGGTGCGCATGCGGCGGCGGCTCAGCGGCGCGACATGATGGTTTCCGCGGTAAGCAGAATCACCGACACCAGATTGGCCAGCAGGCCGCCGCCGGACAGGGCCACAATCAGCGACATGGTTTCCGCGCTGAGGCCGGCGCCGCCGAATGTGGCGGTGGCCCACACCAGCGCGGCGGCGATGAGTTGCAGGTCGGCGACCAAACTCGTCGCCAGCAGCACCGCGCCCAGTTGGCTGCGCTCGCCGAATTTAAGAATGGTGGCGATGATGCCGACGGTGATGGCGGCGAACAGAAGGTAAACATTGTGCTGCCCGGGATCCTCCGGCGCGCCGATGAAGAACGCGAAGTTGAGGGTCATGGCGAGGAGAATGAAGAAGGCGAAGACGACTTTTCCGGGATTCATGGCCGGGCCTCGGTGGTGGCGGGGGCGGGGACTGTAGCACAGTGGCGGCCGGGAGCGAAAATTTGCGGGTTGCATCCGCACGGTGTTATGCAACCTTGTCAATTTTCTCCATCGCCTTTGCCGTCTCCCCCAGTGCGGCGATGATTTTCTGGTAGTGGCGGATTTCATCCCAGGTCAGGGTGCGGCCTTTGCGGTCTTTGAGGTATTTTTGCGCGGGCTGGTAGCCGCCGATGTAAAAATCCCAGGCGGT
>JAPPPZ010000159.1 GCA_028817275.1 Gammaproteobacteria bacterium
CACCACCAAACCGCGCGGGGAGGACACGGCGATGCCGATGTCGCAGTAGTTGTGGTAAATGATGTCGTCGCCGTCCACCGCCGCGTTGACCACCGGAAACTTTTGCAGGCCGGCCGCGCAGGCTTTGACAAAAAACGACATGAAGCCGAGGCGCGCGCCATGGCGTTTTTCAAACGATTCTTTATGGCGCGCGCGCAACTCCAGCACCGCGCGCATGTTGACTTCGTTGAAGGTGGTGAGGATGGCCGCGCTCTGCTGCGACTCAAGCAGCCGCCGCGCAATGGTGCGGCGAATGCGGCTCATGGTTTCGCGGCGCTCATTGCGCGACGCCGCCGCCGGCGGTGAGGACGGTGACGCTGGCGGCGGGGTTTTTTTCTCCTCCGGCGCCGCCTGTTCCTGAAAATAACGCAGCACGTCCCCTTTAAGAATGCGCCCGCCTTTGCCGCTGCCGGGGATGGCGGCGGGATTGATGTTGTGCCCGCTTAGCAGACGGCGCACCGCCGGGGAAAGGGCGGCGGCATCCGCGCTGTCGGCACCGTCGTCTTTGGCCCCGGCACCGTCGTTTTCGGACTCGGGTGCACCGTTTTCACCGTCCGCACCGTCATCTTCGGACTCGCCGCCGCCATTTTCGCCGGCCGCACCGTCACTTCCGGCATCCGCCGCAGCCTCCCCCGGCGTCAGCACCGCCAGCACCTCGCCGGCGGTGACGGTGGCGCCTTCGGCCTGCAGAATCTTGTCCACCACGCCGCTCTCCGGCGCCGGCACTTCCAGCACCACCTTTTCGGTCTCCAGTTCCACCAGCACTTCCTCGCGGCGGATGGATTCGCCGGCCTTTTTGTGCCAGCCGGCGACCACCGCGTCGCTCACCGACTCGGGCAACTGCGGGACTTTAATCTCAATGCTCACCGCGCGCGCTCCTCAGGCGTTGACCGCCAGCATTTCCGGCTCGGTGGTGAGGGCGTCGTCCACCAGTTTGTCCTGCTGCTCCAGATGCAATGCATAAAACCCCACCGCCGGCGATGGCAAACCGTCGCGGCCGGCGTAGCCCAGGGTCTGGTGCGAGACCATGCAATTGCGCAGGTGGTGGCGGGTCTGGTACCACGCGCCCTGGTTTTGCGGCTCCTCCTGGCACCAGATAATTTCGCCGGCGTTGGGGTAGCGCATGATGGCGCGGGTCAACTCCTTGACCGGAAACGGATACAACTGCTCCACGCGCACGATGGCCACATCCAGCAGGCAGCGCTCGTCGCGGCGCTGCACCAGATCGAAATACACCTTGCCGGTGCACAGCACCACGCGGCTGATGTGCCTGGGGTCGTGGGCCAACTGGTCGTCGATCACGGTGTGGAAGCCGCCGCCGGCGAGGTCGTCCAGGGTGGACACTGAAAGTTTGTGGCGCAGCAGACTCTTCGGCGACATCACCACCAGCGGCCGGCGGTACGGGCGCACCGCCTGGCGGCGCAGCATGTGGAACATCTGCGCCGGGGTGCTCGGCACGCACACCTGCATGTTGTGCCGCGCACACAGTTGCAGGTAGCGCTCAAGCCGCGCCGAGGAATGCTCCGGACCCTGGCCTTCGTAGCCGTGCGGCAGCAGCATGCACAGCCCCGACAGCCGCCCCCACTTGGCCTCGCCGCTGCTGATGAACTGGTCGATAACCACCTGCGCGCCGTTGGCGAAGTCGCCGAACTGCGCCTCCCAAATGACCAGGCAGCGCGGCTCGGTGGTGCTGTAGCCGTACTCAAAACCCAGCACCGCCTCCTCCGACAGCAGCGAGTTAATCACCGTCACCTGCCGCGCATCGGCGATGTGCTGCAGCGGAATGTGCACTTCACGGTTGTTCTGGTTGTGCAAGACGGCGTGGCGGTGGAAGAACGTGCCGCGCCCGGAATCCTGCCCCGACAGCCGCACCTGGTGGCCCTCGTCCACCAGCGATGCGTAGGCCATGTTTTCGGCAAAGCCCCAGTCCAGCGGCGCCGCGCCGGCCGCCATGCGGTCGCGCTCGGCCATGATTTTTTCAATGCGCGGGTGCAGGCGGAAGCCGTCGGGCAGTTTGCGCATGCGCGCATGCAAGTCGGCGATGCGCCCGGGCGCAACGGCGGTCGCCGCCGGCATGTCCCATTCGGTGTTCAGGTACGGTTTCCAGTCCACCATCAGCGCCACCTTGCCGATGTCAATCATCTGCCCGGCCACCACCTTGCCCTGCTCCAGCGAGGCGCGGTAGTTGTCCACCATGGCCTGCGCGTCTTTTTCGCCGAGCGCTTTGTCCCCGATCAGCCGCGCCGCGTACACCTCGCGCGGCGGCGGGTGTTTTTTGATGGTCTGGTACATCACCGGCTGCGTCACCGCCGGCTCGTCGGCCTCGTTGTGGCCGTGGCGGCGGTAGCACACCAGGTCGATGACCACGTCCTTGTTGAATTCCATGCGGTAGTCCAGCGCGAGGCGGGTGACGAAGATCGCCGCATCCGGATCATCGCCGTTGACATGGAAAATGGGCGCCTGCACAAGTTTGGCCACTTCGGTGCAGTACAAAGTGGAGCGCGCGTCCAGCGGATTGCTGGTGGTAAAACCGATTTGGTTGTTGACAATGATGTGCACGGTGCCGCCGTTGGCGAAGCCGCGCGCCGCCGACATGTTCAGCGTTTCCATCACCACACCCTGGCCGGCGAAAGCGGCGTCGCCGTGGATCAGCAGCGGAATCACCATCTCGTGCTTGCGGTCGCCGCGCCGGTGCTGGCGCGCGCGCACCGAGCCCTGCACCACCGGGTTGATGATTTCCAGATGCGACGGGTTGAACGACAGCGCCAGATGCACCGGCCCGCCCGGCGTCATGATGTCGGAAGAAAATCCCTGGTGGTATTTGACATCGCCGGTGCTGAAGCCGCCGCCGCCGTCCTCGCCGTGGCGGCCCTCAAATTCCTCAAACAATTCGCCCGGCGCCTTGCCCAAAATGTTCACCAGCACATTGAGCCGCCCGCGGTGCGCCATGCCAATCACCACCTCCTTCGCCCCGGCCGCGCCGCAGTGCTGCACCAGGTCGCTCAGCATGGGAATCAGGCACTCGCCGCCCTCCAGCGAAAAACGTTTCTGCCCGGTGTATTTGGAGTGCAGGTAACGCTCAATGCCCTCGGCCGCGGTGATGCGCTGCAGAATGTGCCGGCGCTCGCCGTCCGCCAGCGGCGGCCGCACCGGGTCGGTCTCCAGCCGCTCGCGCAACCACTGCACCTCGTCCATCTCGGTCAGGTGAAAATATTCCACGCCCACCGGGCCGCTGTAGGCGCCGTGCAGAATTCTGAGAATGTCGGCCAGTTTCATCCGCCTGCCGGCGGTGAGGCCGCTGGGAAAAACCGTCTCCAGATCGCCGGCCAGGTCGCCCAGTTCCAGTTCCGCCACCGCCGGCTTCGGCGTCAGGCCCAGCGGGTCGAGGGAGGCAATCAGGTGGCCGCGGTTGCGGTAGGACGCCACCAGCGCCTGCACCGCCTCCTGCTTGCGCGCCGGGGCGGTCCCGGTGCCGTCCAGCGCGGCGGCCACATCATCGGCCCCGGCGCGCGCCGCCCAGTCCTCAAGATAAATGGCGTTGTCCGGCGACAGGTAACTGGCGTTCATCGCGCCGAGTATAACACCCGCGCCCCCGCCGCCGGCGTTTCAAAAGCGCCACTCGCCGGTGAGGAGGCTGGCGGTGTCGACTCCGTTATCGGCGGTGACGGTTAAGCCGAGATTGAGTCGGCCAGCGGTTTTTTGCGCGGTGAGGCTGAGGCGGTTTTCGTCGGGGCCGGTGCCCTGCACGTGGCCGGCGCCTTCCAAGCGGACGTGTGCGCTGCCCTTTTGCCACTCTACGCCGCCGCCGAGGTCGGCTGCGCCGCCATCCTCACCATCGCCGGCGTCGTGGCGGAGGTTTACGGTTAAAAATGGGCGCCAATCGCCGTGACTCCAGCCGGCCTCGGCGCCGGCGGTCACTCGCAATGTGGAAACGGTGACTGCGGGCAGGGTTTTGTTATCGCCAGTGGCGGAATCCAACCTGGCGCGGCTGAACAAGGTGCCAATGGTTGCGGTGAGCAGGTCGCTCTGCACGTGCGTTATGCCGAAGGCGCCGGTCAGCACTTTGACGTCGGTTTTGATGGTGCTGCCCGGCTCCTTTAACTCGGCGTCGCCGGTGCCGTAGCCGATGGTGGTCCAGAGGCGGGAGTTGTTGAACTGGCGCACTGTGTAGGGATGCACGCTGGTGACGGTGGTTTCCAGATTGTCGGTGTTGTTGAAATCCATGTCGCCGTTGCTGTGGGCGATGGCGATGCCGAGCAGGCCGTCGCGCCACTTGGTGTCGAAGCCGAGGTGCAGGGCGGTGGTGTTGCCGTCGTAGGTGATGCCTTCGTGTTCACCGTCGGCGGAGACATACCCGCTGCTGGCCCAGAGGCCGGGGCGGCCGGCGCCGGCGACTCGCTGGGTGATGGCTTCCGCCGCCAGCAAACCGACTCCCCGCGCCACTGCCGCCACCGGTGCTTCCAGCCGCTCGGCCCGCGCGGCCGGGTCATCGGCAACCGGGCCGGGCGCGACCGGGGCGACATAGCCGTCATTGGCGCGGATGGTGAAGGTGGCGCTGCCGGGGTCGCCGGCGGTCCAGGGGCCGG
>JAPPPZ010000006.1 GCA_028817275.1 Gammaproteobacteria bacterium
AGCGGCGGCGGCGGGTTATAATCGGCGGTGATGACTGCGCGCGGCCCGGCAAAAATCACCGTGGAGGAAATGATGGAGCTCACCCGCGCCGAAATTCTGTGGGCGGTGAACCAGGGATTCAGCGTGGAGCATCTGGAGGACGGCTACGCCGTGGTGCGCGCCGCCTGCGACCGCGCCGCTTTGCGCCCCGGCGGCACGGTCAGCGGGCCGCTGATCATGGGACTCGGCGATTACGCCATGTATGCGGCGGTGCTGAGCAGCATCGGGCGGGTGGACCTGGCGGTGACCACCAGTTTGAACGTGAACTTTCTCAAACGCCCGCCGCCCGGCGACCTCACCGCCCGCGCCGCGCTCATCAAAAAAGGCAAACGGCTGGTGGTCGGCGAAGTCAAAGTCTACAGTGACGGCGACGGCAGCGGCGGCATGGTGGCGCACATCACCTCCACCTATTCCATCCCGCCGCCCGGCGGCTGAGCAATGTTCACCGGCATCTCGGCGTGCGTCTTCGACGCCTACGGCACGTTGTTTGATGTGCACTCGGCGGTGGCGCGCCATGCAAAGCGGCTCGGCGGTGACGCCGATGCCGTGTCGGCATTGTGGCGCGCCAGGCAACTGGAGTACACCTGGCTGCGCAGCCTGATGGGGCGGCACCGCGACTTCATGCAAGTGACCGCCGATGCGCTGGACTACGCGCTGGATGTGCACGGTGTGGACGACGGCGCCCTGCGCGACGACCTGCTCGGCGCCTACCGGATTCTGGACTGCTACGGCGAAGTGCCGGCGGTGCTGGGCGTGCTGAAGGATGCCGGCATGAGCACGGCGATTCTGTCCAACGGCGCGCCGGCCATGCTGGAGTCGGCGGTGCGGCACTGCGGCATCGCCGGCCTGGTGGACATGGTTTTGTCGGTGGAGGAGGTCGGCGTCTACAAACCCGACCCGCGGGTTTACCAACTGGCGGTGCGCCGGCTCGGGGTGAAGGCTGCGGCGGTCAGTTTCCAGTCCTCCAACGCCTGGGACGCCGCCGGCGCCGCCGCTTTCGGTTACCAAGTGGCCTGGGTCAACCGCTTCCGCCAAAAACCCGAGCGCCTCCCCGAGCCGCCCCACGCTGAGTTGCAAACCCTCAGCGAGTTGCCGCCGCTGCTGGGGCTGTGAACGCCGGCGGGGCTGTGCTATGCTCCCCGCCCCTGCAACCAACTGGAGATACCGATGAAAAACACCGTCCTCACCCTCACCCTCGCCGCTGTCACCATCGGCATGACGGCGTGCCAGTATGAGCAGCGTTTTGCCGGCAGCGTCTACGGCAAGGAACTGGAAAGCATGGTGCACACCTGCATTCAGATGCAGCAGGACGGGCGGCTGCCCGGGATTGCGGCGGGCGGGCGGAATCTGCAGTTCAGCAGCGGCGGCGTCAACTTTGACGAGCGCGATGCGGTGAGTTATCCGCTGCGCGTGACGTGCATTGTGGATGACGGCGGGCGGCGCAGTGAATTCGCCATGGAGCGCGCCGCGGCCGGGGCTGAGTGGACGCTGGCGCCTTAGGCCTTAGTCGAGAATCGGCGGGCTGAGTCGCCTCAGTCGCCGCCGGCGAGGAACTGCACCAGGTCAATCTTGCTGATGATGCCGGCGACGGCGTCGCCCTCCACCACCACCGCGACGTCGTCGTTGGCCAGCACTTGCTGCACCCGGCCCAGCGGGTCGTGCATCGCCACCACGCCGTGCAACTCTTTGGCGGTGTCCACCACCGGGTCGTCGGCCTTGCATTTGCCGGACACCAGGCTGTGCAGCAGGTCCACCTCGTGCACCATCATCATGCGGCCGTTGTGGCGCAGCGGCATTTGCGAGATGCCGAGTTTGGACATGCGGCCGGCGACCTGGCTTAACGTGTCCCCGGGCGCGGCGAATTCCACGCGGTCGCCCTTGTGGCAGATGATGTCGCGCACCGTGCCGCGCTGCTGGAGGCCGGCGGCGTCGAGGTAGCCCATGTCCTTCATCCAGTCGTCGTCGTAGCACTTGCTGAGGTAGCGGTCGCCGCTGTCGGGCAGCACCACCACCACCGTCTTGCCCGCGCCGAGCCGCTCGGCGACTTTGATGGCGCCGAACAGCGCGGTGCCGGTGGAGCCGCCGCAAAAGATTCCCTCCTCGCGCGCCAGCCGCCGGGCGGCGAGGAAAGAGTCGCGGTCGCCGACCTCCATCACCTCGTCCACCACCGAGAAGTCCAGCGTGCCGACCATGAAGTCGTGGCCGATGCCCTCCACCCGGTAAATGCCGGGCGGCTGCGGCGGGTTTTTGTGGAACTCGTTGTAGTAGATGCTGCCCACCGGGTCGGGGCAGACCACCGCCAATTCGCGGCCGGCGGCTGCGGCTTTTTCTTTAAGGAATTTGCCGGCGCCGGAGATGGTGCCGCCGGTGCCGATGCCGCCGACCAGGGCGTCGATGCGGCCGTCGGTGTCGGCCCAGATTTCCGGGCCGGTTGTCAGGTAGTGCGCTTCGGGGTTGTGCATGTTGAAATACTGGTCGGTGTAAAACCCGCCGCGCGTCTCCCGCGCAATGCGTTTTGCAACCTCCACGTAACTGTCCGGATGCTCGTGGTCCAGGTCGGTGCGCGTGACCACCACCTCGGCGCCGAAAGCCTTGAGCATGTCGATCTTCTCCTTGCTCATCTTGTCCGGCATGGTGCAAACGCAGCGGTAGCCTTTGACCGCGGCGGTGATGGCGAGGCCGAGGCCGGTGTTGCCGGAGGTGGACTCCACCAAAGTGTCGCCCGGCTTAATCAGCCCGGCCTCCTCGGCCCGCTCCACCATGTTGCGCGCCATGCGGTCCTTGACCGAACCGCCGGGATTCAAGTGCTCCATCTTCGCCAGCAGCAGCGCGCCGCCTTTGGGCGCCACCCGGTTCAAGCGCACCAGGGGCGTGCCGCCGATTAAGCCGAGGACGTTTTCGTGGTAGCGCATGCGCCCATTGTAGCACCGGCGGCGGGGGGTTTTCCTCAGTCCAGCATGTCGCTCTGGTGCATTTCCCGCCCGGTCACCGGGTGCAGCATGGTGGGCAGGTCGGGTTTTCCACCGGCGAAATACCGGGCGGCGGAGTAGACTTGAAATCTCGGATATTTGCGCGGCGAGCCGGGCATTTGGTAAAAGCCCTGGGCGCGGCACCATTTTTCGGTTGCCGCATCTTCCTCCAGCGTGAGGAAAATGCCCATGACGGAACCGTTTTTTTCCGCATGGGTTTTCAGGTGGCTCTGCTCTTTGGCGGTGACGCCGCTTTTGCTTGATTTAACCTCGGCGGTGATGGAGCGCTGGACCGGTTTGCCGCCGCCGGCGCCGGTGATTTCCAGAAAATGGCCGAAGCCATCAAAGCCGCGCTCGTTTTTCTTGTTGTTCAGGCCGAGGCCGGGCACCGTGCTGATGGCCCAGTTTTCGTACTGCAGGCGGTCGTCCTGCGCCAGTTTGCGCGCTTCCTCCATGCCGTGGGGAATGCCGAAGACTTCGTAGTTTCTTTTTCCGCCGAGTTCTTTTCTTTCGTTGGCGACGATGCGGATGGTGGCGGCGGAAATGTCGATGCCGGCCCATTGCCGGCCTAGACTTTCGGCGGCGGCGATGGTGGTACCGCAGCCGCAAAACGGATCAAGCACCAAGTCACCTTTGTTACTGGATGCTTTAATGATGCGCTCAAGCAGCGCCAGCGGTTTTTGCGTGGGGTATCCGAGCCGTTCCCGGGAAGCCTGATTCAAAACGGGAATCTCAATCCAGTCGCGCGGCGGAACGCCGACATCCATATGTTGCCGGTAAGTGTCCGCGCTTTCTTCGGGCGGGTCATTGCGCCCGTCTTTATACCTGAGGCGGTAGCGCCTTCCGTCCTTGTCCGTGTATTTGAATTTTTTATTGACGGTATACGCGCTGTATTCGGCGGCAACCGGTTTCCAGTTAAAAGTATAGCGGGCGGATTTTGTGTAAAACAAAATCACGTCGTGTTTTTTGTTCCATTGTTTTTTGGATAACTCACGCTCCTTGTAGCACCAAATCAATTCATTGCGAAAATTCTTCGCGCCGAAAATCGCGTCCATGACAATTTTAAGATAATGACTCGCCGCCGGGTCGCAGTGCAGGTAAATGCTCGCCGTCGGCTTCATTTTTTCCCGGATTTTTTCCAGGCGTTTTGCCATGTAGCCGAGGTAGGCCATCATTCCGGAATCGCCGAGGGCCAGGTGGAGCCCGGTGATGGTTTGGTGCGACCGGCGGCTTGCGGCCCTTTCAATTTCCTCCACATCGGCGGTGCCGGCCCCGCCCCACTGCCAGGTGTCGGTGAAGGCGGTGGCCTGCGCCTGCTTGTCGGCGCCCCGGCCGAAAATCATGTTGTATTTGGCCTGGGAATTAAACGGCGGGTCAAGGTAAACCAGGTCCACCGACTCATCGGCGCAAACTTTGCGGCCGTCCTTGTGCCGGGCGTCCAGCACGGCAAGGCAGTCGCCGAAGCAAAGTTTGTTGCACCGCCATGGCGCGGCGGCAACCGGCGGCGCCGCTTTGCAGGGATTCATCCTGATGTCTCCAAGGTTGTCTTGTTGCTTTTTCCCGGCAAGCGCCGGGCCAAGCAACAAGCACCCTTGGAGAGTGATGCCCCACGTATTCCCCAGACCGGCCGTCGCCGGTCCTTTGAATGAGTATTGTATTCCGCAGGAGACCCGACCGATGTCGGCCTCCAAAGGAACTTGTTGCTACGGAGGAGATTACGGCATTGACGCCGCAGGCGTCAACCTGCCCGCGGTGATGGTGCCGGTGAAAGCACCGGCCATAATTGACAATATTCGCGCAATCTTTATACTTGCTCATCATGATTAAAGTCGGCGCAATCGAGGCGAAAACACAATTATCCGCACTGCTCCAAAAAGTGAGCGAGGGGGAGGAAGTGCTCATCACCGAACACGGCAGGGCGGTTGCGCGTCTGGTGTCCGCCGGACAGGACGGCAAATCACGTGCGGCAAGCCATTCTGTCGTCGCCCCGTCCTGCAAAGACGAGTACGCCGCGCGCGGCAACCCGCGGCGCTGTTCTGACTGGCTTGCCCGGGAACTGGATGGACAATTTTGTGGCGCCGATGGCGGATTTGATGAGCCTGCGTTCACGCGGATGCTTGTGGACAACGGTGTTGAACTTGCCGGCGATTGGGCCGAACTTCCCCGCAAGCGCACCCCGGGCTGGCAGGGGCGTTACCACATGAACGGCCGCCGGAAGTTGGAAATTCGCATCCTTCGGCAGGGCCACTTGAAACTTCACGGCCGTGAAGTCACCCCCGGCCCGGACGTGCTCCGGGAGTTGCAGGCGCGGCATCCCGGGGTGCTTCGCGCGGCCATCAAGCGGCTGCTTGCGCTGCGCAAAGAAATTACATTTGATGAAGACTGGAAATCCCTGCGTGACGAAGGGCGCCGGTAAACGTGTTTGTTCTGGACTGTTCCGTCGCCGTGTGCTGGTTTGTCAAGAATCAGGCCAGCGCGGAAACAGACCGGCTGCTTGAACAACTGCATGACAACGGCGCGCTGGTCCCCGCTCTTTGGCATTGGGAACTTGGCAATGTGCTGGTGCGGGCCGAAAGACGCGGCTTCATAACCGCCGCACAACTCACAGCCACGCTGGAAAACATCAAGGTGCTCATCACCACCGACACCCGCAGCAGCCGCGCGTTGAATGAAGTTCTGAATCTCGCCCGTGTCGAATCGCTGACAACGTACGACGCCGCTTACCTGGATCTGGCCATGCAACGTGAAATTCCGCTGGCGACGCTGGATGAGAAACTTATCCGGGCCGCCCGCCGGAACAAGGTAAAGACGCTGCCAGTATGAACGCCATCGGCGGAGGTTATTTTGCCGGCAGCGGTGACGTGGATGTCGAAAGTGGTGACTCCGACGTCGAAAACGGCGACCCCGCCCTCACTCCTGCCCGAAAATTCTCCGCAGCCATTTTGGCACACGTGATTTTTGTGGTTGCGCTTTGGCCGCGCAGGGGGCGTCGGCGGTGGGCGCCGAGCCGGGGAGGAAAGGCAGGGTGAGGGCGCCGGGGCAGTTGCGGTCGGCGCGCAGGCCGCTGGCCGGGTCGATCAGGGCGGTTTCCATGGCGGCCGGGGCGCGCACCGCCGGGGCGGCCGATTGCAGGCCTTGCATCAAGCGCGCCCACACGCGCATGGCGCCGCCGGCGCCGCTGAGGCCGGTGGGCTTGTTGTCGTCGCGGCCGACCCACACGATGGCCAGCAGGCCGCCGCTGAAGCCGGCGAACCAACTGTCGCGGTAGTCATCGGTGGTGCCGGTTTTGCCGGCCAAGTGGGCCGGGGCGGTGAAGGTGCGGCCGAGGGTGCGGGCGGTGCCGCTGCGCACCGACTCCTCCAGCGCAAAGCGCAGCAGGTGCGCCGGACCGGGCGCCACCACCTGCTCGGCGCCGGGCAGGTAGCGCGCCAGCGGGTTCTGCTCGCCGGTGGTCACGTTAAGAATGGCGCGCAGCGGGGTACGGCGGCCGCCGCCGGCCAGCACCTGGTAAACCTGCGCCACCTCCAGCGGCGTCATGGGCAGCGCGCCCAGCAGCACCGAGGGATAGGGCTTCACCGGCCGCCGCACGCCGAGCAACTCCAGCGTCTCAATGACCTCCGGCGTGCCCAGGTCCAGCCCCACCCTCACCGCCGGCAGGTTGTAGGAGCGCGCCAGCGCGGTCACCAGCAGCGGCGTGCCGTGCAGTTTTTTGTCGTAGTTGCGCGGCCGCCACACATCGCCATCCTCGGTGAGCAGCCGCAGCGGCTGGTCGCTGAGGGTGGTGGCGAGGGTGTAGCGGTCGGGCTGCGACAGCGCGTTCAGGTAAATCACCGGCTTAATCAGCGAGCCCACCGGCCGCAATGCATCCAGCGCGCGGTTGAAGCCGCGCATGCCGCCGCGCCCGCCGGCCAGCGCCAGCACTTCGCCCCCGGCATCGCCGCTGGCGCGCACCACCACCACCGCGCCCTGCAAACTGCCGGCCTCCATGCCGCGCGACGATTCCAGTTGCACCAGTACGGTGTCCAGCGCGGCCTCGGCGCGGCTTTGAATCTCCGGCGCCAGCGTGGTGTGAATGCGCAAACCTTCGCGGCGCAGCGCGCTCTCGTCGTAATGGCGGCGCAACTGGCGCTTGACCAGGTCCACAAAGGCCGGCGCCGGGCCGGCGGCCTGGGCTTCTTTGCCAATCACCGACAGCGGCCGGGCGCGCGCCGCATCAAACTCGGCGGTTGAAATTAAACCCAGTTCGGCCAGTTGGCGAATCACTAAATTGCGCCGCGCCAGCGCGCGCTCCGGATGGCGCAGCGGGTTGAACAGCGACGGGCCCTTGACCAGCCCCACCAGCAGCGCGACCTCGTGCAGTTCCAACTCAATCAGCGGACGGCCGAAATAAAAACGCGCGGCGAGGCCGAAACCGTGAATGGCGCGGTTGCCGGCCTGGCCCAGGTAAACCTCGTTCAGATAAGCCTCAAGAATCTCGTCCTTGTCGTAATGCAACTCCAGCAGCAGCGCCATGGGCATCTCCAGCAACTTGCGCGGCAATGTGCGGCGCTTGGTCAGGTACAGGTTTTTCACCAGTTGCTGGGTCAACGTGCTGCCGCCCTGGGCGAGTTCACCGCTGCGCAGGTTTACCCACAGCGCGCGCGCCATGCCGCGAAAATCCAGGCCGGGGTGGCGCAAAAAATTGCGGTCCTCCACCGCCACCAGCGCCTCCACCAGGCGCGGCGGCACCCGGCCCAGTTTGACCAGCGCACGGTCCTGGTGGCGGCCGGTGCTGATGCTGCCGAGCAGCAGCGGCTCCAGCCGGGGCGGCGCGGCGGTTGCAGAACCGGCGGCGGCGGCGCCGTGGTAGACGCGGCTGATGCGGCCGCCTTCAAATTGCACGATGAAACGCTGCGACGGCATTTCCTCGTTCCACCATTGCCACGGCCGGGTGCGCACCGTCACGGCGCCCTCGTCCACGCGAAAAGTGCCGGCGGTGAGCACGCCTTGCGGCGCCCGGCGGTAGCCGATTTGCGCCAGTTTGCGGGTGAACTGCGGCAGCGAAAACGGCGCGCCCGGCGCCACCTCCTGCGGCCGCGAATACACATGCGCCGGCAGCGCCCAGCGTTCCCCCTCAAACTTGCCGCGAATAGTGAGGTCCAGGTACACCAGCCCGGCCACCGCCGCCACCAGCAGCGCCAGGGCGATGCGCCCGCCGAGGTGGCGCGTCAGTGAGGGCGGTTTAAGCGCGCGGCGGAGGCGCAGTTTGTGTCTGCGGGCGGACAACTTAAACCTGGTCCGGCGGCTCCAATGCGGCGCCGCAATTCCAGCACAGCGCGAAATTTTCCGGGCTGGACTCGCCGCAGCCGCAAGCCACCTGGCCGCCGCCAACGCGCTCGCTTTCGTAGGCGCGCACCACGGCGCGGGCGCGCTCGCAGTCGGCGTCCTCCTCAAGCCACACCTCGGGCCAGGCGTGGGTGAACGGCAACTCGCCCACCGCGCCGATGGCGTTCTGGTTGAACACATGGGCGCTGATGCCGGCCTGCGCCAGGCTGTGCTGCACCAGGTGCGCCTCCACCACGTCGGCGGCGGTGTAGATGCGCATCATCTCAGCGGTACAGGTGCCCGCGCGTCCACGGCACGCCGTTGTCGTCACCGTGGGCGAACACCACCTGAAACAACTGCAAAGAGCCGCTGAGAAAAGCGGCCTGGGAGCCGCACAAATACAAATGCCATGCGCGGGCGAATTCTTCGTCGAACATTTCGCGCACCCGGGGCAGCGCGGCCTCATAGCGTTCACGCCAGTGCTGCAACGTGCGCGCATAGTGCAGGCGCAGGTTCTCCACGTCCAAAACCGAAAAATCGCGCCCCTCAAAAATGTCCATCATCTCGCGCAGCGTCGGCGGGTAGGCGCCGGGGAAAATGCGTTTTTCAATCCACGGACTCATGAGCCGCGGCCGGTTGCGGCCGATGGTGTGCACCAGCCCGCGCCCGCCGCGCCGCAAACATTGCGCCACCACGTCGCCGAGGGTTTTATACTGCGCGCGCCCCACGTGTTCCAGCATGCCCACCGAAACAAAAGCGTCAAACTCGCCGCTGATGTTGCGGTAGTCGTCTTCCACGTAATTTAATTTGTCCTCCAATCCGGCCTCGCGGGCGCGGGCGCGGGCGTAACTGACCTGCTCCGCGGAAATGTTGTAGGCGGTGACGCTGGCGCCGTAGTTTTGCGCCATGTAAAACGCCAGCGAACCCCAGCCGCAGCCGGCCTCCACCACCGTGTCGCCGGGTTTAAGTTGCAGTTTTTTGCACACATGGTCCATCTTGGCCCGTTGCGCCTGTTCCACGGTGAAAGTCTGGTCGGGGTAGTAGGCGCAGGTGTATTGCATTCGCTCATCCAGCCACAGGCGGTAAAAATCGTTGCCGATGTCGTAATGGTGGCGGATGTTGCGGCGCGAGCCGGTGGTGGTATTCAGGCGCGGGCGCGGGGTGAAAATTCTAATGGCGGCGTCCAGCCAGCGGTTTTCCCGCCGGGCGCGCGCCGTCGCCGTGAACATTTCGCACAGGAATTGAGTCAGGTCGCCGTCCACCGCGATGCCGCCGTCGCT
Organism: Gammaproteobacteria bacterium; assembly: GCA_028817275.1. GTDB lineage: Bacteria > Pseudomonadota > Gammaproteobacteria > Arenicellales > Spongiicolonaceae > Spongiicolonus > Spongiicolonus versatilis. The sequence continues at coordinate 9,593 of JAPPPZ010000006.1, forward strand.
GTACAAGTCGCCGAAAGCAATGTCGCCGCGCGCCAGCAGCCGCCACAACGCCGCGCGGCCATGCACGGTCAAGGTTGCCGCCGCCGCCCCGCCGTCCCCCGCCGTGGCGCCGTCCCACAGGCGCACCGTCACTTTCGGCGCGCCGGTGATTTGCAGCGCGCGCTTCAGGACGCTGCGCTCGAACTTTGTGGACCGGGCCGTCACTTTGGAACCCGGCGCACCATTTGCAGAGCCCGGGGCACCGTTTGCAGGACTGGAGTCACCGTTCACCGCCCGCCTCCCAACTGCGCCGCCGCCGGCGCCGGCGGCGGGGCATGGCATGGCCCCGCGGCCAGGCGCGCAGCACCGCCTGCACCAACGTGGCCAGCGGGATGGCGAAGAACACGCCCCACATGCCCCACAGCCCGCCGAAGAACAGCACCGCGACGATAATCGCCACCGGATGCAGGTTCACCACCTCGGAAAACAGCAGCGGCACCAGCACATTGCCGTCCAGCGCCTGAATAATCAGGTAGGCGGCCATCACATAGAAAAAATCCGGGCTCCACCCCCACTGAAACCACGCCACCATCATCACCGGCAGCGTCACGATCGCCGCGCCCACGTACGGAATCAGCACCGACAGTCCGATGAGCACGCCGAGCAGCAGCGGATACTGCAGCCCGAGCAGGCTGAACACCACAAAGCACGCCGCGCCGACAATTAAAATTTCCCAGAACTTGCCGCGAATGTAGTTGCTGATTTGCTCGTGCACCTCGCCCCACACCCGCTCGGTCAGTTGGTAGTCGCGCGGAAAGAACGCCGAGAACCAGCCGAGGATGGCTTCCTTGTCCTTGAGAAAAAAGAACACCAGGATCGGCAGCAGCACCACGTAGATCACGAAGGTGATGAGTCCCACCACCGACGACAGCGACATGGAAACGATTTCCTGCCCCAGCCGCGTCAGGTCGCCGCTGACGGCGACGATGATGCCGCGCAGTTGGTCGGCGGAAATGAAGTCCGGGTATTTTTGCGGCAGTTGCAGCAGCACCTGCTGCGCCGCGCCGAACATGGCCGGCACCTGCTGCAGGAACTGCACGATTTGCCGCGACAGCAGCGGCAGCAGCCCGAACAGAATCAGCACCACAAACAGCACAAACAGCAGCAGCACCACCACCACCCCGAACAGGCGCGGCAGGTTGCGCCGCTCAAGAAACCGCACCACGCCCTCCAGCAGGTACGCAATCACCACCCCGGCCAGCACCGGCGCCAGCATGTCGCCGAAGAACATCAAAAACGCAAACGCCGCCAGCAGAATCAGCGCAAGAAAAACCACCTGCGGGTTGGAAAAATTGCGCTTGAACCAGTTGAGGAGAAATTCCATGGAACGACGGGTCGGCGGCCGGCGGCCGGGATGGAGAGAATAGCACGGATAAACCCCGCCCGGCGTCGTCGCCAGCCTGAATGGAGGCGTTTGGCTTTGGAATTGGGGTTTATACGCTGGCGCGGGGTTTGCGGGGGTGGGAAATTGTCGGGGGAATCGTTTGAGATGGGAATTTTCTGCGGGGGTTTTGATGAAAAACTGCCGTTTAATTGTTCGAAAAATGGTTGAAAAAAGATGGTTTTTAATCGTTTGCCCCGCCGCTGGCGGGGGTGCTATATTCCCCGCCGCGAGGGGCCGGATGCGGTCTGCCGGTAGGGGCGGGACC
>JAPPPZ010000067.1 GCA_028817275.1 Gammaproteobacteria bacterium
CGATAAATTTGGCTGCGGGTTTCATGGTCAGGGTCCTCCGGTGGCGGTGAATGGTGAGGGCGGAGTGTAACACATGCCAGGGCGGGGGAGTCAATGCCGGCGGAATGCTGGTAGAATGGCGCGGCCGCTGTTCGTTGCGGACCGCAGATGACCAAGCCCAAGCCGATTAAATTCAACACCCTCGCCCTGCACGCCGGCCAGCACCCCGACCCGGCCAGCGGCGCGCGGGCGGTGCCAATTTACCAGACCGCTTCCTACGTATTCCGCGACAGCGACCAGGCGGCGGCGATTTTTAATGTGGAGCGCGCCGGGCATGTCTACTCGCGCATTACCAACCCCACCAACGCCGTGCTTGAGGAGCGCGTCGCCGCTTTGGAAGACGGCGTCGGCGCCATTGCCACCGCCAGCGGCCAGGCCGCGCTGCATCTGGCGGTGGCGACTTTGATGGGGGCGGGGGCGCACATCGTCGCCTCGCGCTCGCTCTACGGCGGCTCGCACAACCTGCTGGCCTACACCCTGCCGCGCTTCGGCATTCGCACGACTTTTGTGGACCCGCGCGACCACGCCGCCATTGCCGCCGCCATCGGCCCGGACACCCGGCTGGTGTTCGGCGAGACGCTGGGCAATCCGGGGCTGGAAGTGCTGGACATTCCCCGGGTCGCCGCCATCGCCCATGAGCACGGGCTGCCGCTGCTGGTGGACTCGACTTTTACCACGCCCTACCTGTGCCGGCCGCTGGAACTGGGCGCCGATTTGGTGTTTCACTCGGCGACCAAATTCCTCAGCGGCCACGGCGTGGTGATTGGCGGCGTGCTGGTGGACGGCGGCGGTTTTGACTGGGACGCAAGCGGCAAGTTCGCCACCCTCAGCGAGCCTTACGACGGCTTCCACGGCATGGTGTTCACCGAGGAGTTCGGCCCCGCCGCCTTCATCACCCGCGCAAGAAAAGAGGGCGCGCGCGATTTCGGCGCGTGCATGAGCGCGAATACGGCGTTTTTGATTTTGCAGGGGCTGGAAACTCTGCCGCTGCGGATGAAGGCGCACGTGGACAACGCGCGCAAGGTGGTGGAATTTCTGGCGGCGCACCCGGCGGTGGCGGAGGTGGTGTGGCCGGAGTTGGCGTCGCATCCGGATCATGAATTGGCGAAAAAACTGCTGCCCAAAGGCTGCGGCGCGGTGTTCAGTTTCACCGTCCAGGGCGGCCGCGCCGCCGGGCGGGCGCTGATAGATAAACTGCGGGTGTTCTCGCACCTGGCCAATGTGGGTGACGCCAAGTCGCTGGTCATCCACCCGGCCAGCACCACCCACCACCGCATGGACGACGCCGCGCTGGCCGCGGCCGGCATCTCGCCCGGCCTGGTGCGGCTGTCGGTGGGGCTGGAGGATGTGGAGGACCTGCTGGAAGATTTGGAGCGCGGCCTGCGCGCCGCGCAAAAAGTGCAGGGAAAACCGTGAACCTGCGGGTGCAAAACCGCGCCGCCTACGTGTTCAGCGGCGGGCGCGCGGTGGACGCAAAAAAAATGACCGTGGTTTTCATCCACGGCGCGGCGATGGACCACACGGTGTGGATTCTGCCGGCGCGTTATTTCATCCGCCACGGTTTTAATGTGCTGGCGGTGGACCTGCCCGGCCATGGCCGGTCCGGGGGGGAAGCGCTGGCCGATATCACCGCCATGGCCGACTGGATTGCGGAATTGCTGGGCGCGGCGGGCGTGGGGGAAGCCGCGCTGGTGGGCCACAGCATGGGCTCGTTGGCGGCGTTGGAAACGGCGGCGCGGCACCCGCAACTGGCGCGCAGTTTGACCCTGCTCGGCACCGCCTGCCCGATGCCGGTGGCCGGGCAGTTGCTGGCCGCCGCGCGCGACAACCGCCACGATGCCATTGACATGCTGACGCTGTGGGGCTACAGCCGCCGCGCGCAGCAGGGCGGCAGCGAGACGCCGGGCATGTGGATGGTGGCCGGCACCATGCGCCTGCTGGAGCGCGCCGCGCCGGGGGTGCTGTTTGCAGACTTGAATGCGTGCAACGAATACCGCCATGGCCTGGCCAGCGCGGCGCAGGTGCAGTGCCCGACTCTGCTCATCCTCGGCCGGGATGACGTCATGACCCCGCCACGGCGCGCCATGGACGTGCAACGTGCGATTCCGGATGCGCGCATGACGGTGCTGGAAAACTGCGGCCACATCATGACCGCCGAGCAGCCCGACCGTGTGCTGGATGCGCTGGCCGCCAACGTGATTCCGCAATGACCGGCGGCGGGGCGCGCTTTGATGTGCTCGGCATCGGCAACGCCATTGTCGACACCCTGGCCGGCGCCGACGAGGAATTTCTTAAACAGCGCGGCCTGCGCAAAGGCGCCATGAACCTCGCCGATGCCGCAACCTCGGATGCGCTGGCGGCTTTGGTTAAGCCGCTGCGGGAATGCAGCGGCGGCTCGGTGGCCAACACCATCGCCGCGCTGGCCTCCTTCGGCAGCCGCTGCGCCTACATCGGCAAAGTGCGCGACGACCGGCTGGGCGCGGTGTTCCGCGACGACATGCGCGCCCTCGGCGTCACCTTTGACACGCCGCCCTCCCCGGCGGCCGCCGCTGCCGCCACCGCCCGGTGCATCGTGCTGGTCACGCCGGATGCGCGCCGCACCCTGCAGACCTACCTCGGCGCCTGCGTGGAACTCAGCGCCGATGATGTGGACGAAAGCACCGTGCGCGACTCGCGGGTGGTGTATCTGGAGGGCTACCTGTGGGACCCGCCGGCGGCGCGCCAGGCTTTTGTCAAAACCGCCGCCATCGCCCACGCCGCCGGGCGCGAGGTGGCGCTGACGTTGTCCGACCCGTTTTGCGTCGACCGCCACCGGGAAAGTTTCCGCGACCTGGTGGAAAACCACATTGACATTTTGTTCGCCAACGAGTTGGAGGTGGTTTCGCTTTACCAGAGCGCAAACTTCACCGAGGCCATGCAAACCGTGCGCGGCAAAGTCAAAGTCGCCGCCCTCACCCGCAGCGCCAAAGGCTCGGTGGTGCTGTCCGGCGGTGAGTCGCACAGCGTGGATGCATGCCCGGTGGACCGGGTGGTGGACGACACCGGCGCCGGCGACGCCTACGCCGCCGGTTTCCTGCACGCCTTCAACCGCGGCCAGCCCCTGGCCGCCTGCGCCCGCCTCGGCGGCATCGCCGCGGCCGAAGTCATCAGCCACTACGGCGCCCGGCCGGAGGTTTCGCTGGCGGAATTGGCGTGATTTTTTGCGCGGGTGTTTTTTGCCTCAGGCGGAACGGCGCATGCGAGTCGCGGAATCATGAACGCACGGGCGAAGACGGTGGTCAGGCCTTCTCCGCCAGCAACTTCGCAATCTGCTTTTCGATTTTGATTGCCTGCCGCTGGCCGGTGTGGGTTTCGCCGATGTAGTTGGCGCGGATGCGGCCTTTTTTATCAATGAGGTAGAAGGCCGGCCAGTAGCGGTTGTTCATGCGGCGCCAGTAACTGTAGTCGTTGTCCACCATCACCGGGTGTTCCAGGCCGAATTTTTCGATGTGCTGCTTGATGTTGGCGTGGATTTTTTCGTGCTCAAACTCCGGGGTGTGCACGCCGACCACGGTGAACGGCTGGCCGGCGAACTTGGCCTCCACCTGCTTCAGCCACGGGAAAGAGCGGTAGCAGTTCCAGCAACTGTAGGTCCAGAAGTCAATCAGCACCACCTGGCCGCGCAGGTCCTCCCGCAGCGACAGGGGCGCGCTGTTGAACCAGTCGCGCTGGTCGTGGTGGGTGAACTCGGGCGCGCGGTCGCCGAAAGCCGGGGCGACAGTGGCGACGCCGAGGGTGAGGGCGAGGGCGGTGAGGGCGGCGGTGAGGGTGCGCATGGCAATTCTCCGGTGGTGAAAGACTGGCCACAGCATAGCAAAAAAGGAACGCCCCTTGCGGGGCGTTCCGGGGGCGGGCGGGCGTTGCGGCTGCTGCGGGAAAAAAGGGAAAACCACAGCAGGCGCAAGCCGCCCCGGCCGGCCGGGAGCGGTGCCTGGGCGGCGCGGCCAACCACGTTCCGCGCGCCCCTCCTCCGTGAGGCGGCATCCATCGCCCGCTCCGGGGGCGGCCGAAATACCTTATACAATGGGGGTTTGGGAAAGACGTGTGACTACGGTCACACTTTGGCGGTTTTTTTTAACTTTTTTGCCCGGCGGGCGAAAAAGCCTTATTTATTGCGCCATTCCGGCTTGCGCTTCTCGGCGAAAGCGGCCATGCCTTCTTTTTGGTCCTCGCTGGCAAACAGCGACTGAAACAGCCGCCGCTCAAACAGCACGCCCTCGCGCAGGGCGGTTTCATATGCTTTTTTGACCGCCTCTTTGGTCATCAGCGTGGACGGGCGCGATTTGGCGGCGATGGCGTTGGCGGTCTTCACCGCCTCCTCCACCAGGTCGGCGGCCGGCACGATGCGGCTCACCAGCCCGGCGCGCTCGGCCTCGGCGGCGTCCATCATGCGGCCGGTGAGGCACATTTCCATGGCCTTGGACTTGCCGATGTAGCGGGTCAGCCGCTGGGTGCCGCCGGCGCCGGGGATGACGCCGAGGTTGATTTCGGGCTGGCCGAATTTGGCGTTGTCGGCGGCGAGGATGAAGTCGCACATCATCGCCAACTCGCAGCCGCCGCCCAGGGCGTAGCCGGCCACCGCCGCAATCACCGGCTTGCGGCAGGCGTCCACCCGCTCCCAGTGGGCGGTGATGAAGTCCTCGGCGTAGGCCTCCATGTAGGTTTTGCCTTTCATCTCCTTGATGTCGGCGCCGGCGGCGAAGGCTTTTTCGCTGCCGGTCAAAACGATGGCGCCGATGGCGTCGTCACCCTCGGCCGCGTCAAGCGCGCGGCCCAACTCCATCATCATGGGCGTGGACAGGGCGTTCAAGGCCTGGGGACGGTTAAGCGTGACCAGCATGGCGCGGTCGCGGGTTTGGACTGTGAGGAATTGATGCATGGCTTTTCTCCGGTGGCGGTGCAATGTAGCACAAAAATGACGGTGCAACCGGTGGAAACGGTGGTTGCACCTGTGGAAACGGCGGCCGCCGCGCTATAATCGGCAAAAACGCGGGAGGACGCGATGCGCAGATACGACGAAGTTTACCGGCATTCCATCACCGACCCGGCCGGCTTCTGGGGCCGGGCGGCGGAGGCGGTGCATTGGCACAAAAAATGGGACGCCGTGCTGAGCGGCGCGGCGCCGTTTCAGCGGTGGTTTGCCGGCGGCGAGTTGAACACCTGCTACAACGCGCTGGATGTGCACGCCGACGGCGGGCGCGGCGGGCAGTTGGCGCTGATCTATGACAGCCCGGTGACCGGCCGCTTGAAGACCTTCACCTACGCTGAGTTGCGCGACCGCGTGGCGCGTTTTGCCGGCGTGCTGGCGGCGCATGGCGTTGGGCGCGGCGACCGGGTGATTGTCTACATGCCCATGACGCCGCAGGCGGTGGTGGCGATGCTGGCGTGCGCGCGGCTGGGGGCGGTGCATTCGGTGGTGTTCGGCGGTTTTGCGGCGGACGAGTTGGCGGTGCGGATTGACGACTGCAAGCCGAAACTCATGGTCTCGGCCTCGTGCGGCCTCGAGCCGGGGCGGGTGGTGGAATACAAGCCGCTGCTGGACGCCGCCATCGCCCGCGCCAAACATAAACCGTCGGCGTGCATTATTTTGCAGCGGCCGCAGGCGCGCGCCGAGATGGCCAAAGGCCGCGACTTTGACTGGAAAGAGGAAATGGACGCGGCAAAACCGCATGACTGCGTGCCGGTGGCCGCCACCGACCCGCTGTACATTCTCTACACCTCCGGCACCACCGGCGCGCCCAAGGGCGTGGTGCGCGACAACGGCGGCCATGCGGTGGCGCTGAAGTGGAGCATGAAAAATATCTACGATGTGGACCCGGGCGACGTGTTCTGGGCGGCATCGGATGTGGGCTGGGTGGTGGGGCACTCGTACATCGTCTACGCGCCGCTGTTTAACGGCAGCACCACGGTGCTGTTTGAAGGCAAGCCGGTGGGGACGCCGGACGCCGGGGTGTTCTGGCGGGTGATTGCGCAGCACCGGGTGAAGTCGCTGTTCACCGCGCCCACCGCGTTTCGCGCGATTAAAAAAGAGGACCCGGACGGCGGCCTGGTTAAACATCATGATTTGTCCTCGCTGCAGTCGCTGTTCCTGGCCGGCGAGCGCACCGACCCCGACACGCTGCACTGGGCGCGCGACAAACTGGGCGTGCCGGTCATCGACCACTGGTGGCAAACCGAAACCGGCTGGTCCATCTGCGCCAACTGCCTGGGCCTCGGCGCGCTGCCGGTCAAGGACGGCTCGCCGGCCAGGCCGGCGCCGGGCTGGGACTTGCGCGCGGTGGATGCGGACGGCGGCGCCCTGGCCGCCGGCACGGTGGGCGCGCTGGTGGCGAAACTTCCGCTGCCGCCGGGGACATTCCCGGCGCTGTGGGGCGCGCGCGAACGGTTTGTGGAGTCGTACTTCAAAACTTTTCCCGGCCATTACGAAACCGCCGACGCCGGTTACATTGACGAAGACGGTTATGTGTTTGTCATGGCGCGCACCGACGACATCATCAACGTGGCCGGGCATCGTTTGTCCACCGGCGCCATGGAGGAAGTGCTCGCCGCCCACCCCGATGTGGCCGAATGCGCCGTCACCGGCGTCGCCGATGCGCTGAAGGGGCAGGTGCCGCTGGGTTTTTTAGTGCTGAACGCAAACTGCAAGCGCGGCGAGAAGGAAATCATCGCCGAAGCGGTGCAGATGGTGCGCGAAAAAATCGGCCCGGTGGCCGCCTTCAAACAGGCGGCGGTGGTCCCCCGCCTGCCCAAAACCCGCTCCGGCAAAATCCTCCGCGCCACCATGCGCAAAATCGCCGACGGCGAGGAATGGAAAATGCCGGCGACCATTGACGACCCGAAGATTCTGGATGAAATCGGCGCGGCGCTGCGGGGAATTGGCTATGCGCGGAAGGAGGGGTGAGGGCGGTGAACGGTTCAGGCATACATCGCCCTGAGCGCGCCGCCGATGCGCTTATCCAGATATTGGCCGCAAACGGCGCGGATTAAACTTTCGTCAATGCCGTGCAGCCCCTCGCCGATGGCGCCGGCGATGGCGGCTATGGTGTCGGAGTCGCCGCCGATGGAGACGGCGTTGCGCACGGCGTCTTCAAAACCGGTTGACTCAAGGGCGCAGATGACGGCTTGCGGCACCGAGCCCTGGCAGGTTTCATCAAACCCGTACTCCGGGCGAATGGCATCCACCGTCGCGGACAAGTCGTAGCCGTATTCCCGCGCAACGGTTTTGCGGATGTCGCCGGCCGCTGCGCCGTTGAGCGCAAGCCAGATTGCATGAGTGGCGGCGCGCGCGCCTTTGACGCCCTCGGCGTGGTTGTGGGTGAACATTGTCACCCGGTCGGCGGCTTGGATGGCGGCGCCGAGGTCGCCGCGGTTCAGCAATGCGGCCGGGGAGACGCGCATGGCGGCGCCGTTGCCGTAACTGGCGTAGGGGCGCGGGTTGTCTTGTTCAATCCACTGCGCAAAATGCCCGCCGTAGCCGCGGCCGGGGTATTGCCGGCACCAGGCCTGCATGGTTTGCGCGGGGTCCTTTTCGTGCATCAGAATCTCCGCCACCGCCGCCGTGCACACGGTGTCGTCGGTGAACAAGCATTCTGCATGCAGGAATTCAAAATCCTTTGTTTTGATGTTGTCCCACTCAAACCGCGAGCCAACAATATCGCCAATCGCCGCGCCGAACATGTTTGATTCCCGGTGGATGGTGTTGAATGCCTGCCGGGAAAAATTTCAGTTGGACACCCGGCGGAAGTGGTTTTCAATGCGCGCCTGAATTGCCTCCAGAATAATGGACAGCAGCCAGTAAATCAACGCCGCCATCACCAGCATTTCCATGTGGCGGAACTCGGCCTGCCCCTGGGTGCGGGCGAGGAACATGATTTCCCACACGCCGAGCACCGACACCAGGGAACTGTCTTTAAGCATGGCGATAAACTGGTTGCCGGTGGGCGGGATAATCAGCGGAATGGACTGCGGCAGAATAACCAGGCGCATGGTGAGGCCGAACTTGAAGCCCAGCGCGCGCGCCCCTTCCCACTGGCCGCGCGGGATGCCGAGAATGCCGGCGCGGAAAATTTCCGCCATGTAGGCGCCGTAGCACAATGACAGCGCAACGATGCCGGCCGGCACGGCGTCGATCACAAAACCCAGTTGCGGCAGGCCGAGGTAAATTAAATACACCTGCACCAGCAGCGGCAGGCCGCGAAAAATGGAAATGTAAAACGTCGCGATGGAATAGGCGAAGCCGTTGGAGGACAGTTTGGCCACGGCGCCGATAAGGGCGATGACCGAGGCGATGGCGATGGACACCGCCGACAGGTACAACGTGGTCACCACGCCCTGGGTCACCATGAACCCGATCTTGCGCTGCATGAACGCCAGGCTGAGGTCGAACAAATAAAAGAAGCCGAGAGACAAAACCAGCAGTTCCACCCATACCACCAGCACCTGCACCCGGAAGCGCAGGAAACTCAGGCCGAAGATGTTGGCGCAGAGCAGCAGGGCGAGGGTGAGGTTCACCACAAAGCGCGCATGCAAGCCAACCGCCGGCGGCGCGCCAATCACCGGCGCGAACAGATAGGCGATGCGCGACTGCGAAAAGTCAACAACAAAAAACGCCGCAAACACCGCCGCAAACAGCAGCAGCAGAAAGCGCGGCCGGTGCAAAAGTTTGCCGCTCTGTGCATGGTCGGCAAACATGTTTTCGCGCTCAGTCCACCGGGTAGGAGCGGCTGTAGTCTTTGCCGAACCATTTTTTCGACAGCCGCGACAGGGTGCCGTCCTCATGCATGGCGAGGACAATTTCCCGCAGGCGGTTTTTGAATTCGGCATCGCCCTTGTCAATGGCGATGGCAATGGGCTCGTAAAAAACCGGCGCGCCCACCACCCGGAACGGATAACCGGCCTCAATGTTTTTCAATATATTGGGCAGCGCGCCCAGCACCGCATCCAGCCGCACGCCGTCCCCCAGCCGCAAATCATCGGCGGCGGTGGCGTAGCGCTCGTAGGAACTGATTTTCCCCGGCGTCACCTGGTAGGTGAACGGCGGCGCGTCTTCGGAAGCGATGGACAGTTCTTTTTTCAGGTACAGTTCATGGGTGGAGGCGGTGGTAACGCCGATGTTTTTGCCGTTCAACCCGGCGATTGTTGTGACCGCGGAATCTTCATGCACCGCGGCGTTCACCAGCAGGTAGTAATACACCGCCGGAAAATCCAGCACCCGGCCGCGCTCCCTGGTGGGCGTCATGGAGCCCACCGAAATGTCCCACCGCCCCTGCCAGTGGCCGGAGGTGATGATGTCCCACAGCGGCGTGACAAATGCAACGCCGACGCCGAGCCGCCGCGCGATTTCTTTTGCCACCTCCACATCAAAACCGTCCATCTCGTTTTCGTCGTTCAAAAACGACTGCGGCGGCCAGTTGGCGTCGGTGGCCACGGTTAACACTTTTCTCTCCATCACCCGGTCCAGGGCCGGGCCGGCGCCGGCGGTTGCGCTGAGCAAAAACGCCAGCGCGGCGGCGCAGATTTTAATTTGCAGTTTCATGGTGAAGTCCCACGGGAAGTTGCCGGGCGAAAATCATAGCACGCAAAAAAATCCGCAATTTCCGCCGCCGCCCGCGCCAGCGTTGCCTCGTCATAGCACAAACTGAGGCGCAGGTAGCGTTTGAAGCCGCGGCCGAAGTTGGCGCAGGGCAGGACGGCGATTTTTTTCGCGGCCAGCAAATCCATCGCCGCGCGCGCCGCATCGGCGCCGGCCGGCAGTTGCAGCATCATAAAGATCCCCGCCTTGGGCGGGATGACGCGCACCGCGTCCACTGTGGACAGCGCAGCCTCCACCACCGCCGCGCGGCGCGCGAAAATGGCCGGCAACTCGGCAAGTTCCGCATCGCCCCCGCCATGCAGCGCGGCCGTTGCGGCATCCTGCACAAACGGCGGCAGGCCGTAGTTCATGCACAGCGCCAAATTGGCGATATGCCGGCACAATTCGCGCGGCGCCACCACCCAGCCGATGCGCCAGCCGGTCATGCGGTGCGATTTGGAGACGCTGGACACCGTCACCAGTTTCTCCTCCACGCCCATGAACCGGGCCGGCGCCGCCACCGGCCCGGCGTAGGCCAGGTCGGCGTAGACCTCGTCGCTCAGCAGCCACAAGTTGTGCGCCCGGCAGATGTCCACCACCGCCCGCACCCGCCCGGCGTCGTATACCGCGCCGCTGGGGTTGTTCGGCGAGTTGAGCACCACCGCTTTGGTCCGCGCACTCAGCGCGCCCGACACCGCATCCGGGTCCACCATGAAACCGTCCCCGGCCTGCGTCGCCACCGCCACCATCCCGGCCCCGCCGGCGGTGAAGGTGGCGGCGTAGGTCGTGTAGTACGGCTCCACCACCACCACCTCATCGCCGGCCTGCAGCAGCAACAGCGAGGCCGCAAACAGCCCGTTCTGCGCGCCCACCGTGGCCACGCAATTGTCAAGCCCCGCCCGCTGCCCGCTGCGCGCCACATGCGCCGCCAAGATCGCCTCGCGCAACCCGGCCTCACCGACAAACGATGCATAATGATGCCGCCCGCCGCGCAAACTGTGCACCGCCGCCTCCACCACCGCCTTCGGCGTCGCCCGGTCCTGCTCCTCGCCGATGGTCAAAATCACCACCTCCTCTCCGGCTTGCTGCAGCGCCAGCGCCTCCATGTGCACCGCCCACGACCCCAGCCCCTGCCGCCCCACCCGCGCCGCCAGCCCGGCGTATTCATCAGTCGGCTGGCGGACAGCATCGCGCATGGTTGGAGAATAGCACCGTCACGAATCATGCTATGCTAACCGCCACCATTCACCGCCACCGGAGGACCCTGACCATGAAACCCACCGCCAACCTTATCGCCCCCCCCCCCCCCCGCGATTCGGGGATTAATTAGCGGCGCACTCCTCACCGTTCTCACCCTCACCGCGGCCCCGCCAGCGGACGCCCAAACCGCCCGCAACTACACTTTCACCGCCACCAACGACGCCGGCGACCGCGACCCGGCCACGCCCGGCCTGCAAGTGGACGAGGGCGATACCGTCACCCTTACCCTCACCGTCAGCGGCGTGACTTCCGGCGAGGTGAATTGGTCTGCGACTCCTTTTTCAGGAACCGCAACCGCCGGTGACGACTACCAAGTTGGCGTAGG
>JAPPPZ010000024.1 GCA_028817275.1 Gammaproteobacteria bacterium
GCATCCACTTTTGCGGCGCAGATGAAATCGTTTTCGGACAGGCCGCCGATGGCGTGGGTGGTCCACCGCACTTCGCAGGCGCGGTAGCCGAGGGTCATTTGCGGGTGGTGGTCTTCCTGCTGCGCGATGTAGGCGACGGCGTTGGCGAAAGCCATGGTGCGCAGGTAATTTTTGAAAGTGAAGGTGCGGGCGATGGCGGCGACGTCTTTTTCCAGGCTCCACTGGGGCACCTGGGCCAACAGTTTGCGCGCGGCGGCTTCGCTGAGCGGCTTGGTTTCGCCGCTGCATGGCCGGCAACGTTGATTTTTCAGTTTATCCACGGTGTGAACTGTTATAGTGCGGTGCCGTAGCATAGCACGGCCGGCAGTTTTTCATGACCCACAAAAAAAATCCCGCGACGCTGGTGTGGATTGATCTGGAAATGACCGGCCTGGACCCCGGGCGCGACCGGATTATTGAAATCGCCACGCTGGTCACCGATGACGAACTGGAAATCATCGCCGAGGGCCCGTGCCTGGTGATTGCACAGTCGGAACAGGCCATCGCCGACATGGACGAATGGAACCGCGACACCCACAGCCGCAGCGGGCTCATTGAACGCGTGCGCTGTTCCGAAATCAGCGAGGCCGAGGCCGAGGCGCAAACGCTGGACTTCATCCGCGAATTCGTGCCGCGCCGCAAGTCGCCGCTGTGCGGCAACACGGTGTGCCAGGACCGCCGCTTCCTGCACAAGTTCATGCCAAAAATCATCGACCACCTCCACTACCGCAACCTCGACGTCAGCAGCATCAAGGAACTGGCGCAGCGCTGGTATGAAGGCGACTGCCCGGAGTTCGCCAAGAGCAACAGCCACCGCGCGCTGGACGACATCCGCGAATCCATCGCCGAGTTGCGGCACTACCGCAAGGCGTTTTTTCGCTGATGCGGGCGCGTGAACGGTGGCTGCGGCTGCGGAAACGGTGGAGTCACAGTTAAAAACGGCGCAGTGGATTCGCTGACCCAACTCACCCTCGGCGCGGCGGTGGGCGAGGCGGTGCTGGGGCGGCGCGCCGGGCGCAAGGCGGCGGCCTGGGGGGCGGTGTGCGGGACGCTGCCGGACCTGGATACGCTGTACCCGTTTGCCGATGCGGTGGCGGCGTTCACCTGGCACCGCGGCTACAGCCATTCGCTGCTGGCGCTGTGCCTGCTGGCGCCGCTGATGGCATGGCTGATTGTTAAAATTCACCCGCAGGAGCGCGCGCGGCTTCACCGATGGCTGCTGCTGGTCCTGCTGGCGCTGCTGACCCACATACTGCTGGACTGTTTCACCGTTTACGGCACGCAAATTTTTCTGCCGTTCAGCGATTTGCCGGTGGCGTGGTCGGCGGTGTTTATCATTGATCCGTTTTACACCGTGCCGCTGGCCGCCGGCGTGTTGTGCGCGGTTTTTTTTCGCCGCCACCGCCGCTGGAATTTTGCCGGCCTCACCCTCAGCGCGGTTTACTTAATCGCCGCGCTGGCGGTGAAGGCGCAGGTGGACGCCGCCGCCGAACACAACATCGCCGCGCAAAACATCGCCGCGACAAAAACGCTGACCACGCCGGCGCCGTTCAACATCGCGCTGTGGCGGGTGCTGGTGATGGAGGACGGCGGCTACCGCGAGGGGTTTTATTCGCTGCTGGACGGCGACGGCGGGATTCGTTTCAGCCGCCACGCCAGCGATGACCGTTTGCTCGGCGGCGCCGGCGGTGAGGATTTCGCGCGCCTGCGGTGGTTCAGCCGGGGTTTTTACAAAGTGTGGCGCGACGGCGACAAAATAATTTTTTCCGACCTGCGCATGGGCATGTTGGAGACATATGTTTTCAATTTCGCCCTGGCCAGGGCCGCCGCCGCCGAGCCGGTGGCGCAGCCGGAAACGCCGGACGGTTTTTTTCCCTGGCTTGCGCGGCGCATTTTTGACAGTAGCGCGATGCCGCCGCAACGGTGACGGCCTCACCGCCGGCATGCGGCGCGGCGGCGGCGGGCGGCGGGCGAGGTTCGCGCCCAGTGGAAATGCCCCATGGTAACCACCTGCATGGCCAGACTGACGCCGCCAATCAGCAGCAACGGCCAGCCCCGGCCGAAACCCATGGCGGCGCCGAACAGCACCAGGGACGTGTCTTTAAGCGCGCTCAATTGGTGCATGCGCAGCGACAAACCGCCGGTGCGGCCTTCGCGGCGAATTTTAACCACCTGGTGGACTGCGCCCTGCAAAAAAACCAGCGCGGACAGGACAACCAAAGCCTGGGCAACCGCGGCGCTGCGCAACAATGCGGCGGCGCTCATGGCCGGCAGGGCGGCAGCCGCCAACAGCAGGGCGACGCCGGCGGCAAGCACCATGGCCGGCGCCAGCCCCCGGCGGTCAAGCCACAGCGCATAAAAAACCGCCAGCAAAAGAATCTCCGCCAGTACGCGCGGCCATACCAGGTAATGGTTCAACGGCTGCAGGCACAAGCCGTAAACCAGCAGCGCATAAAAACCAAAGTAGGAGGCGGCAAAACGGTTCAGGCTGAGGGCGCTGGTGGGAAGTTCACCGGCCAGCCGGCCGGCGGCGCGCTGCTTTTTTCTTTGCCAGATAAAGCGCACCTGCACAATCAAGCCGCTCAGCGACAAGGCCATGAAAAACGCGCTGGCCAGGCCTGCAAGGTGGTAATTGCCGGTGAAAAAATCCATTGCAACAGCGGCGCCGCCTATGGACGGCGCGCGGCCGTTATTTTTTGCCGCCGGGAATGGGCGCGCCGGAGTCGCGCTCGGCCACCGCCTGCTTGAAGCCGACCTGCTCGGCGCGCTGTTTGAAGCGGAGGCCTTCGGGGCTGTGGCGCGCCATGCCGTCAAAAATCGTGGCCAGGGTCTGGGCGGCGGCGAGGCCCATGTGTTCCACGGTTTGGTTGACCATCATTTTCATCATCATCAGTTGGTTTTTGGGCACGCCTTTGATGCGGTCGGTCAACTGTTTAACCGCGCCGTCCAACTCGGCGAGGGGCAGCGACTGGTAGACCAGCCCGAGTTCCTGCGCGCGCCGGCCGGAAATTAAATCGCCGGTGAACAGCATGCGCTTGGCCTTTTCCGCGCCCAGCCGGTACACCCACATGGCGGTGCTCGGGCAGCCCCAGACGCGCGCCGGCGGGTAGCCGATGCGGGCGTCCTCGTTCATCACAATGATGTCGCTGCACAAGGCGATGTCGCTGCCGCCGGCGACGGCGTCACCATGCACCCGCGCAATCACCGGTTTGTGGCAGCGCCAGATGGACATCAACTTTTGCGTGCAGCGGCTCATGAATTTGTAGTCCGTCATGGCGTCCCACGGCATGTCCTGCACCGCCGGGTTGGCGCCGGACTGCCCGGCGTAAACATTGAGGTCGTAGCCGCCGCAAAATCCGCGCCCGGCGCCGGTGAGCACGATGACATGCACCGCGTCGTCATCGCCGGCGCGCTGAAAAGCGGCGGCGATGTCGTCCGGCATGGTTTCGTTGATGGCGTTGAAGCACTCGGGCCGGTTGAGGGTGATGGCGGCGACGCGGTCGTTCACCTCATACAAAACTTGGCCGGGATTCATCATCGGTTTCTGCGGGGGCGGGCGCGCCAGGGTTTGGAATATACTACGGCCATGGGATTTTTGCGCGCCATTGCCGCCGCCAACACGGTGCTGCTGCGCATCGGCCGCAACGCCGCCTGGGCGGCGCTGGCGCTGATGGTGGTTTTGATTCTGCTGCAGGTGGTGTTTCGTTATGTGTTCAACAACGCGCTTGCCTGGTCCGAGGAGGGCGCGCGTTTTTTGATGCTGTGGATGGCCGGGCTGGTGGCGCCGTCGGCGTTTCGCTGGGGCGGGTTTGTGGCCATTGACATCGTGCCGCGGATGCTGCCGCGCGCCGCCAGTCTGGCGCTGGCGGTTGTACTTTTGGCGGTGTCCCTGGCCGCCCTCGGCGTCGGCCTGCAGCATGGCTACGCGCACACCATGGGGTTCGGCGGCGGCTTCGATTCATCGTCGCTGCGCATCCCGCTGGACCTGGCGGGGCTGGAAAGCATCAAGGTTAAACTGCGCTACATGTACGGCTCGCTGCTGGTGTGCGTGGTGCTGCTGATGTCGGTGAACGTGGAATTAATCATGCGCGCCATGGTCAAGTTGGTTGCGCCGCAGCGGCAACTGCCCGGTGACGACATGCCGGCGGACATGGCGAGGGCCGATTGATGCTGACTTTTTTTCTTCCGGCCTTTCTGTTTTTTCTCATCATCGGCCTGCCGGTGTTTTTCGCGCTGCTGGTGGCGCCGGGGGCGCTGCTGTGGCTGAACGGGCAGGAGCGCGACATCGCCCTGCTCTACCGCAATGTGTACAACGGCATGGACAGTTTCCCGCTGATGGCGCTGCCGTTCTTCATCCTGGCCGGGGAAATCATGAACCGCGGCGGCATCACCACCCGGCTGGTGGAGTTTTCCCAGGCGCTGATGGGGCACCTGCGCGGCGGCCTGGCGCATGTGAACATCCTGTCGTCCATTTTGTTCGCCGGACTTTCCGGCTCGGCGGTGGCCGACACTTCGGCGCTGGGCTCGGCGCTGATCCCGGCCATGGAGAAAAACAAATACTCGCGCAAGTTCGCCGCCGCCGTCACCGCCGCCAGTTCGGTGATTGGCCCGATCATTCCGCCGTCCGGAATCATGATCATCTACGCATATGTCATGGGCGAAAGCGTGGCCGCGCTGTTCCTGGCCGGCATTGTGCCGGGGGTGCTGGTGGGGGCCGGGCTGATGGCGGTGGTGCGCCTGATGGCCGACCACCACAACCTGCCCAAGGCCGAGCGCATCGTGCATAAAAACCAGGCCATCTCGCCGCTGGAGGACCGGGTGTCGTTTGTGCTGCTGCGCATGAATTTAGCCGGCCTGCTGGTGGCGCTGTGGGCCGGGGTGTCGGCGCTGATGCGCGCGGTTGCCGGGGTGGAGGTCAACTTGAATGGCTGGGTTTTGTTTCTGATTTTCCTGCTGCCGGCGCACTTCCTGCTGCGCCGGGTGAGGGCCATGGTGTCGCCGGACTTCCGCATCATCTGCAAGAAGGCGGTGGCCCCGCTGCAGACGCCGATCATCATCCTCGGCGGAATTTTGGTCGGCTTTTTCACCCCCACCGAAGCCTCGGCCATCGCCGTGGCATATGCGCTGGCCATTTCGTTCTTTGTTTTGAAGTCGCTGAAACTGCCGCAGTTGCCCGGGGTGCTGCTGCGCGCCGCCATCGCCTCGTCCACGGTGCTGCTGCTGGTCGGCGCGGCGGTGGCGTTCAAAACCGTGGTCAGCCTGAGCCATGCGCCGCAGCAACTGGCGTCGCTGATCCTGGGGCTGAGCGAGAACCCGCTGATCCTGCTGTTTCTGATTAACATGCTGCTGTTTGTGGTGGGCATGTTTCTGGATGCGGGCCCGGCGATCATCATCCTCGGGCCCATACTGGGGCCGATTTTCATCGACCTCGGCGTGCACCCGGTTCACTTCGCCATGATTATGTCGGTGAACCTCACCGTCGGCCTGGCAACGCCGCCCATGGGCCTGGTATTATTCGTCGCCTCATCGGTGTCCGGCGAGCGGGTTGAGGCCATTTCCCGGGCCATCCTGCCGTTTCTCGCGGTCGAGGCGCTGGTGATTTTTTTGATAACTTACGTCCCGGCCATTTCCATGACCATTCCGCGGCTGGCGGGGTTTGTCCAATAGCGGAAACCATCACCCACAACCACACGAGGAGAAAAACATGATTAAACCAACCTTCCAATCCCTGGCTGCAGCGGCCCTGGCCGCCGTGGTTGCCGGGGCTTCACTGCCGGCGCTGGCCGCCGACTTCACCATCCGGGCCACCGCCAACTCCAACGAGAACGACGAGGACTACGACGGCCTGGTGGTGTTCAAGAATTTCGTCGAGTCGGCGTCCAACGGCGCGGTGGAAGTGGAGATATTCATGGGCACCCAACTGTGCTCCAAAGGCGCCGAGTGCCTGCAGGGCGTGGCCGACGGTTCCATTGACGTCTACATTTCCACCTCCGGCGGCGCCTCGGGCATCTTTCCGTACGTGCAGGTGCTCGACCTGCCCTACCTGATGTCCAGCGACCGCATCGCCGAGGCGGTTCTGGCCGGCGACTTCACCCGCAGGATGCGCGCCATGGCGCTGGATGATTCCGACGGCGCCATTCGCCTCATGACCATCGGCAACACCGGCGGCTGGCGCAACTTCGCCAACACCAAGCGCCGGGTGCAGAATCCCGGCGACATGGAAGGCCTGAAGATCCGCACGGTGGTCGCCGACCTGCCGCAGGAACTGGTGCGCGCCATGGGGGCCTCACCCACTCCGATTCCGTGGCCCGAGTTGTTCGTTTCGTTCCAGACCGGCGTGGTGGACGGTTCCAAGAACGGCATCACCGACATCATGGGCATGAAGTTCCCTGACGCCGGACTTAAATACATCACCCTGGACGGCCACGCCTACATGGGCGCGCTGTGGTGGATGAACAACAAAAAGTTCATGGACATGCCGCAGGATTTGCGCCGCGTCATCGTGGACGGTTTCGCCGATTTGCAGCAGGCCACTTTCGCCTCGCCCAAGCGCAAATCCATTCAGGCGTACGCCGATTTCACCGCCGAGGGCGGCGACCTGTATGTGCCGACGCCGGCCGAGAAGGCCATGTTCAAGGAGGCCGCGGCGCCGGTGTACGACTGGTTCAAGGCCAATGTGGACGGCGGCCCGGAGATTTTCGACGCCCTCACCTCGGCGGTGGCCGAGGCTGAGGCCGGCTTGAACCGCGGCACCGCGCAGGACATCCGTTAGGCGGGGCCTGCCGCCGCCCGCCGGGCGCCGCTGATGGCGGGCGTTTACCTGGTCGGCCTGGCGGTGGTGGATTTTGTCTTCTCAGTGGACAAATTCCCGGCCGGCGGCGACAAGTTTCAGGCCGGTGACGCCCGCATCGTCAGCGGCGGCTGTGCGGCCAACGCGGCGGTGGCGGTGTCCCGGCTGGGGGGCGCCGCCGCTTTGGCGGCCCGCGTCGGCGATGACCTGGTCGCCGATTTAATTGCGGCGGAAATGGCCGCCGAAGGCGTGCACACCGGCGGCATCCACCGCACCGCCGGCGGACGCTCCTCGTTTTCAGCGGTATACCTGGACCGTGCAGGGGAACGCCAAATCGTCAACTTTCGCGGCGCCGGCCTGGGCGGTGACGCCGGCTGGCTCGCGTTGCCGCCGGACACCGCCGCCGTGCTCACCGACAACCGCTGGCATGCCGGCATGCGCGCGGCATTGGCGCTGGCGCGGCAAAAGGGGGTGCCCGGCATCGTGGACGCCGAGGTTTTAAGCGGCGGCCGGTCATCGCTGGCGCAGGCCACCCACGTGGCTTTCTCGCGCCAGGGGCTGCAGTCGCTGGCGCCGCAGGAGCGCGATGCGGCGCGGGCACTGGCCGCGGTTCGCCCGCTGTTGCGCGGCTGGGCGTGCGTGACCGACGGGGAGAACGGCGTTTTTTTCACTGCAAAAAAAACCATAGAAAATATTCCGGCGTGGCCGGTGAAGGTGCGCGATACGCTGGCGGCGGGCGATGTCTGGCACGGCGCGTTTGCGTTGCGGCTGGCCGAAGGCGCGGATGAGGAAGCGGCGGTCACGTTTGCCAATGCCGCGGCGGCGTTGAAGTGCGCCGCCGGCGGCGGCCGTGACGGCTGTCCGCGCCGCCGGGCGGTGGAGAATTTTCTGCGCGCCAAGTCCAAATGAAAATCGGCGTCCTCCCCCTCGCCCGCGCCACTTTTGATGTGGATTTCGCCGGGCAAGCCCTCACCCTGATGCGGGAAAAACTTGCGCAGACCGGGCACAAGATTGCCGGCGCGGGCGAAATGCTATGCGGCCCGGCGGAGGCGCGGCAGGCCCTGGCCGAACTGCGGCGGCAGGCGGTGGACCATGTGCTGCTGCTGCAGTTGACCTTCACCGATGCGTCCACGGCAACGGCCGCGGCCGGTTTGGAACAGCCGCTCTCCATCTGGGCGGCGCCTGAACCCCGGCTTGGCGGGCGGCTGCGGCTCAATGCTTTTTGCGGTTTAAACCTGGCCAGCCACGCGCTCAGCCGGTGCGGGCGAAAGTTCTCGTGGCTGTACGCCGACCCGGCCTTTGATGTGGCGGATGAGATTGATGCAATGTTCACCGGCCGCCGCGCGGTCCGGCGTTTGCATCCTGCCGATGCCGCCGCCTTCGCCGCGCCGGCCGGCCGCGACATTGTCCACTCCCTGCGCGGCCGGCGGATTGCGCGCATCGGTGAACCGCCGGCGGGATTTGACACCTGCGCCTACGCGGCATCCGGGATTCATGGTTTGGCCGGGGTAACGGTGGAGGAGTTGGAACTGGGCGAATTGTTCGATGCGGCGCGCGCCGTTTCGGCTGGGGAAACCGCGGCCATCCGCCGCACCGCCGAAAACGCGCTCAGCGGAATGGAGGATGTGGACCAGGAACAACTGCACCGCTCGCTGCGGTTGAAAGCCGGCCTTGATTCACTGCGGCGGCGCGGCGGTTATGATGCGTTTGCCGTCCGCTGCTGGCCGGAAGCCTTTACCGAATACGGCGGCGCGCTGTGCGGCCCGGTGGCGATGATGGGCGAGGCGAAAGTTCCATGCGCCTGCGAGGCCGATGTGTACGGCGCGCTCAGCCAGATGGTCCTGCAGGAAGCCGCCGGTGCGGCGGTGTTTCTCAGCGACCTGGTGGACCTGGACGTGGAGGATGACAGCGGCGTTTTATGGCACTGCGGCCAGGCGCCGCTCTCCATGCGCGACCCCGAAACCGAAGCCTGCGCCGCCGTACACTCCAACCGCAGCATGCCGCTGCTGTACCAGTTCCCGCTGAAGCCCGGCGCGGTGACTTTCATGCGCATCTCACAGTCGTTCAACCGGCCGAAAATGATTCTCGGCGCCGGCAAGATGTTGAAGCGCCCGCCGGCCTTCACCGGCACCTGCGGCGTGGTGCGCTTTGAGCGCGGCGCCGGGCGGGTGCTGAATGACATCATGGACTCGGGAGTGGAACACCACCTGGCATTCGCCTACGGCGACCACCGGCCGCTGCTGAGGGCGGTGGCGGCGGCGATGGATTTGCCGCTGCTTGAGATGTGACATGACTCTGCGCTACGGAATCATCGGCGCCGGCATGATGGGGCGCGAGCACATGCAAAACCTGGCGCTGGTGGACGGCGCCGCGGTCACCGCCATCGCCGATCCCGACGAAAGCATGCGCGCGCGCGCCGCCCTGTTTGCCGGGGGCGCCGGCGGCGAAGTCAAACTCTACGCCGACCACAAAACCATGTTCGCCGCCGATGCATGCGATGCCTACATCATCGCCTCGCCCAACGACACCCACCGTGACATTCTCGGCGACGCCCTCGGCACCTCCAAACCGCTGCTGTGCGAGAAGCCGCTGTGCACCACCGCCGCCGACTGCCGCAGCATACTCAAACAGGCGGCCGGCAGAACAGCGCCGGTGTGGGTGGCGATGGAATACCGTTACATGCCGCCGCTACGGCGGCTGCTGGAAGCGGTGGCCGGCGGCGCCGTCGGTACGCCGCGCATGGTCGCGATTCGTGAACACCGTTATCCCTTTCTGGACAAGGTGCGCCAGTGGAACCGTTTCAACCGCCGCACCGGCGGCACGCTGGTGGAAAAGTGCTGCCACTTCTGGGACCTGATGCGGCTTGTTACCGGCAGCGACCCGGTGCGGGTGTGCGCCTCGGCCGGCGTCGACGTGAACCATCTGGATGAAAGTTACGGCGGACATGTCCCGGACATTTTTGACAACGCTTTTGTCATCGTGGACTTCGCCAGCGGCGCGCGCGGCATGGTGGACTTGTGCATGTTTGCCGAGGGCGCGGCATGGCAGGATGTGATTTCGGTGGCCGGCGATGCGGCGCGCGCCGATGCATGGGTGCCGGGCCCGGGGCGGTTTTCCCGCGATGGCGGGGAACGGGCGGCGCAGTTTACTTTGTCCCGCCGGGCCGACAAGTTGGTGACCACGGAAACGGTGGAAACCGACGAGCGCATTCTGCAGGCCGGCGACCATCACGGCGCGACTTATTTTCAGCATCTCAGGTTTCGCGACCTGATTCGCGCCGGCGGCGGCGCGCCGGAAGTCAGTTTGGACGACGGCCTCTGGTCGGTGCTGGTGGGCGAGGCGGCGGAGATTGCGGCGCGCAGCGGGCGGGCGGTTTTGCTGGAGGGAGGTGAACTGGCGGTGCCGGAATAAACATGATCCTGATAACCGAATTCATGAATCGCGGCGCGGTGGCGAAACTTTCCGCCGAGCACCGGACCGTCTACGCGCCCGGCCTTGCCGACAACCAAGACAAGTTGCCGGCGATGATGCCGGGGGTGCAAGCGTTGATTGTGCGCAACCGCACGCAGGTGACAAAGGCGGTGCTCAGCGCGGCACCGGACTTAAAATGCGTTGGCCGGCTGGGCGTGGGGCTGGACAACATTGACCAGGCGGCCTGCGCCGGGTGCGGCGTCACCGTGATTGCGGCGGGCGGCGCCAACACCGTCAGCGTCGCCGAATACGTGCTCACCGCCATTCTGGTTTTGCTTCGCAACGCTTACCATGCCGGGGACCAAATGCTGGCCGGCGGCTGGCCGCGGATGGAATGCAGCGGGCGCGAGGTGGCGGGGAAAACCCTGGGCTTAATCGGCTTCGGCGCCACCGCCCGCGAAACCGCCGCGCGCGCCAGGGCGCTGGGAATGAATATCTGCGCCCACGACCCGCTGCTTGCGCCCGGCGATGCGGCGTGGCGGCAGGCGCGGCGCCTTGATTTGGAAGAGTTGCTGGAAAACGCCGATGCGGTCAGTTTGCATGTGCCCCTCACCGCCGACACGCGCCACTTAATCAATGCCGGCCGCCTGTCCCGCATGAAACCCGGTGCAGTCCTCATCAACGCCGCGCGCGGCGGCGTGGTGGACGAGAAAGCGCTGGCCGACCGCCTGCGCGCCGGCGGCCTGTTCGGCGCCGCCTTGGACGTATTTGAAACCGAGCCGCTGACCGCCGAAGCCGCGCGGTGTTTTCACGGCTTGCACAACTTAATCCTCACCCCGCACATCGCCGGCGTCACCGAAGAATCCAACTCCCGCGTCAGCCTGCTGATTGCGCGGCGGGTGCTGGAGGTGCTG
>JAPPPZ010000050.1 GCA_028817275.1 Gammaproteobacteria bacterium
ACTCCCCGCCCCCATGCACGGAGTCCCCCCATGGATGAGCGCGCCGACTGGTTGCGACTGATTAAACTTCCCGGCCTCGCCGTTGCGGCGAAGCGCCGGTTGCTGGCGCGTTTCGGCTCGCCGGCGGCGGTGTTGGGCGCGTCCGGGGATGCGCTGGAAGGAGTGGCGGCGCGCCATGTTGCGGCGCTGGCGGCCGGGCGGCAGGCGGAGGTGGACGCTGAACTCGCCTGGCTGGCCGGCGGTGAGGGGCGCGACCTGGTCACCCTTGCCGACCCCCGCTACCCGCCGCAGTTGGCCGCCACCCCGGGCGCGCCGCTGGCGTTGTTCACCATCGGTGACGCCGCCCAACTCGCCGCCCGCCAGGTGGCCATCGTCGGCAGCCGCAACCCCACTCCGGCCGGCGCCGCCACCGCCACCGCCCTCGCCGCCGCCCTGGCCAAAGCCGGCATCCATGTCACCAGCGGCCTGGCCGTTGGCATCGACGCCGCCGCCCACCACGGCGCCCTCGCCGGCGGCGGCGCCACCGTCGCCGTCACCGGCTGCGGCCCCGACCGCATCTACCCGCGCGCCAACACCGGCCTGTTCCACGCCATCGCCGGCGGCGGCGGAGTCATCGCCTCCGAGTTCGTCCCCGGCACCCCGCCCATCGGCGCCAACTTTCCGCGCCGCAACGCCGTCATTGCCGGCCTCGCCCTGGGCGTTCTGGTGGTGGAGGCGGCAAAGCGCAGCGGCAGTTTAA
The DNA here is from genome assembly GCA_028817275.1 of Gammaproteobacteria bacterium. Taxonomy (GTDB): domain Bacteria; phylum Pseudomonadota; class Gammaproteobacteria; order Arenicellales; family Spongiicolonaceae; genus Spongiicolonus; species Spongiicolonus versatilis. The sequence goes on from JAPPPZ010000050.1 coordinate 740, forward strand.
TCACCGCCCGCCAGGCCGGCGACATGGGGCGCGAGGTTTTCGCGGTGCCCGGCCCCATCCAGTCGCCGCTGACCAAAGGCGCGCACCGCCTGCTGCGCGATGGCGCCAAGTTGGTGGAGACGGTGGAGGATATTCTGGAAGAGTTGCCGGACGCCGGGGCCGACACCGTCACTTTGGACGGCGCACTTAACAAGGCCGACTCGGTGCCCGCCGCTTCCGGGGTTGGCACCGCCGCGACAAAGTTTGAAAAAACCGTGCTGGATGCGATAGGCTTCACCCCCGCCGCCGCCGATGAGATTATCGGGCGCACCGGACTGGACGCGCAAACCGTCTCCGCCATTCTGATGGAGATGGAGTTGCGCGGCGTGGTCGCCATTTGCCCCGGCGGCAGTTATGTTCGAGTCCCGGCATCGGCGCAACAGGTCAACGCATGAAACATCCGCCCAACGAAACCATTTTTGACGTGCTGGAATATCTTTTTGACCGCTGCCTGCCCGCGGACGGTGCGGACGCGGCGGATGAGGCGGCGGTGGCGGTGCTGACCGGGGAGTTGGCCGCGGCCGGTTTCTCAGCGCACGGCATCGCCCGGGCTTTCGCCTGGCTGGAGCAGATGTGGGAAATGTGCGACGCGGTTTCGGCAGACGACAAAAACAAAACCGCCGCCGGGGGCGAGGGCGCCGCCGCCGCAGCCCGGCGCGCGCCCATCCGCCAGTACAGCGGCGCCGAAGCGGCGGCCATCGGCACCGAGGGGCAAGGTTTGTTTTTGTCACTGGAGCGCGCCGGCATCATGGACAACCGCACGCGCGAGATTGTCATCGACCGCCTGATGGCGCTCGGCGAGGAGGACATGGCGCTGGAAGATATTAAATGGGTGGTGCTGCTGGTGCTCGGCAACCACCCGCACAAGCGCGAGATGGTGGACCGCGCTGAACACATGATGCTGGCCGATGCCCCGGCGTTCCTCCACTGATTCCCCGGCGGCCGCCAACGGCGGCAAGTACCTGGTGATTGCCGAGAAGCCGTCGGTGGCGCGCGATATCTCGCGGGTGCTGGGCGGCTTTCGCGACTGCAAGGAATATTTTGAGAGCGACAAATTTGTGGTGTGCTCGGCGGTGGGCCACCTGCTGGAACTGGCCGCGCCGGAGGGGGCGGAAGTCAAGCGCGGCAAGTGGTCGCTGCACAATCTGCCGGTGATGCCGGACCATTTTGACCTGCGCCCCATCGCCAAAAACGAGAGCCGGCTGAAACTTCTCAAACGCCTGTACAAGCGCGACGACGTGCACGGGGTGATTAACGCTTGCGACGCCGGGCGCGAGGGCGAGTTAATTTTCCACCACATCATGCGCCACTTCAAAGCCGCCAAACCGGTGCGGCGCTTGTGGCTGCAGTCCATGACGCCGCAGTCCATCCGCGCCGGTTTCGACCAGTTGCGCGAGGGCGGCGAGTTGCTGCCGCTGCAGCGCGCCGCCGTGTGCCGCTCGGAGTCGGACTGGCTGGTGGGCATCAACGCCACCCGCGCCATGACCGCGCTCAACTCGGTGGGCGGCGGTTTTTCCCTGACCACCGTCGGCCGGGTGCAGACGCCGACCCTGGCGATCCTGGTGGACCGCGAAAAGTTAATTAAAAATTTCACGCCGAAAAATTACTGGGAAGTGCGCGCCGCTTTCAGTGTCGCCGCCGGCGAATACGAAGGGCGCTGGGTGGACCCGCAGTTCACCAAAGGCGAAGGCGGCGAAGACGCCCGCGCCGAGCGCATTTGGGACGGGCAAAAAGCCGCCGCCGTGGTCGCCCGCTGCAGCGGCAAGGAAGCGGTGGTGAGCGACACAAAAAAATTGCAGACCATGTCGCCGCCCATGCTGTTTCATTTAACTTCGCTGCAGCGCGAGGCGAACAAGCGCTTTGGTTTTTCGGCGCGCGCCACGTTGGCCATCGCCCAGGCGCTGTATGAGCGGCACAAAGTGCTGACCTACCCGCGCACCGACTCGCGCGCGCTGCCGGAAGATTACCCGCCGACGGTGAAAAAGATTTTGGCCGGCATTGCCGCCGGCGCCGCCGCACCGAAAAAAATCACCGCCGGCAAGGGTGAAGGTGAGGGTGAGGATGAAAGCCGGGGCAAAAGCGAGCCGCCGGAAGCGCCGCTGGCCGGGTTTGCGCAGGAGGCGCTGGATAAAAATTATGTGAACAGCGGCAACAAGCGGATTTTCAACAACCAGAAAATCTCCGACCACTTCGCCATCATTCCCACCGGCGAGGCGCCGAAGACTTTGCGCGAACAGGAGTGGCGCATTTACAATTTGGTGGCGCGTTCTTTTGTCGCCGCGTTTTTCCCCGGCGCAAAGTTTGAGGTGACCGAGCGGCGCAGCGTGGTGGACGCCGACACTTTTGAGACCAAAGGGCGCATTTTGGTCGAGCCGGGCTGGCTGCAAGTGGCCGGGCGCAAAGAGGGCGGCGAGACTTTGCCGGCGGTGGCCGAGGGTGAGCGCGCCGCGGTGCGCGAGGTGGAGGCGGAGGCAAAAACCACCCGCCCGCCGCCGAGGTACAGCGAGGCGACGCTGCTGTCGGCGATGGAGGGCGCCGGCAAATTTGTGGAGGATGAAGAGTTGCGCGAGGCCATGTCCGGCCGCGGGCTCGGCACCCCGGCCACCCGCGCGGCGATTATTGAGGATTTGATTCGCAACCGTTATGTGCTGCGCGACATGCGCGAGTTGGTGCCGACGCCGAAAGCGACGTCGCTGCTGCGCCTGCTGCACGCGCTTAAGATTGACGAGTTGACGGCGCCGGAGCTGACCGGCGAGTGGGAGAAAAAACTGAAGCAAATTGAAAGCGACAAATTCGCGCCGGAACAATTCATGGGCCACATCCGCGACATGACCGAGCGCATCGTGGACGCGGCCAGGAAATGCGATGTGGACAACATCGCCGGCGAGTACGCGGTGCTGGATGCGCCGTGCCCGAAGTGCGGCGGCACGGTGCGCGAGAACTACCGCAAGTTCGCCTGCGCCAACGCGGCATGCGGTTTTTCCCAGTGGAAGTCGGTGGCCGGCCGCGAGTTGGCGCCGCCGGAAATGTCGCAACTGCTGCGCGACAAAGAAATCGGCCCGCTGGACGGTTTCCGCAGCCGCCTGGGCCGCGAGTTCAGCGCCGGGCTGGTGCTGAAGGACGACTTCACCGTGGTGTTTGATTTCGCCGACGAGGCCGGCGGCGATGTGGACCTGTCCGAATGCGAAACCATCGGCCGCTGCCCCAAATGCAACGCCTGGGTGCACGCAGCGCCGAGAAAATTCACCTGTGCCCGCGCCACCGGCGACCAGCCGCTGTGCGACTTCACCCTGGCCCGCCAAATCCTGCGCCGCGACCTGGAAACCCACGAAGCCCGCCAGTTGCTCGCCAACCGCAAAACCGAACTGCTGCAAAACTTCACCTCCAAACGAACCAAACGCAAATTCGCCGCGCACCTGACTCTGGACGACGCGGGCAAACTCGGGTTTGAGTTTGGGGAGAGGAAAGGGAAGCGGGCCGCCGCCTGATGCCTGCTATTTGACACCCCGCCGCAAAACCCGCAAACTTGGGAAATCCGCAATCCAGAGGTAACTCCATGCACGCCACCAACGCTGACGCCGCCATTCCCGCCGCTGCCGCCGCCAAACTCCGCCTGCCGCTTGCCGCCATCTGTGCCATCGCCCTCGGCGCGCTGCTGGTATTTGCCGCCGGGTTTGCCGGCAGTGCGGTGCACGACGCCGCCCACGACACCCGCCACTCCCACGCCCTGCCCTGCCACTGAGCGGCGGCAGCAGGCAGCATGTGGCGGCGCATCTTTGCCACCGGGCTGGTCGCCGGCGCGGTTTGCGGCGGTGCGGTGTGCATCGTCCAGCACTTCACCACCACCCCGCTGCTGCTGCGCGCCGAGCAGTTTGAGCACGCCGCCGCCGGCACCGCCGCTGAAACGGTCACCGCCGCCGGCGCCCTCAGCGCCGCCGCCCTCCGGCGCACCATGTCCACCGCCGTCACCACCGTTCTGCTGGCCATGGGTTTTGCGCTGATTCTCAGCGGCGTCTTTGCGCTGCATCCCAAACTGCCGGCGGTGGACGCCGCGGCCGGGGTGCTGTGGGGCGCGGCCGGGTTCACGGTGTTCATGTTAGCGCCGGCGCTGGGCATGCCGCCGGCGGTGCCGGGCGCCGCGGTTGCCGAACTGGGCGCGCGCCAGTGGTGGTGGCTGGCGACGGTCGCCGCCACCGCAGCCGGACTGTGGCTGCTGGTGTTCGGCGGGTTGAAAACGGTGCGCGTCGCGGCGGTGGCGCTTCTGGCGCTGCCGCACGTGGCGGGTGCACCGGCGCCGGCGGTGGTTGCACCCTCCGAACTGCCGGCCCAACTGGCGGCACAGTTTGCGGCGGCCACGTTGGCGGTGGGCGCGCTGTTCTGGGCGCTGCTCGGGGCGGTGACGGCGGCGCTGTACCGGCGCTGGGTGGTGGCGCGGTGAAGCCGGCGATCTACACTTGCATCACCTGCCGCTACTCGGCCGCCGAGCGCGAGGGCGGTGACGGCCGCACCGGCGGCGAGACGCTGAGCGCGCTGATCACCGAGGCGGCTTTGATGCTGCCGCGCCGCGATTCTTTTGCGCTGAAAACCACCAAGTGTTTCATGGGTTGCGAGCGCCACTGCAACGTTCACTTGCGCGCGCCGGGCAAGTTCGGCTATGTCATCGGCGCGCTGCCGCCCACCGCCGAAAGCGCGGCCGCCGTGGTGGACTATTTTGCGCGCTACATGGCATCCGCCGACGGCCGGGTGCCCATGCGCGAGTGGCCGCAGGCGCTGCGCGGCCACTTTACGGCGCGGGTGCCGCCGTGGGAGGAGGCCGGGTGACGGCGGCGGCAAAAACCTTGCGCAAAATTCCGGCCACCGTGGTGACCGGCTTTCTCGGCAGCGGCAAAACCACCCTGCTGCGCCACCTGCTGGAAAACGCCGGCGGCCTGCGCATTGCGGTCATCGTCAATGAGTTCGGCGAGGCCGGCGTGGACGGCGAAATCCTGCGTGAGTGCGCGCTGCGCTGCGGCGGTGAGGGTGAGGGCGAAGGTCAAATTTACGAACTGGCCAACGGCTGTTTGTGCTGCACCGTGCAGGAGGAATTTTTTCCGGTGATGCGCGAGTTGGCGGCGCGGCGCGAGAGCGTGGACCACATTTTAATTGAGACTTCCGGCCTGGCGCTGCCGAAGCCGCTGGTGCAGGCGTTTAACTGGCCGGAGATTGCGGCGGCGTGCACGGTGGACGCGGTGATTGCGGTGGTGGACTCGCCGGCGGCGGCGGCCGGGCAGTTTGCCGCCAATCCCAAAGCGGTGCAGGCGCAGCGCGAGGCCGACGAGAATCTGGACCACGAATCGCCGCTGCACGAATTGTTTGAGGACCAGTTGCAGGCCGCCGACCTGGTGGTGCTGAACAAAAGCGACGAGGTGGACGCCGCGCAACTGGAACAATTGCGGCGCCAACTGTCCGCCGAACTGCCGCCGCAGGTGAAGCTCATCACGGCGGTGCACGGCCGCGTCGCGCCGCATCTGCTGCTCGGCCTGGGCCTGGCCTCGGAGCAGAACATTGAAGCCCGGCCCAGCCACCACGACACGCTGCCGGAAGACCACGACCACGACGAGTTCGGCGCGGTGACGGTGGAGCTGGGCGCGGTGGAACTGGAGCCGCTGCTGGCCGGCGTGCGCGCGGTGTGCGCGGCGCACACGGTGTACCGGGTCAAGGGTTTTGCCGACCTGCCGGGCAAGGCGATGCGGCTGGTGGTGCACGGCGTCGGCGGCCGCCTGCGGCATTATTTTGACCGCCCCTGGGCGGCCGGCGAGCGGCGCACGCAACTGGTGTTCATCGGCGGCGCCGGCCTCAGCGAAGCCGAAGTGCGCCGGCGCCTGGCCGGTTTTGTGGTGGGCAGCCGCGCCGCCTGAGCGATGCACCTTCTTGCGGCCCGCCCGGGCGGATACAGCGACGAGAACACCGTCGTCCGCATTGGCCAAACGCCGGCGGACATTGTTTTTCTCTCCACCGCCGACACCGACCTCGCATTGCTGGCCGGGGTTTACGAAAAAAAATTTCACCGCGCGGAAAATTTTCCAACATTGCGCCTGGCCGGCGCCGGCCAGTTGCGCAATCCGGCGTCGGTGGATTTGTATGTGGAGGAAGTCGCGCGGCATGCGCAGGTGGTGGCTGCAAGCCTGCTCGGCGGCGCGGCTTACTGGCCTTATTTGTGCGGGCAACTGGCGGCCCTTGGGCGCGGCGGTGGACCCGGGCAAAAAAAAATTCTGCTGGTGCCCGGCGATGACCAGCCCGACCCGGCCCTGGCCGGTTTTTGCACCGCCGACCCGGCGCACTGCCACCGGGTGTGGCGTTACCTGCGCTGCGGCGGCGCAGCCAATGCCGAGTCGCTGCTGGGTTTTTTGGCCGCGGAATTTTTTGCCGCTGATGCTGAGTACGCCGAGCCGCGCCCGCTGCCGGCGGCGCTGATCCACCACCCGCACCGCCAGCCGGCCGGCATTGGCGACTGGCGCCGGGAGTGGCGCGCCGGTGCGCCGGTGGCGGCGGTGGTTTTCTACCGCGCGCACTTGCAGGCGGCCAACACGGCGGCGGTGGACGCGCTGTGTGCGGCACTGGGCGCGGCCGGGGTGAACCCGCTGCCGCTGGCGGTGACATCGCTGAAGGACGGGCCGGCGATGGCGGCGGTGAATCAATTGCTGACTGATGCCGCATGCGATGTGGTGGTGAACACGACCGGGTTCGGCGTTGGCGCCGTGGACGGTGGCGGCGGCGCGGCGTTGTTTGCGCGCGATGTGCCGGTGCTGCAGGTGATTCTCGCCGGCAACTCGCGCGCCGAATGGGAGGACGGCCGGCAGGGGCTGGCGCCGCGCGATGTGGCGATGAACGTGGCGCTGCCGGAAGTGGACGGGCGCATCATCACCCGCGCGGTTTCGTTCAAGGACTCCCTCGGCCGCTGCGAGGCGACGCAGTCCGAGCGCATCGTCTACCGCGCCCATGAAGAACGCATGAGTTTTGCCGCGCAATTGGCAAAAAACTGGTGCGCACTCGGCGCCGCGGCCAACCGCGACAAGCGCATCGCGCTGGTGCTCGCCAACTACCCGACCCGCGACGGCCGCATCGGCAACGGCGTCGGCCTGGACACGCCGCAGTCCACTGTGGACTTGCTGCGCGCGCTGCGCAAGGAAAAATACGCGGTGGATGAAATTCCCGCGGACGGCGATGCGCTGATTCGCGCGCTGCTGGCCGGGCCCACCAACGACCCCGACACCGCCGCTTTGCGCGCCTGCCGGCACAGTGTACCGCTGGCCGAGTACGAAAAATGGTTCAGCGAATTGCCAGAGCAAAACCGCGCGCAAGTTGTGCAGCGCTGGGGCGGGGCCGGCGATGATCCCATGGCCGCCGGCGGCGCCATGCCCATCGCCGGGCGCATGTTCGGCGACACTTTTGTCGGCATTCAACCGGCGCGCGGCTACCATCGGGATGCGGCGGCGGTTTACCACGACCCCGACCTGGTGCCGCCGCATTCGTATCTGGCGTTTTATTTCTGGCTGCGCAAAAGTTACCGCGCATCAGCCATCGCGCATGTGGGCAAGCACGGCAATCTGGAATGGCTGCCCGGCAAAAGCATCGCGCTGTCGGAAAACTGCTGGCCGGATTTAATTTTCGGCCCGACGCCGCATGTTTATCCGTTCATTGTGAACGATCCCGGCGAAGGCGCGCAGGCCAAGCGGCGCGCGCAGGCGGTGATTGTGGACCACCTGGTGCCGCCCTTGACCCGCGCCGAAGTTTACGGCGCGCTGGCCGAACTGGAGGCGCGGGTGGACGAATACTACGACGCCCTCGCCCTCGACCCGCGCCGCGCCGATGCGCTGCGCGAAGAAATTGTGGCGCGGATTCGTGAACAAAATTTGCACCGGGAGTTTGGTTTGGGCGGTGAGGGTGACGGCGGCGGCGGTAAAGTCGACGAACTGCTGCGGCGCGCCGATGCGTATTTGTGCGAACTGAAAGAATCGCAAATCCGCGACGGCCTGCACATCTTCGGCCGCTCGCCGGCCGGCCGGCAGCGCATCGACACGCTGCTCGCGCTGCTGCGTGCGCCGCGCGGTGACGGCCGCGGCTGCAACGACAGTGTATTGCGCGCGCTGGCGCGTGATTTTGCGCTTGGTGAAGACTACGACCCGCTCACCGCCGACCCGGCCGCATCATGGCCGGGCCCGCGGCCGGCGGCATTGGCGACGGTGAACGACGCGCCATGGCGCACCGCCGGCGACACGCGTGAACGGCTGGAACTTTTTGCAACCAAATTGATTGCCGGCGCCGCCACTTCCGGAGTCGCCACCGTCACCTCCGACGTCCAAACCACCATTCCCGAAACCGAAACCATCATCTCACACCTCGCCACCGACATTGCGCCGCGGCTGGATGCATGCGGCGCGGCCGAGACCGGCGGTGTGCTGCGCGCGCTTGGCGGACGGTTTGTCGCCGCCGGCCCCAGCGGCGCGCCGTCGCGCGGGCGGGTGGAGGTGCTGCCCACCGGGCGCAACTTTTATTCGGTGGACGTGCGCGCGGTGCCGACGCCCACCGCCTGGCGGCTCGGCTTTCACGCCGCCGAGTTGCTGGTGGAGCGGTATGCACAAGACCATGGCGAATACCCGCGCGCCATCGGCATGAGCGCCTGGGGCACCGCGGCCATGCGCACCGGCGGCGACGACATCGCCCAGGCCCTGGCGCTGCTCGGCGCGCGGCCGAAGTGGTCGGCCGGCACCAACCGCGTGTGCGATTTTGAAATCATGCCGCTGACGGCGCTGGGGCGGCCGCGGGTGGATGTGACTTTGCGCGTATCGGGATTTTTTCGTGACGCGTTTTCAAACGTCATCGATTTTTTTGATGCGGCGGTGCGCGCCATCGCCGGATTGGAGGACGAGTCGGCCGAGGACAATCCGCTGCGCGCAAAAGTTTTGGCAGAAGTCGGTGAGGGCCAAAAAAACGGAATGGATTTGGACGCCGCCATGCGCGCCGCGACCTTCCGCGTGTTCGGCGCAAAACCCGGCGCGTACGGCGCCGGCCTGCAAGGCGCCATTGATGAACGATGCTGGCAAACCCGCGCCGACCTGGCGCGCGCGTACATCAACTGGGGCGGCTACGCGTACGGCCAGCAGTGCCACGGCGCGCCGGCCTTCGAAAAATTCCGCGCGCGACTCGGCGCGGTGCAGGGCGTGCTGCACAACCAGGACAACCGCGAACACGACCTGCTCGACTCCGACGACTATTACCAGTTCCACGGCGGCATGGCCGCGGCCGCCGAAGCGGTGGGCGGCGCGCCGGTCGCGCTCTACCACGGCGACCACGCGCTCACCGAGGCGCCGCGCATTCGTTCACTCAAAGAAGAACTCAGCCGCGTCCTGCGCAGCCGCGCGGTGAATCCAAAATGGATTGCCGGCGTCAAACGCCACGGTTACAAAGGCGCGTTTGAAATCGCGGCGACGGTGGACTACCTGTTCGCCTACGACGCCACCACCGGCGTGGTGGACGATTACCAGTACGCAATGCTCACCGACGCCTACCTGCTGGACCATGCAACCCGCGACTTCATCCGCAAACACAACCCGAATGCGCTGCGTGAAATTGGTGAGCGTCTGCTGGAGGCCATGCAGCGGGGGATGTGGAAAAATCCCGGGGATTACCGGGGGAAGGTGGAGGAGGTTTTGTTGCTGGCTGAGGAGGGGGTGGAGGGGTGACTTTTTTGTTTAAAACCGCTTGCCGATGGCGGCGGTGGGCGGTAGTATTTTATCAATGAACATCATTCAAATTCTCTCCATCTCCGCCATTGTCGGCGGCGGTATCGTGGCCGTGTGCTTGCTTGTTTATACCGTGTGGTTGTTTTTGCGTTGGAGCAAAGAGGACCGTGAAGAAGCGAAAAAAAACAAGCGCAAGGCACCGAGTAATTGACATCGGGAGAGCGGCACCATCATCGGCAACTCCCTGCCCACTCAAAGCCCGACTGGTGAAGTTTTTGCCAAAAATAGCACCGTTAAAAAATAATTTTCCTCCTGCAGAAGAACTGCACTTACTGTCCCCGTCGCAGACAACACTGTTTCCATCGTAAACAGTGTTGTTTCCGTTTTTGCCGGGCCAAAAAGCCCCAACGCCCCCGCAGTTCCCGCCCTCCAGTCGGGTTTAGGCCACGAATAGCACTGTTAAAACCAAAAACATCGATAAATTTTCCTCTGCGACAGGTGGATTTTCGCCCC
>JAPPPZ010000110.1 GCA_028817275.1 Gammaproteobacteria bacterium
GATGCCATGAAATCATTCGCGGAAAATCCCCTGCCGCCCACCGGCAGGCGGATGAAGCCTTCCCATCCGGGTGAAATTCTGCGTGATATCGCTTTGCCCGGCACCACCCTGAGCATCAGCAAAACGGCGCAACTGCTCGATGTTTCGCGCCGGCATTTACGCCGTATTCTGGACGCTGAGCGGCCGGTGACGCCGGAAATTGCGGCGCGCCTCAGCGCGCTTTTTAACACCAGCGTCGGCGTGTGGCTGAGCATGCAGGCCGCGCACGATGCCTGGGAAGCGGAAAAATCCCTGCGCCCGCAAGTGCGGCGGCGGCTTGCGGCAACAAACAAAAAACTCACCCCCAAAGCAGGCCCCGAGCAGGCCCAAACCGCCGCTCACGTTTAACGCCCGCCCCCGTCGCCGTCTCTAAATGCAAGTCTGCGGCTTGCACACCGCTTGGCGGGTGTGGTATAAGTTTTGCCCATGGAAAATCTGTCAACAAACCCAAAGCAGCCTCACCCATACCTGACCGGGGAATCCCCGCCGGGCGGTGAAGGCGGTTCGCCGGACTCTCTGATTGCCGGTGACATTTTTCCCCGCGAAAAAAAATCTCCCGCATCATACACTGCGGAGGAATTTTATCGCTGGGTTGCGCTTCTCGACCGCCTCCACGAGCAAAATATGCTCACCGGGCGGGACCTGGCCAGGCAAATCGCAATTGAGGCGTCGATGTTTGTCGAGTCCGAAGTGCTCAAGCAATGCAATGAAGCACTGGGCCTGCGGCAGTTAAACAAAATTGCGCTCGGGGGCCGGCAATGAATGAAAACCGTGACATGGCGGCCGGCGGCCGAAATGTGGACGATGGCGGGGCCGAATCGTCGAAGTTGCCTTTGGATGACGAGGTGCTGAAAAAGGTTCCGCCTGAGATTCTAAAAATTATTGAACACCGCTCGTTCAAATACGGGCCGGCGCCGAACCCCGTCGCGGAGAAAATAACGGAAAACCACATCACCAAAATCCTGGACAACACCGCCGAGGAAAGCGGCCGGCGGGCCAGGGACAAAACCCAATCCCGAAAATTCACATTTGCCTCGGCGGTTCTTGCCGTTGGCGTATTTGTTTTCCTGACCGTTTTCCTGAAACCGGACCGGGATTTGTATGTGGAAATCATCCAACTGCTGGCGATATTTGCCGGCGGTTTCGGCGCCGGCTACGGCGTCAAGGCATATCTGGAGAAAAATGGCGAATAGGGTGAGTCCATTAACACCCGCGCCTGCAACTGCAAATTTAACGCCCGCCGGCGCCCGCCCTCACCGCCGCCGTCTCTTTTTTGACACGCCCTGAAAAAATAATTGCCAAAGTGTGACCAAAGTCACACGTATTGAAAAAAGCTCGTCCTTACAATGGATTTTTTTCATCACACCCGGAGGTGCGGCTGTGAACGAAACCAAAACCAGGGGCGTTCAGGGGCGCGCTGACTTTTATGCGAAGTTGCTGCAGATTTGCGCGATTTTCCTTGCGCTGATTGGCGGCGGCCTTGCGGCGCAGATGAAAGCCGGGGAATATGATATATTCTTTGTGGCCGGCGCGGTGATTTTTGCTATTTTGCTGGCTGTAATTGGCTACTTGCTCGTCCAAATTCACCGCAATATCCAAAAACTGGAGGAATCAGAATGAGCAAAGAAACAATGGACATCATCGCTGTCCTCTTTCTCGGCGGTGGGATGCTTGTGTTCCTCGCAATGGTGGTATTTTGCAGCAACCCGCCGCGCTGGTTTGACGACTGGCTGGACGAAAGGGAGGAAAAGCGGGAGAAACGCTACGCTGCCCGCAAGGCCGCACGCCAAAAGCGCAAAAAGCCGGCGTAACGCCCCCCGGCGCCTCCGGCGGGTGCTTACTCTTCCGGCCCCCAGCCGAACTCATCCACGGTCTGAAACAGGTCGGTCTGTGAAACCACGCCGAGGGGCTTGCCGCCCGGCTCGGCGGGGGCGACCACCACGCGGCGGACTTTTTTCTCGGTCATGGTCTGGGCGATCTGGCGCAGTTTGGCGTGGCGGGGGACGGTGACCAGGGGGCGGGTGGCGATGTCGTGGACGGTGACGGCGGTGCCGGCCTTGCCGCCGACGATTTTTGTCACCACATCGTTTTGCGTCATGATGCCCCACTCGCCGCCGGCCTGCGGCTCCACCAAAATGGAACTGATTTTGTGGCGGCGCATTTCGCGCACCGCTTTTTTCACCGGCGTGTGCGCGGCGGTGCTGACGATGGCGGACATGATGTCCATGGCCTCGGAAGGGTGGCGGCCGGACTCGCGCATCGCCTCCAGCGGGTTTTTCACCCGCCGCTTCTCGCGCTTTTTGCGGTCGCGGGCGAAAATTTTCTTGCGCTGTTTTTCAAACCGCGCCAGGGCCCGCGCGCTGCCGCTGATGCGGGCGATGAGCGCGTCGGCGAAAGTGCTGGTGGAAACGATGTGCGCGCCCTCCATCTGGCGGGCGAAATCGTAGGTGACGAATTTGTCGCCGATGACTTTGGGGTAGGCGGCGTTGATTAAGTCGGCGGCCTCAAACCATTCAATGAATTCCAGCAGCATCACCCCGGACAGCAGCAGCGACGACGGGTTGACCTTGTCCTGGCCGGCGTATTTGGGCGCGGTGCCGTGGGTCGCCTCAAACACGGCGATGTCATCGGATACATTGGCGCCCGGCGCGATGCCGATGCCGCCCACTTCGGCGGCCAGCGCATCGGAAAGGTAGTCGCCGTTCAGGTTCATGGTGGCAATCACGTCAAACTCCGACGGGCGCAACTGCATCAGTTGAAACATAATGTCGGCGATGCGGTCCTTGATGAGAATTTTCCCCTTCGGCATTTTGCCGCCGTGGGCCGAATACAACTCATCCTCGGTGATGAGTTTGCCGGCAAATTCCTCGCGCGCCACCTCGTAGCCCCAGTTGCGGAAACTGCCCTCGGTGAACTTCATGATGTTGCCCTTGTGCACCAGCGTCACGCTTTCGCGGTTGTTGTTAATCGCGTAGCGAATGGCGCGCCGCACCAGGCGGCTGGTGCCGAATTTGCTGATGGGCTTGATGCCCAGGCTGGCGCCTTCAAAAAATTCCGCGCCCATTTCCTCGCGCAGAAACTTCGCCAACTTTTCATTCTCCGGCGTGCCGCTCTGGTATTCAATGCCGGCGTAAACATCCTCGGTATTCTCGCGGAAAATCACCACGTCCACCTCTTCCGGTTTTTTCATCGGCGAGGGCACGCCGCTGTAGTAGCGCACCGGGCGCACGCAGGCGTACAGGTCCAACTCCTGCCGCAGCGAAACATTCAGCGAGCGAAAACCGCCGCCCACCGGCGTGGTCAGCGGGCCCTTGAGCGCGACTTTAATTTCGCGCAGCGCGTCCAGTGATTCGCCGGGAAAATAATCGCCGTCGTACAGCCCGGCCGCTTTTTCCCCCATGAAAACCTCGCACCAGTGGATGGCGCGCTTGCCGCCGTAGGCTTTTTGCACCGCCGCATCCAGCACGCGCAGGGTCGCGCGGGTGATGTCGGGGCCGATGCCGTCGCCTTCAATGCAGCCGATCACCGGGTTGTGCGGCACCTGAAACAGGTCTTTGCTGATGCGGATTTTTTCGCCGCCTTCGGGCAGTTTAATGTGGCGGTAGGTCATGGGTTTTTTCGTTATAGTGTTTTGATGAGTGTAGCACTGCCGGCGCAAATTTTCACCCGATGAAAAAGCCTCGTGGCGCAGTGGCCGCGGGGCATCCGCTGACGGCGCATGCCGCCGCCGAAATGCTGCGCGCCGGCGGCAACGCTTTTGACGCCGCCGCCGCGGCTTTTTTCACCGCTTGCGCCGCCGAGCCGGTGCTGGCCAGCCTGGGCGGCGGCGGTTTTCTGCTGGCCGCGCCGGATTCCGGCGCGCCGCGCGTTTATGATTTTTTCACCCACACGCCGCTGGTGCGCCGGCCGCCTGCGCGGTTGGATTTTGAGAAAGTGGTGGTGGACTTCGGCAGCGCGCAGCAGATTTTTCACATCGGTTACGGCACGGCGGCGGCGCCCGGCGCGGTGGCCGGGATTTTGCAGGTGCACGCCGGGCACGGCCGCATGCCGCTGCGCGAAGTCGCCGCGCCGGCGCTGAGGGCGGCGCGCGAGGGGGTGAAGGTGACGGCGGCGCAGGCCGCGGTGTTTGGTTTTGTCGAGCCGATTTATGTGTCACGGCGGTCGGCGCGCGCGCTGTTTGAGTCGCCGGCCGCGCCGGGCCGGGTTTTGCGCGAGGGCGAGGCCATGCGCTTTCCGCAACTGGCCGATGTGGTGGAAACTTTGGCCGCGGAAGGCCGCGACTTTTTTTACCGGGGCGAAATCGCATCGCTCATCCACCGCCAACTGAAAGACTGCGGCCACCTCACCCGCGACGACCTGGCGCGCTACGAAGTCGTGCTGCGCAAGCCGCTGGCCCGCCGCTGCCATGGCGCCACTCTGTTCACCAACCCGCCGCCCGCCGCCGGCGGTGTGCTCACCGCTTTCGGCATCGCACTTGCCGAACGCTGCCGCCGCCCCGGCGATGCTTTCGGCGACACCGCCACTTTGCTGACGTTAGCCGACATTCTGCATGCCACCTGCGAGGCAAATGTGAACGCGGCCGCCGCCGGCGGGGTGGACATCGACAACAGCCGGCTTCTGGACAGCGCATTGCTCGACCAGTACGCCGCCGGCATCACCGGCCGCGCCGTCGCCCGCAACGGCACCACCCACATCAGCATCGTGGACGCCGCCGGCAACGCCGCCGCCCTCACCGTGACCAACGGCGCCGGCTGCGGCGAGGTGCTGCCCGGCACCGGCATCATGCTCAACGACATGCTCGGCGAGGAGGAAGTGAGCCCGCGCGGCCTGCACCGCTGGCGTGTCAATGAGAGGCTGAGTTCCATGACCGCGCCCGCCCTGATTCGCGGCCGCGACACCGTCACCGTCACCGGCAGCGGCGGCTCCAACCGCATCCGCAGCGCGCTGGTGCAAGTCACCGTCAACCTGGTGCACCACGCCATGAGCGTGGAGCATGCGGTGCGCGCGCCGCGCCTGCACTACGACGACAATCTGTACATTGAAGGCGGCTTCAGCGCCGCCGCCACCGCCGCGCTGTGCGAGGCCTGGCCCGGCGCCGTGGTTTTCCCCGCCGCCAACTTCTTCTTCGGCGGCGCCAACACCGTGCAAATCGACTCCGCCGGCCGCATCCACGGCTGCGCCGACCCGCGGCGCGGCGGCGTGTTCACCGTGGCATGAGCGGCGCGCCCCTGCGCGGCATCGCCGCGGTGATTAGTTGCATCGCGGTTTACGGCATGGCCGGCGGCGCGGCCTATCCGCTGCTGTCGCTGGTGCTGGAGTCGCGCGGCGTCGCCGACAGCGTGATTGGCATGAACGCGGCGGTGGGCGCGGCCGCCACGGTCATCGCGGTGCCGCTGTTCCCGCGCATTCTGGCGCGGGTGCCGGTGCGCGCGTTCCTGCTGGCGGCGGTGGCGGTGGAGTTGGCGGCGTTTTTGCTGCTGGCGGTGAGCGACAGTCTGGCGGCGTGGTTCGTCCTGCGTTTTTTCATCGGCGCCAGCGCGGCCGGGCTGTATGTGGCCGGCGAGGCGTGGCTGCTGGCCATCTCGCCGGACAACTACCGCGGCCGCATCGCCGCGCTGTACAACTGCGCTCTCGGCGGCTGCTTTGCGCTTGGCCCATTGCTGGTCACGGTCGCCGGCGTTGAGGGCGCCGCGCCGTTCCTGCTGGTCGCCGCGCTGATTGCGCTGGCCGCGGTACCGCTGGTGTTCGCCGGCCCGGCGCCGGACTTCGGCGGCGGCGCCGGTTTCGGCATCACCAGTTTCGTGCGCGCGGCACCGGTGCTGACGCTGGCGGTGTTCCTGGTCGCCTACGCCGACAGCCTGCTGCTGGCGCTGCTCAGCGTCTACGGCGTCCGCCACGGCCTCGGCGTGGCGGCGGCGGCGGTGATGCTGACGGTGTTCGGCACCGGGGCGGTGCTTTTGCAACTGCCGCTGGGCTGGCTGGCCGACGTGGTGGAACGCTACCGGTTGATGGCGGCCTGCGCGGCAACGGCGCTGGTTCTGGCGGCGGCGCTGCCGTTTCTGATTCGGACTCCGCTGCTGTGGCCACTGCTGCTGGCGCTCGGCGGCATGCTGAGCGGCCTCTACACCGTGGCGCTGGCGGTGGTGGGCCAGCGCTTTCGCGGCCGCGACCTGGTCACCGCCAACGCCGCTTTCGGCATGGCCTGGGGCATCGGCGGCTTCACCGGCCCCACCCTCGCCGGCGCCGCCATGCAGCAGGCCCCCGCGGCCGGCCTGCCGGCGGTGCTGGCGGTGATGCTGGCTGTGTTTCTGCTGCTGCTGTGGCGCCGCCGGCTGCGCGCCGGGGCGGCGCGGAATGTTTTACGCTGAGCGCGCCGGCGGTCACAGCAACTCCACCCAGTGCCGCACCGGCGTGGCGGTGCGCGACTGGAGGTGGAGCAGGCAGCCGATGTTGGCGGTGGCGATGAGGTCGGGAGCCGCGGTGTGCAGGTCGCGCAATTTGTTTTTGAGGAGTTGCCGCGAGAGTTCGGGCTGCAGCAGGGAGTAGGTGCCGGCCGAGCCGCAGCAGAGGTGGGGGTTTGGCGCCGCTGCCACGGTGTAGCCGGCGTCCTCCAGCAGGCGTTCCACCACGCCGGTGATTTTCTGCCCGTGCTGCAGGGTGCACGGCGAGTGAAACGCGACCCGCAGGTTGCGCGGCGCGATGGCCGGGATGATGTTGAGCGCGGCGGCCACTTCGCTGAGGTCGCGGGCGAGGCTTGAAACCACCCGGGCTTTTTCGGCATATGCCGGGTCGTCGCGCAGCAGGTGCGCGTATTCCTTGACCGTCACCGCGCAGCCGCTGGCGCTGACCACCACCGCCTCGGCGCCTTGTTCCACCAGCGGCCAGCAGGCGTCGATGGTTTTGCGCGCCAGCGCCAGGCCTTTTTTTGCCGCCGGCAGGTGCAAGGCGACGCCGCCGCAGCAGCCGCCGGCGCCCAGCAGGCTGACGCCGTGCTCGTCCAGCAGTTGCGCAGCAGCGGCGTCAATGGCCGGCGCGGCGGCCGGCTGGACGCAGCCGCGCAGCACCACCATGCGCCGCCGGTGGCGCGGCGCCGGCCACGCCGGCGCGGCGCGCTGTTGCGGGATTTTTGCGCGCAACTTGCGCGGCAGAACGGGCGCCAGTTTTTGCGCGATGCGCAGCAGAAACGCAAAACGTTTTTCATGCGGCACCACCGCCAGTATCAGCCGCCGCAGCGCGCGCGCTTTGGTACTCCGTTGCGGCGCGTTTTGTTCGGCGACAATTTTTCCGCTCTCAAGCAGGCGGCCGTATTCCACTCCCGACGGGCAGGTGGTTTCGCAGGCGCGGCAGCCGAGGCAGCGGTCCAGGTGCAGTTGCGTCGCCGCGCCCACCGCTGCGCCTTCCAGCATCTGCTTAATCAGGTAAATGCGGCCGCGCGGGCTGTCCAGTTCGCTGCCGAGCAGGCGGTAGGTCGGGCAGGTGGCGGTGCACAATCCGCAATGCACACACTTGCGCAAAATCGCGTCGGCCTCGCGGCCGCGCGGGGTTTCGCGGATGAAGTCGGCAAGCGCGGTTTGCATTTCAGAACTCGGCGCAGAGGCGGCCGCGGTTGAGGACGCCGTCCGGGTCAAACGCGGTTTTCAGTTTTTGGTGCAAGCGCAGCAGCGCAGCCGGCAGCGGGCTTAAGTACACGCCGCCGCTCTCGCCCTCGCCCAGCGGAAAGCGCACCGCATGGCCGCCGGCGTTTTGCGCGGCGTTGAAAATGTTTGCCGCCGGCGCCTCGCTTCTGAGCCAGTGCTGCGCGCCGCCCCAGTCCACCAGCGAGTCGCCGGGCAGCCGCGGCCGCGCCGCCGGCGGCAGGGAAACGCGCCACAACGGCGCGCCGCCGGCGGTGAAAAACGGCAAGTCAAATTCGCGCAACTGCCGCCACCATGCAACATCGCCGTCACCGCCGTCAGCGTCACCGCCCATGGCAGCGGCGGCGGCGTCCACCGCCGAGCGCGCGCCGGACAGGCGGATGCGGAGCAGGCTGTCGTGGTAGGCGGCGCCGGACAGCGGCAGCGGTTTGCGTGCCCAGCCGGCGAGCATCTGCAGCGCGGCGTCCTGGGTGACGCTGAAGGCCAGGCCGCGCTCGGCGGCGGGCAGCGGCAGCACCTTGAACGACACTTCGCACAGCACCGCCAGCGTGCCCATGGCGCCGGCCATCAGCCGCGACAAGTCGTAGCCGGCGACGTTTTTAATGACCTGCCCGCCGAAGCGCAGCAGTTGCGCCTTGCCGGTGATGCAGGTGAGGCCGAGGACGAAGTCGCGCGCGCTGCCGGCGTACGGCCGGCGCGGACCGGACAGGCCGCTGGCAACAGTGCCGCCGACGGTGGCGCGGCCGCCGAACTCGGGCGGCTCAAAGCCGAGCATCTGGCGGTGGGCGGCCAGCGCGGCGCTGAGTGCAGTGACGGAAGTGCCGGCGCGGACGGTGACCACCAATTCGGCGGGGTCGTAGGCGGTGATGCCGTGGTGGGAAACGGTGGCCAGCACGTCGCCGTTCAATTCGCGGCCGAGGAAATCCTTGCTGCCGCCGCCGCGGATGCGGAGTGCGCGCTTCTCCTTGCGCGCCTGTTTGACGGCGCGCAGCAGTTCAGCGCTTGCGTCGTGGTCGGTGGCGGCCACTTAAAAACGTTCCAACTCCGGGAACGCCACCTTGCCGTGGTGCACGTGCATGGCGCCGAACTCGGCGCAGCGCGCCAGGGTCGGCACCGCCTTGCCCGGGTTGAGCAGGCCGCCGGGGTCGAAGGCCGATTTCACCGCGTGCATCTGCGCCAGTTCACGGGCGTTGAACTGGGTGCACATCTGGTTGATCTTTTCCACGCCCACGCCGTGCTCGCCGGTGATGGTGCCGCCGACTTCCACGCAGTGCTGAAGAATTGCCGCGGCCAGTTCTTCGGTGCGCTCCAGTTCGCCGGGCACGTTGGCGTCGTACAGGATGAGCGGGTGCAGGTTGCCGTCGCCGGCGTGGAACACATTGGCGACCCGCAGGTTGAATTCGGCGGACAATTTTTTGATGTGCCGCAGCACCCGGCCCAGTTCACGCCGCGGAATGGTGCCGTCAATGCAGTAATAGTCCGGCGAGATGCGCCCCACCGCCGGGAACGCGCCCTTGCGCCCGGACCAGAACAGCGCGCGCTCATGCTCGTCGCGCGCGGCGCGAATGTGGACCGCGCCGGCCTGGCGCAGCAGCGCGTCGACGGTTTCCATTTGCGCCGCCACCTCCTCGGCCATGCCGTCCACCTCGCACAGCAGAATCGCCTCGGCGTCCACCGGGTAGCCGGCGCCGGCGAATTCCTCGGTGGCGCGGATCGCCGGGTTGTCCATCATCTCCAGCCCGGCCGGAATGATGCCGGCGCCAATGACCGCGGCAACGCCGTCGCCGGCTTTTTCCACCTGGTCAAACGCGGCCAGCAGCACGCGCGCGGTGTCGGGTTGCGGCAGCAGTTTGACGGTCACTTCCACGATGACGCCGAGCAGGCCTTCGGAGCCGGTGATGAGTGCGGCGAGGTCAAAGCCCGGCGCGTCCAGCGCGCGGCCGCCGAGGGTGAGGGCGGTGCCGTCCATGGTGACGGCCTTCACCTCCATGATGTTGTGCACGGTGAGGCCGTACTTAAGGCAGTGCACACCGCCGGAGTTTTCCGCCACATTGCCGCCGATGGTGCACGCCAGTTGCGATGACGGGTCGGGCGCGTAGAACAGGCCGAGGTGGGCGACGGCCTCGGAGACGGCGAGGTTGGTGACGCCGGGCTGCACGGTGGCGGTGCGGTTGTGTTCGTCCACGGCGAGGATGCGGTTGAACCTGGCCATCACCAGCAGCACGCCGTCGGTGCGCGGCAACGCGCCGCCGGACAGCCCGGTGCCGGCGCCGCGCGCCACCACCGGCACCTGCTCCCGCGCGCACAATTGCAGCACCGCGCGCACCTGCGCCACGTTGTCCGGCAAAACCGCAATCATCGGCAGCCGCCGGTACGCCGACAGCGCATCGCACTCGTACGGCCGCAGTTGCTCCTCGTCCCCCAGCACCGCCTCGGCCGGCAGAATGCGGCGCAGTTTTTTTAACAGGCGATGTTTTTTGTTTTTCATTGGGTTATTTTTTGCCGGGAGGATTCCAGCGTGAGGCCTTGACGACCTGAAGTAGGCGGCCGACTTCAGACGCGGCCATGGTTTTTGCCTTATCTTTCCACAACTCGCTCAGAATTGTTTCGGCGGTGAGAAATTCTATGGGGTTGTTGTTTAACGCTTTTTTAAAGCGCCCGTACTCCCGCCACGCTTTGGCCGCGCCGGCTTGGTCGCCATTTAGTTTGGTGACGGCGACGTAATATGTGAATTTATCGTGGTCGGTTAAATCTTGGATTTTATCTCTGAAAGCACGCGACCACTTGGGCACTGCAAGCTCCCGGAAATATTTCCACTTTGCACGGCCAGAGAATTGTTTCTTCTCTTTTATTTCATCTTTCAATTCCCTGATATAACGCTCGGCAGGAAAACCCTGCTGCCAACTTTTGCAACTTACAACGATGACGTGCTTGGCGCCGCGTATTTTGGGGTTAATTCCAAGGACGTCGATATCGCTGTAGGCAGAATCTTTTTTAGGATCGCCGTCAGCGCCGCGAGCAGGGCGAAATTTCACGTTGTGGCGCGTGAAGTAGCCCTTGTGTTGAAAATAATCCTCAACCAATTGCTCAAGAATGTCTTCTTTCATTGCGCACCTCCGACGGTTGGCGTTGATTTTGTTGATTATAGTTTGATTGACAACAGGCCGCAAATCTCACCCGCGCTTAACCGCCACCGACCAAACCGCGCCGAGGGCGACAGTGAAGCCGATGGCGGCGGCTGGCGTTATTGCACCTTCCGCGGGTCCCTCGCCCAGAGGAACAGCAGCGCCGTGAC
>JAPPPZ010000114.1 GCA_028817275.1 Gammaproteobacteria bacterium
CCAGACGGTCTTTTTCTTCCGGGTCCGTTCCTTTGATTCTTCTCCCGGGCGCGGGAAATTTTGCGCCGTAAGACACCGTCCCATCGGGCAATACCTGATACGGCAAACCTTGTGTTTTTGGTGAGTTGTTCATCATATGATTCTGCGGCTATTCTCCCGGCAGGGCCTCTTAATTGATAAGACCGAACGCCACTATACAATGGGAATTTCTCGTGTCAATAGGAAATGAGAGCATATCCATAAATAACAGTTTCGTCAAATTTGGTCCCCTGGTATCACACCGGATAATAAAACCGCACCTCGCTCAATCCCCGGCCACCGTCATTTCGCCCACCAACACCGAGCCGCTGCGGGTGCCGCCTCGGGTGTCGGTGTCATTGCCGATGGCGGCGATGCTGGTGAACATTTCTTTCAGGTTGCCGGCGATGGTGATTTCCTCGGCCGGGTGCTGGATTTCGCCATGCTCCACCCAGAAGCCGGCGGCGCCTCTGGAGTAGTCGCCGGTGACGGTGTTGACGCCGAAGCCGATAAGTTCGGTGACCAACAGGCCGCGGTGCATTTCTTTGATGAGCGCGTCCAGGTCCTTGCCGCCGCCGTCCACGGTTAAATTGTGGGTGCCGCCGGCGTTGGCGGTGGTTTGCATGCCGAGTTTGCGCGCGGCGTAGGAGTCGAGGATGTAGCCGCGCAGCACGCCGCCGCTCACCAGGTCGCGGGCGCGGGTGGCGACGCCCTCGCCGTCCCAGGCGGCGCTGCCCATGGCACGCGGCAGGTGCGGCTGTTCGTGGATGCGGACAAAGTCGCTGAACACTTTTTTGTCCAGCGCGTCCAGCAGAAAACTCGCCTTGCGGTACAAACTGGCGCCGCGCACCGCGCCGGCGAAATGGCCGAGCAGGCTTTTGGCCGCCGGCGCCTCAAACAGTACCGGCGCGCGCGCGGTTTTAACCCGGCGGCCGCCGAGTCGCGCAACAGCGCGCCGCGCCGCCATCCGCCCCACCGCCTGCGGCGGTTCCAGTTCGGCGGCGTGGCGCGCCGAGGTGAACCAGTGGTCGCGCTGCATCGCGTCGCTGTTTTTTTCCTGCGCCACCACCGAGCAGTGGGTGCCGTGGCTGCTGCTGCACCGCGCGGCGGCGAAGCCGTTGGTATTGGCGTAGACGGTGCAGCCGTGGTGGGTGCCGACGCCGGCGCCTTCGGAGTTGCAGATGCGCGGGTCGGCGTCGCGCGCCGCGGTCTCGCATGCCAGCGCGCGCTCCAGCGCCTCCGGCACGGTCACCGGCCACGGCGCATACAAATCCAGGTCGGGAAACTCGCGCGCCAGAAGTTCAGCCTCGGCGAGTCCGAAGTGCGGGTCCTCGGCGGTGTATTTGGCGATGGCGCAGGCGGCGCGCACGGTGTCGCGCAATGCGGCGTCGCTGAAGTCGGCGGTGCTGGCGGTGCCGGTGCGCTTGCCGAAAAAAACCTTCACATCCAGACTGTTGTCGTCGGTGTACTCCACCGTCTCCACTTCGCCCAGCCGCACCGTCACATCAAAGCCCCGGCTCTCGCTGAGCACCGCCTCGGCGTCACTGGCGCCCTGCCGGCGCGCTTCTTCGAGTACCCGCGCGGCCAGGTCCAGCAGCCGCTGTCCACGCTCGGCCGGCGGCGCGGCCGCTGCAGTCATCGGCTGGTCGGCGTCCATCTTCAGGCCGGCGGTCAGACCTGCACGCCGCCGACCACCAGTTCGTCCACGCGCAGTGTCGGCTGCCCGACGCCGACCGGCACGCTCTGGCCTTCCTTGCCGCAGGTGCCGACGCCGCTGTCCAGTTGCAAATCATCGCCGACCATGGACACCCGGGTGAGGGCCTCGGGGCCGTTGCCAATCAGAGTGGCGCCGCGCACCGGCCGGGTGACGGCGCCGTTTTCAATCAGGTAAGCCTCGCTGGCGCTGAACACGAATTTGCCGGAGGTGATGTCCACCTGGCCGCCGCCGAAGTTGACCGCGTACAAGCCGCGCTCCACCGAGGCGATAATTTCGGCGGGCGCGTACTTGCCGGCCAGCATGTAGGTGTTGGTCATGCGCGGCATGGGCAGGTGGGCGAAAGACTCGCGGCGGCCGTTGCCGGTGGAGGCCGCGCCCATCAGGCGCGCGTTGTGGGTGTCCTGCATGTAGCCTTTGAGCACGCCGTTTTCTATCAGCACGGTGTTCTGCGCCGGCGTTCCTTCGTCGTCCATGTTGAGGGAGCCGCGCCGGCCGTTGAGGGTGCCGTCGTCCACCACCGTGCACTGTTCGGATGCGACGCGCTCGCCGATGCGGCCGCTGAAGGCCGAGGTCTGCTTGCGGTTGAAGTCGCCCTCCAGGCCGTGGCCCACCGCCTCGTGCAATAAAATGCCCGGCCAGCCAGGCCCGAGCACCACAGTCATCGCCCCGGCCGGCGAGTCCACCGCATCCAGGTTCACCAAAGCCTGCCGCGCGGCCTCGCGGGCAAAACCCAGGGCGCGGTCATCGGCGGTGAACTCGCGCAGGCTGTAACGCCCGCCGCCGCCGCCGCTGCCCACCTCACGCCGGCCGTTGCGCTCGGCAATCACCGTCACGCCCAGCCGCACCAGCGGCCGCACGTCGGCGGCCAGCAGGCCGTCGCTGCGCGCCACCAGTACGGTGTCCACGCCGGCCGAGAGATTGACCATCACCTCCTTCACCGCCGGATCGGCGCGGCGCGCTTCGGCATCCACGCTTTCCAAAAGGCGCACCTTGTCCTCGTCGGCGAATCCGCTGAGCGGGTTTTCGCCGGGGTAGAGTTGCAAATTGCCGCCGCCGGCGCGCCACTTGGAGGGGGTGATGTCCACTGTCGCGGTTCCACCCTGGCGGGCGATGGCGCGCACCGCATCGGCGGCGCGGGCCAGGGCCGGCGCCGCGATCTCGCCGGAGTAGGCGAAGCCGGTTTTCTCGCCGCTGACCGCGCGCAGGCCGACGCCCTGGTCGATGCCGTAGTTGCCGCTCTTCACGCGCCCCTCCTCCAGCGCCCACGACTCGCCGCAGGTGTGCTCAAAATAGAGGTCGGCGTAATCCATGGACGCGCCCATGACGCGCCCGAAGATTTTTTCCATGGCGCGCTCGTCGAGGCCGCCGGGCGCAAGAAAACGTTCGCGGGCCTGGGTGAGGGTTTGCGGCTGGGTGTTCATTTTTTTTAACGGTGAAAGCGATTGTACCGCCCGCCGCCGCAATGTCAAACCATGCGGCGGTGCGCAATCACCGGAAAATTTTCCCGCAATTTTTTTTGCGCGCCGAGATCCAGCGTTGCGCTGAGCACGCCCTCGCCCTCGGCCTGCTCGGCAAGAATGTCGCCCCACGGCCCCACAATCATGCTGTGGCCGTAAGTGCGGCGGCCGTTGCTGTGGCGGCCGCTTTGCGCCGGGGCGATGACGAACATTAAATTTTCCACCGCCCGCGCGCACAGCAGCGTCCGCCAGTGGGCGCGGCCGGTGGTGAGGGTGAAGGCCGAGGGCACCGTCGCAACTTGTGCGCCGAGTTGGCCGAGGGCGCGAAACATTTCCGGAAAGCGCAGGTCGTAGCAGATACTGAGCCCGACACAAACGCCGGCCGCATCCACGGTGCGCATGTCCACCTCGCCCGGCGCGATGTAATCCGACTCGCGGTAGCCCTCGGCGGCGGTGATGCGGACATCAAACAGGTGAATCTTGTCATAGCGCCGCGCCGGCGAACCGTCCGGCGCGTACACCAAACATGCGCTGCGCACCTTGCCGCGCTCGCTGCAACGCAACGGAATGCTGCCGCCGACCAGCCAAATTTTATTGCGCGCCGAGGCTGCCGCAAGAAAATCCTGCGCCGCCCCGCCGCCCACTTCCTCCGCGGCCGCCAAAAGATCAGCGCGGCTCTCCTGCATCAGCGAAAAATTTTCCGGCAGCACGGCCAACTGCGCCCCCCCGCCCGCCGCCCGGTCCACCAGCGCCCCGGCGCGCTTAAGGTTGGCGGCGACTTCACCGCCCGAGTTCATCTGCACCGCCGCCGCCCGCATGTTCACCGCCGCGCGCCCTCCACCACCGCCAGCACCAGCGCGTCCTCCCCGTCGCCCGGCTCAAGAATGATGCGCGCCGACGCCACGCCCAGCGCCACCAGCCACTCGCGCAACTCCACCGCCCACGCCACGCCCACCGCCCCCGGCGGATGCCGCACCACCATCCGCCGCCCGTCGCCGCCATCCATCACCCGCACCGTCTCCCGCACCGCCGCAATCCCCGCCACCGCCGCCCCGTTGCGCACCACCGGCCAGTCGGCGCGCGCCAGCACCCGGGGCTGGTCCAGTTCCGATTCCTCCTGCGCCCATGCCGGGGCGGTGAGGATGGCGAGGGCGGTGAGGGCGGCGGTGAGAGTGGGGTGCATGGGGCGGATTATAAACAAGAGGTTGCAAAAAGCGGAAAACTCCGGCAGAGT
>JAPPPZ010000081.1 GCA_028817275.1 Gammaproteobacteria bacterium
AGCGAGGTGACGATGGCGATGCCGCCGCGCACCCCGGACAGCCAGAAGTCCAGCGCGTTGTACATGGTCTTGGCGATGCCAGAGCGCTCCAGCAATGACGCCATGAAGATGAAAAGCGGCACCGAGATGAGGACATATTCGGTGAGGAGGTCGAATATTTTTTGCGTTAGCAGATACAGCGGACCGGTGCCGGGCCGGCCGGTCAGCAAGCCGTCGCCGAATGTCCAGGGCGCGGTCAGCAACTGCGGTTCGAACTTCATAATCATCACCAGCAGCGCGAGGCAGGCCGAGGCCAGGCCGATGGGCATGCCGATGGCGAGAAGAACCACCAAGCCGATAATCAAAACAACGGAAATCGTGCCGACATCCATTATGCTTTCCTCGTGCTGTCGCCGGCGCCGTTGCCGGGTCGGCCGGTGTCGCGGCCGCCACCGGTATCGCCGGTGCCGCCCACACCGCGTTTGATGGCCGCGAGTTCATCTTTGTCGATGTCATCGGCCGCAGTATGGACCGCGGGTTTAAGATGCCAGTCGGCAGCCACATTGATGCAGGCCTGAATGGCGATGAGGGTGATGACCACGAGGATGGCCGGCTGCTCGGTGGCCGGAATGGGCGGGTCAAAAGCGGTGCCGAACATCTCCCAGCGGTAGAACTTGATGACGAACACCTGGTAGTAACTGCCGTAGATTAAAAACGCGGCGAACACCACCAACAACGCCGCGCCGATGATGTCGAACACATGCTGCAGCCATCGCGGCAGAACATCGTAGAGTAAAAAAATGCGAATGTGGCAGCGCTGCTGCATCGCATACAAACCGGAAAACAAAAACACATAACCGGCCAGCCACAAGGTTAATTCATTCGCCCACAAAGTCGGCGCCTCGATGGCGTAGCGCAAGAAAACTTCATACAGCATTATCATCGTGGCGAGGATAATCAGCATCATCGTCACCCGCCCGAACATCAGCGCGATGCGGTCGATGGCGCGCCAGTGCGGATACTCCATCGGCGCACATTGCACCGTGGCCGCGCCGTAGAAAAAAATCACCGGCATCAGGAGCACCGCCAGCCAGTCCATGAAGTCGGTATGCGTGAGCACCGGCGGCAGCGCCAGCACATCCTTGCGCTGGTGCAGTTCGGTGATTTGGTCCACCAAGCCGGGGTCGGCCGGCGGCAGGAGGTCGAGAATAAACGCCGGCATATGCCAAATCGTCCAGCCGGCGCACACCACGAACGCGAGCGGCAACAGCCACTCGCGCAGGCCGCCGGTGGCGGCGTTGTCGGTTGCGGTCACGGTCACGGTCGGCCGTTGCAACGGGGCCGGCGCCGGTGATGGCGCGGCCCCGCCGCGGCGGCAATGCCAAGCGGGCCAAGCGCGGCTATTTCATCGCGCCCATTTCGCGCAGAAAGTCGAGGTGGCTGTTCAGCAGCGATTTCGCCTCCGGCGTGGTGGCGAACTCGGTCCAGCCTTTTTGCACCGCGTCGCGGTATTTCGCCAACTCTTCCGGCGACCACTCATACAGGTTGATGCCTTTGGCGCGCAGGTCTTTCGCGGTTTGCGCGTTTTTGACTTCGTTGATGGTGGTGTTCTTCAGCCCTAAGGCTTGCATGCCGACTTTCATAATCGCCTTGTGGTGCGCCGGCATGGCGTCCCACACATCCTTGCGGCAGGCCAGATGGTCGGCCGGCATGGAATGGAAGCCCGGGAAGTTGGTGTGCTCGGCGATGTCGTACAGGCCGAGCCCGACATTGTTGGTCAGGTTGGCGGCATCAGCGCCGTCGATGATGCCGGTCTCCAGCGCGGTGAAAATCTCGTTGAAGTCCATGACGATGGGCGAGGCGCCGAGATTCTTGAACACCAAAGTGATGATGCCCGGCGGCGAGCGGAACTTCCAGTTTCTAAAATCGTCCACGCCGCGCAACGGTTTGGTTGACGACAGCGATTCCGGGCCCGGAATCCACCAGCCGACGAACTCCATGCCGTGCTTGTTGTAGAGTTTGTTTAAGGTGGCGTAGCCGTCGTTATGCAGCAGCCACGCATACTGCTGGTAAGGGTTGGCGTAGCCGCCGGTCAGGTCGCCGGCGAACTGAAACGCCGGGTTCTTGCCGGTCTGGTACGAGCCGCCGGTCATGTCGCAGTCGAGAATGCCGGTGGCTGCGGCGTCAAAAGTCTCCGCCGACTTTACCACCGAGGAAGCGTAGAACATCTCCACCTGGATTTCGCCGTTGGACATGGCGCTGATGTCCTCGATGAACTCGGCCGCCATCTGGCCGGACAGCGTCTCCGGCGAGAAATGCGTCTGAATTCGCAACTTCGTGGTCTGCGCCGCCGCGATGCCGGCGGTCAGCGCGAATGCTACGGCGCCGGCGACGATGGTTGTGGTTGCGGTTTTGAACATGGGTTGGGTCCTCCTCAGGAGTTTGGATTTGGTTGTGGATACTCCGCTCTCCGGCGGCTGGAGGGCACCTTACCACACTCTCGCCTCGCGCCGGGTCAGGCGCACAGCGGCGCGTCGCGGTATTTTTGCCATCTGGTGTTGAACACCGCCTCCACCGCGCCGCGCATAATCGCATCCCGCGCCTCCAGCCATTGGCGGCGGTAGCCGCGTGCGCCGGCGTTTGACCGCAGGCGCAACGCGGGAAAGCATTCGCGCCCGGTCGGCGTGCCGGCCGGCTGGTAGCGCAAATCAAAACTCCAGCGAATGCCGTCCGATTCATTCGCGCCCGCGCCGTGCACGGTGCGGCGGTGCAGGAGAATCGCATCGCCGGGCTTCACCTCCAGATTGCGCCGCGCCGACTGCGGAATGGAAGCATCGGGAATGTGAATGTCGCCGACAAACGCGCGCCCCGGGCAGTGGGTTTTCAGGCCGAAATCCGGGCGGCGCGCATCGTCCGCGGAAAGATGGCTGCCGGGGACGCATCGCAAGCAGCCGTTCTCAACCGTGGACTCGGTGACCGCCACCCACACCGTCAAAATATCGGCGCCGCGCGCGCTTTCGTGAACCACCGCCTCGTCCTGGTGCCAGTTGGCGCGCGCGTAGGTGGCGTCGCTGGCGGCGTCCGGCGGCAGCCGGCGCTGCGGCGGTTTGATGCGGATGTGCTGCACCGGGCTGGCCACCAAATCCTCCTCGCCGAGCAACTGCTCTGCCATCGCCGCCAGGCGCGGATGCGTCAGCAGCCGGAACACCGACTCCGCGGCAAACACACCGGCCTCATCGCGCCAGTCATCGCCGAACAACTTCTGCCAGGCCGGCACCCGCGCGCCGAGATTGCCGTCCAGCGGCAGGGAAATGTCCAGGTGCTGGTAGGTGTCCGGCGCTGAGCAAATTAAATGCGACGCCGCGCTGGAAAAATCGTCACCATCGGGCGCGCTCACCTTGCCAATGGCATGCGCCCGCCGCAGCAAATCGTCCACCCGCGCCGCAAAATCCCCGCGCAACATCTCAAGCGTCGCCGCGTTCACCGCACCGCGCACGATGAGACACCCATCCCGCGCAAAATCGCGCAGTTGGGCATCGGTCAGCGGCGGTGTGTTTTCATTCATCAAAAAAACGTCGGTGCGGGTGAGAGGGTATTATTCCACACGATGCAAACCCTCACCACCCGGCAAATCGGCGCCACCGGCCTGCGGGTTTCCACCCTGGGATTCGGCGGCGCGCCCATCGGCGGCCTGCTGCGGCCGGCGGAACAAGGCGCGGCCGCGGCGGCGTTGCGGCGGGGATTGGATGCCGGAATCGGTTATGTGGACACCGCGCCTTATTACGGTTTCGGCAAGTCGGAGCGCATCGTCGGCGATGTTCTGCGCGGCCGCACTTGTGTTTTGTCCACCAAAGTCGGGCGGCTGCTGCGGCCCGGTGCGCACCCGCAACCGCTGTCCCTGGGCTGGTCGGAGCCGCTGCCGTTTCATCCGGTGTTTGACTATTCCCATGATGCAATTCTGCGCTCGGTGGACGACAGTTTGCAGCGCCTTGGTTTGGACCGCATCGACATGCTGTTGGTGCACGACATCGGCGAGATGACGCACGGCCGTGAAGCCAACGCCCGCCATTTTGCCGAGTTGCAGGGCGGCGGTTACCGGGCGCTGGAAATGCTGCGCGCCACCGGTGCCGTCAAAGCCATCGGCCTCGGTGTGAACGAAGCGGAGGTCTGCCTTGATGCAATGGAGGTTGGCGACTGGGATGTGTTCCTGCTGGCCGGGCGCTACACGTTGCTGGAGCAGGCGCCGCTGGACAACTTAATGCCCGCATGCGCGGCCGCCAAAATTTCCGTCATCATCGGCGGGCCGTTTAACTCGGGCGTGTTGGCCGGCGGTGGTACATGGAACTACGCCGCCGTCCCCTTTGATGTGCAAACCCGCACCGCCGCCCTGCAACAGGCGGCGGCTGAGCACGGCGTACCGCTGCCCGCCGCCGCGCTGCAGTTTCCGCTGGCGCATCCGGCGGTGGCGTCGGTGATTCCGGGTGTGCGCGACCCGGGGCAATTAGCCGGGGTTTTGGACTGGATTCGGATCCGCATACCGGCCGAATTCTGGGCCGACCTGAAACAGCGCAACCTGCTGCACTCGGAATCGCCGGTGCCGGCCGGCAGCCCGTTTTACGCGGACTGCTGATGGTGCTCTGATGCTGAAAAATATCCACCCGGTTTTAATTCCCGAACTGCTGTCGGTCATGGCGCAGATGGGACATGGCGATGAGTTGGCGCTGGTGGATGCAAATTTTCCCACCGCCGCCGTTGGCGCTGAGACTGTTCACCGGTTTCCTGTGCACCTGGCCGGCGTTGATATTGTTGATGCGGTGCGCGCGGTGCTGACGGTGTTTCCGCTGGACGATTTTGTCGAGCAGCCGGTGCGGCGGATGGAGGTGGTGGGTGACGCTGTGCAAATCCCGCCGGCGCAGCGGGAGGTGGTGCAACTGGTGGGCGAATCGCGGGTTGCGTCGCTGGAACGGTTCGCTTTTTACGCCGCCGCCAGACGCGCTTTTGCGGTGGTCCGCGCCGCCGGGGAAACGCGCCCCTACGGTTGCTTTCTGCTGAGAAAAGGCGTGATTAACCCTCACCCTGAGTGACCAGGTTGTAAACCCGCTCGGCATTTTCTTTCCAGATTTTTTCTTGCTCCGCAGCGGGCAGGGCGGACAGCAACTGCCGCGAAATCTTCACCCAATGCCCATACCCCCCGGCCAGGCAAACCACCGGCCAGTCGCTGCCCCACAGCAGCCGCCCGGCGCCGAAAGTTTCCAGCAGAACATCGGCGTACGGCTGCAAATCCGCCGCCGTGGCGCCCGGCTTTGCCTCGGTGAGCAGGCCGGAAAATTTGCCCACCGCCTGCGGATGCCCGGCCAGCCGGCGCATTTTCGGCGCCCACTCGCGCAGCCCGCCAACGCCGTCCACGCCGGCGCGAATGCACGGTTTGCCGCCGTGGTCAATCACCACCCGGAGGTCAGGGTGACGCTCCAGCAGACGGTGCAGGTTGTCCAAGTGCGGCGGCTTCACCAGCGCGTCAAAAACAAGTTGTGCCTCCGCCACCGCCCGAAACACCGGCGCCAGAACCGGGCGCAGCATCCAGCCGGGGTCGGCAATGTCCTGAATCATGGGCCGCACGCCGGCGATTTTTTGCCCCGCCGCCAGTGCATGCACTCGCGCCGGCGCATCAGCGGCGTCAAAATCAACCCAGCCCACAATACCGCGCACAAATTCGGCGTCCACGCGCTGCATAAAAACGGTCTCCTCCGCGCAGTCGGCGGCCTGCACTAACACCGTGCCGGTGATGCCGTGCGCTTGCAGCAGCGGCGCCAGGTCGGCCGGCATGAAGTCACGGTGGATGGCCGCCAGTTGCGGCGTCAGCCAGTGGTACCAGCCGCGGTCCAGTTGCCAGAAATGGTGGTGGGAGTCGAGCATGCGATGGTCGGTTGACAATATCCCGTGGTTGTGTGAAGTTGGACCGCGATTCCACCGCCCATGCTGTCGGTTGCAGTCCGCAAAGTGCTGCATGCGTTGCCGGAATCGATGGCGAGAGTCCGCAGGCGGAGATTGTACTTCATCTTTTGCTCCGCCACTTCCACAAATCAAACCACAGAGGATTACCATGATTAAACCACAACACGCACTGCCGGCCCTGGCGTTGACCGCCATGGTGGCGATGCCGCTGTCAGTAACGCCCGCGGCGGCCCAGTTCAATGGAGTGGAGGTCAACATCATGACCTTCACCGGCCCGCAAATCGCCGAGCCGCTGCAGCGGCGGGCGCCGGAGTTCAAACGCATGACCGGCGCGCAAATCAATGTCATCACCGTGCCGTTTTCCGATTTGTATACCAAACTGCTCACCGACTGGGCGACAGGCCAGAACAGCGTGGACGCCGCGGTGTTTGCGCCGCAGTGGATGGCGGATTACATCGAGCCCGGCTATCTGGTTGACCTGTCGGCACAGGTGGCGGCCGACTCCGCGTTGCAGGTGGACGACATCTCGCCGTTTTTCCGCGAGTTCAGCCAGCGCTACAAAGGCAAAACTTACATGCTGACGCTGGACGGCGATTTTCAGATGGCCTACTACCGCACCGATGTGCTGGACCAACTCGGCAAACAGCCGCCGCAAACCTGGGACGATTACCTGTCCATCGCCCGCGCCGCGCACGGCAAGGATTGGAACGGCGACGGCGAGGCCGATTACGGTTCGTGCATTTCCAAAAAGCGCAACGCGCAGGCGTACTGGGCGGTGATGTCCATCGCCGGCGGTTTTCTGCAGTCGCAGGGCACCAAACAGGGCGCGTTTTTTGACGCGCAAACCATGAAGCCGTTGGTCAACAACGATGCATTCGCCGCGGCGCTGAAGGTTTATGTGGACACCACCGACTACGGGCCGCCGGATGAAATCAACCTGGATGTGGGCGACACCCGCGGGCTGTTCACCCAGGGGCGCTGCGCCTTGACCGTGGACTGGGGCGACATCGGCACCCTGGCCATTGAGGAAGGCTCCAAAATCAAAGACAAGGTCGGCGCGGTGCCGCTGCCCGGTTCCGAGCGGGTGCTGGACCGCGCCACCGGCAAACTCGCGCGGTGTAATTCCCGCCGCTGCCCGTACGCCGAAGGCGGCGTCAACCGCGCGCCATATGCCGCGTTTGGCGGCTGGTCAGGCGGCATCAGCAGCGCCGCCGGCAAGCGGGTGCGGGATGCGGCCTACGCGTTCTTTTCCTACATGAGCCAGCCGGCGCAGAGCAATGTGGATGTGACCATCGGCAAAACCGGGTTCAACCCGTACCGCGTGTCGCAGTTTGAAAACCTCAGCCACTGGCTGGACGGCGGCATGAGCCGGGCCGCCGCGCGCAACTACCTTGGCGCCATCGGCGACAGCATGAACTCACCGAACATGATTCTGGATCTGCGCATTCCGCAAAACCAGCGTTACCAGCAGAATGTTCTGGACACCGCGGTGGCGCGGTTGCTGGCCGGCGAAATCAACATCCGGCAGACCATGCGGCAAATCGAATCCGGCTGGGAGGAAATCACCGACGAACTCGGGCGCGGCGAACAGGCGCAAGCGTATCGTGCGACCCTCGGGCAGTGAACGCCGCAGGGCCGCCGCCGGCCGGCAGATGGTCGCTGTGGGCCGACCGTAATGCAGGTTCAATTTTCCTGCTGCCGGCGGCGGTGGTGGTGCTCGCGTTTTCGCTGTTTCCGCTGCTGGCGTCGTTTTACCTGTCGCTGCACCGGTTTAAGTTTGTAAGCGGCGGTTTTGAGTTGCGCCATGTCGGCTGGCTCAACTACAAAAAACTCCTGTTCGGCAGCCAGCAGTACCATTTCCTCGGCACCGCCGGGGAATGGCATGCGGCGTTCACTTTTGTGGTGGTGGCGGCCGCCGCGGCGTTAATTTTCTGCCTGTACCGCGCGGCGCGGCGCGGCGTTGGCGCAGCCGGGATAGTCGGTCGGGTGTTGGCCGCGGCCGCGCTGCTGGTTCTCCTGCTGCTGTTTTTGCGCATCATCGTCACCGGCGTTCCCGGCACATTGGCGACTACTTTGGTTTATGTTTTTGCCGGCGGCGCGCTGCAGTTTGCCATCGGCCTTGGCCTGGCGCTGCTGTGCACTTCCGGCCTGCGCGGTGGCAATTTTTTCCGCGTGGTGTTTTTTCTGCCGCTGATGGTGACGCCGGTGGGCATCGCCTACGCGTTTCGCATGCTGTCGGACATGTCCAAGGGGCCCTTTGCGCCGCTGTGGAAATTTTTTGGCGGCGAGAATTTTTCCTGGGCCGCCGACCCATGGCAGGCGCGCATGGTGGTGATTATCGGCGACTCGTGGCAGTGGATTCCGTTCATCTTCATCATCATGCTGGCGGCGATTGAAAATGTGGACAACGAACAGCGCGAGGCGGCGCGCATGGACGGCGCCGATGCGTGGCAGGTGTTCGCCCATGTGACCTGGCCGGCGGTGATGCCGGCGGCGGCGACGGTGGTTTTAATCCGCGCCATTGAGGCGTTCAAAATCATCGACCTGCCCAACATCCTCACCAACGGCGGGCCCGGCATCGCCACCGAATCCATGGCGCTGCACGCTTTCGCCGCCTGGCGGACGCTGGACTTGGGCGGCTCGGCCGCGGTGGCCTACCTGCTGCTGGTGGTCAGCGTGGTGCTGAGCATTTCGTTTTTCAATTTGGTGGTGGCGCCGTCGCGGAGGCTGCGCTGATGGCGCCGGCCGGTTTTCGTCCGCTGCGCATCGCCGGTTATGCGGCGCTGGTTTTGTGGAGCGCGGTGGTGCTGTTTCCGCTGTACTGGGTGGCGATTACTTCGTTCAAGACGCCGTCCCAGGTCAACGGCGGCCCCTACTACCTGCCGTTTGTGGACTTCATGCCGTCGCTTCATGCCTGGGTCTACCTGCTGGTGGATTTGCGCAACGACACCCTGCGGCCGTTTTTTAATTCTTTTGTCGTTGCCCTGTGCAGCACCGTGCTGGCGGTGCTGGCCGGCGCCATGGCGGCATATGGTCTGTCGCGGTTTCGCTACCGGGTGCATCTCGGCAGCATCGGTTTGTTTCTGCTGGCGTTAGGGTTGGCGGCGGTTGCTGTCGTGCAAGCCGGCGTGCATTGGCCGGTGGCGGCCGCGGCGGCGCTGGCGTTTTTCTTTCTCGCGGTCCGCGCCCTGGCGCCGCGCATGCGCCGCAGCGTGGGCAACCAGGACATTCTGTTCTGGCTGATATCGCAGCGCATACTGCCGCCGGTGGTGGTGGTGATTCCGGTGTATCTCATGTTTCAGCAACTGAACATGCTGGACACCTTGCCGGCGCTGGTGGTGACTTACGCCACGGTTAACCTGCCCATCGTGGTGTGGATTATGTACGACTTTTTCAATGCCCTGCCGCGCGACCTGGAGGAAAGCGCGGCCATGGACGGCGCCTCGCGCATGGTGATTTTCCTGACCGTGGCATTGCCCCTGGCGCGCGCCGGGCTGGCTGCGGTTTTTCTGCTGGTTTGGATATTATCGTGGAACGAGTACCTGCTGGCGCTGTTTCTTTCCACCGCCGACTCCCAGACCATGCCGCTGCTGGTGGCCGCGCAGAACGCCACCCGCGGTCCGCAGTGGTGGTACATGTCGGCGCTGATTGTGCTGATGATTGTGCCGGTGATTGCGTTAGCCATGCTGCTGATGCGCTTCATTCGCCGCGGCTTCCTGGTCGGCGCGGTCAAGGGGTGATGGGTGAAGGGTGAGGGCGGCATCATGCGAATCGCCATGCGCAATGTGAACAAATGGTTTGGCGCAAACCATGTGGTCAATCATGTGAATCTGGAAGCGGAGGAGGGTGAGTTCGTCATCCTGCTGGGCCCGTCCGGCTGCGGCAAGACCACGATTTTGCGGCTGATTGCCGGGCTGGAACAATGCGACGAGGGGCAAATCATCATCGGTGAGCGCGATGTGACCGCGCTGCCTCCCAAGTTCCGCGACCTGGCGATGGTGTTTCAATCCTACGCGCTGTATCCGCACAAAACGGTCGCCGACAACATCGCCTTCCCTTTGGCGCTGCGGCGGGTGCCGGCCGGGGAGCGGCGGCAGGCGGCGCATGAGGCGGCGGCGCAAGTCAAAATTGCCGACCTGCTGGAGCGTTACCCGCGCCAGTTGTCGGGCGGCCAGCGGCAGCGGGTGGCGCTGGCGCGGGCGATTGTGCGGCGGCCGGCGGCGTTTCTCATGGACGAGCCGCTGTCCAATCTGGACGCGCGGCTGCGCAGCCACATGCGCGCCGAGTTAAAAAACATCCAAAAGCGCCTGGGCATCACCACCGTGTATGTCACCCACGACCAGATTGAGGCTATGACTTTGGGCGACCGGGTGGTGGTGCTGAACCAGGGTGAAGTTTCACAAGTCGGCCCGCCCGGCGAGATTTACGGCAACCCGCGCACGTTGTTTGTCGCCGATTTTGTCGGCTCCCCGCCCATGAACCAGGTGCGCGGCCGGGTTCGGCAAGGCGTGTTTTACGCCGGGGATTCCAAAGTTGCGGTGGACGCCGCGGATTGTGAACATGCGGTGCTGGGTGTGCGCACCGAAGATGTGGCGCCGGCCGCGGCCGCCGATGGGGATTTTGCCGGCGTTATCTATGCCAGCGAATTATTGGGCGACTGCACGCTGGTCACCTGCCAAACCGGCGACACGCTGCTTGCGCTCAAAACTGATAAAAATTTTGCCGGCGGCATCGGCGAACCGTTTGGCGTGCGCCTTAACCGTGACCGTCTGTTTTTGTTTGACGCCAACCATGGGCGGAGAATCGACAACAACGCGCGGCGCGCGGGTAAGCCATGAAAAAAGTCAAAATCGCGGTCGCCGGCGCCGGCCTGGCCGGGCGGCAGCATATCACCGCCATCGCGCAAGTCGAGGAGGTGGCGTTGGCGGCGGTGGCGGACCCGG
>JAPPPZ010000033.1 GCA_028817275.1 Gammaproteobacteria bacterium
TGAGCGGGGGACGCCGCTGACCCGAGCCGAATGCCACGCCGCGCGCAACTTCGATGACGTCATCGGCACGGGGATGGTGGTTTGAGCGCCCCCGCCGCAACTGCTGATTATCGGGCGCAAATCGCGGAAATCAAGGAGAATGTCGACCTCAAAGGCATCCAGACAGGGGTTCTGGCCCCCGAGTTTGGAGGCAAAGCGACCATCGTGCGCCTGCGCGGGATCCGAGAGGAAAATTGACCATGAAACGCTATATCAATGACCCGCTCCACGCCGAATGGACGGAAGAGCAGTTTCGTCTGGCGAAGTGGTGCAATCCGGCACATGACATGACTTACGATGAACTCAAGCGCGAGGGCGACGGCGACCCTGCACTCGGCTCGATGCGCGTGACGGCGCGCTTTCTCGGCCTGCCGGAGCCGCGGGTGGTGGAGGATGGGGAGAAGGAAGAATGAAAACGCCAAAGTGCTCTACACCCGCGCCCGGGCTGCTCCATGGAATCGAATAGAGGAGTGCGAGGCGACCGGTGCTCACACGAGTATCGCCAACCGGGAAACGCTCGGCAGGTCTTTCGGTCAACGGGTCCCGCCCCTACCGGCAGACCGCATCCGGCCCCTCGCGCCAGCAATGATACCCCCGCGGAGGCGGTTGTCAAGTGACTGAGGGCGGCGGCGCGGGGGAGGGGTGGTGTTGCTGTTGCGTTGGGGGGAGGTGGGCGATTAAAACCGTATTTTTCCTGATAGTTTTTGGGTAATTAAAGAGCAGTTTTTCATCAATAATTGGCCAGAAAATTCCCATCTCAAATGTAAATTCGGATAATTAGCGGATCGCACTAAACCCGCATGAATACAGGGCTTTAGACGAAAATACCTTTTCCAATTAAACGCTCCGGTGCAAATACGCCTCCGGATAAAATCTATAATGCCGCAATGCACCCCGCCCAGCGGCAAAGTTTTTTCGATTCCTACTACGCCGCCACCGCCGATTCTTTTCCGCGCTGTGCGCCGTTGGCCGGGGTGGCGCGCGCTGATGTGGGGGTGGTGGGCGGCGGCTACACCGGTTTGTCGGCGGCGTTGCATTTGGCGGAAAGCGGCTACCGGGTGGCGCTGCTGGAGGCGGAAAACATCGGCTTCGGCGCCTCGGGCCGCAACGGCGGGCAACTCGGCAGCGGCCTGCGCAAAGACCAGTTGCAACTGGAGGCGATGCTCGGCGCAGCGCATGCGCGCCGCCTGTGGGAAATGGCCGAGTTGGCCAAAGCCGAAGTGCGCCGCCGCATCCGGGTGCACCGCATCGGCTGCGACTTAAAACCCGGCGTGCTGCACGCCTCGCTCAAGCGCCGCTACCTGCCGGCGTACCGCCGCAACGCCGAGCATCTGCAAAGCAAATACGGCTACGGCAAAATTCGTTTCGTCGACCGCGACGAGATTGGCGCCATGCTGGGCACCGCAATTTACTGCGGCGGCACTTTGGACAGCGGCGCCGGGCATCTGCACCCGCTCAACTACGCCCTCGGCCTGGCCCGCGCCGCCGCCGCCAGGGGCGCGCGCATTTACGAACAAAGCCGGGTGGTGGACTACCGCTGCGGCAGAACCATTCGCGTCCGCACCGCCGCCGGCGAGTTGCATGCGGACGCGCTGCTGCTGGCATGCAACGGCTACCTCGGCGCGCTGGAGCCGCGCATCGCCGCGCGCATCATGCCGATTAACAACTTCATCGCCGCCACCGCGCCCCTCGGCCGGCGGCGCGCGCGAAGTTTAATCCGCGACGATGTGGCGGTGGCCGACAGCAAATTTGTGGTGGACTACTACCGCCTGTCCGCCGACCACCGCCTGCTGTTCGGCGGCGGCGAAAATTACACCCGCCGTTTTCCGCGCGACCTCCGCTGTTTTGTGCGCAAACCGCTGCACAAAGTTTTTCCGCAACTCGCCGGCGTACCGCTGGAATACGCCTGGGGCGGCACCCTCGCCGTCACCGTCACCCGCCTGCCGCACTTTGGCCGGCTGGAAAACAATGTTTTCTACGCCCACGGTTTTTCCGGCCAGGGCCTCGCCCTCGCCACTTTGGCCGGCAAACTCCTCGCTGAAGCCGCCGCCGGAACGCTGGAACGTTTTGACGTCTTCGCCGCCCTCCCGGCCCCGGCTTTTCCCGGCGGCCGCCTGCTGCGCTGGCCGGGTCTGGTGGCGGGGATGGTGTATTACAGTTTGCGCGACCGGCTGTAGCCGCCGCGCTGAATCAAAACTGCAACTCCACCCGCAGCCCCGGCCGGTTGTCGCCGAGGGTGATGGTCACCCGGTGCATGTCGGCGACCGCCTTGACCAGGCTGAGGCCGAGGCCGTTGCCGGCGGTGGAGCGGCTTTGCTCGGCGCGGAAGAAACGTTGAAACACTTTTTCCCGCATTTCTTCGGCGATGCCGGGGCCGGAGTCGGTGACGGTGATTTGCGGACCGCGGCCGGTTGTTGCCAACTCCACGCCGATGCGGCCGCCGGGCGGGGTGAACTTGACCGCGTTGTCCAGCAGGTTGGCGAGCGCCTGAAACCACAGGTGGTGGTCGCCGCGCACCTGGGGCGCCGGGTTGATGTGTGCAACCACCGACTGGCCTTTGCCCTCCGCCAGCGGCTGGTACAACTCCACCGCATCGCGCACCACCGCGGCCAGGTCGACGGCGCGGCCGGCGGCGCCGGCGGCCGACTCGATGCGCGCAATGCGCAGCAGCGAATTAAACGTGGCCAGCAGGCGGTCGGTGTCGGCCAGCGCTTCGTCCAGTGCCGCGCCGCCGCCCTCGCCGTCGCGAATGGATTCAAGGCGGCCGCGCAGGCGCGCCAGCGGGGTGCGCAGGTCGTGGGCGATGTTGTCCGACACGCGGCGGACGCCGCTCATCAGTTGCTCAATGCGCGCCAGCATGCGGTTCAGGTTTTCGGTCAGTTGGTCCAGGTCATCGCCGCTGCCGTGGCTTTGGATGCGCCGCGACAGGTCGCCCTGCATGATGTCGCGCGCCGCCTGGTTGATGGTTTCAATGCGCCGCGTCGCGCTGCGGCTGCTGACCAGCGCGCCGCCCAGGGCCAGCAGAAACGTGATTAAGAGTCCGAGCAGCAGCGCACGTGCGATGGCCTCGCGCACTTGCTGCAAGTCGTGCAGGTCGCGCCCCACCAGCAGGCGGTAGCCGCCGCGCAGGCGAAACACCCGTGCGCGCGCCGGGCGCGGAGCGAAAAAATCGTCACCGTCAACGGCGCCGCCGATGGTGAAGTCCACCCACGCCCCGGCCTCCTCGCGCCGCGCCGCCGCCGGCCAGCGGCTGAGGTTGCCGGTGAGCGGGCGGTAGTTGCGGTCGGCCAAAAGATACAGCGACGAGGTGGTGGGCTTCTGCCGCCGCACGCGCCGCGCGATTTGCCGCTGCAGCCCGGCCAGGCCGGCGGCCTGGTAGCGTTCTTCCAGCGCGGTGATTTCGGCGGCGATGGTGGCGTCGGTCTGCCGCGACAGGTAGCCGGCGCTGAAGCCGTAGATAAAACCGAGCAGCGCCAGCGCCGACAGCGCGAACAGCGCCAGGTACACCAGGCCCTGGCGAAAAGCGAAACTGCGCAGGAGTTTAATCGGCACGCAGCATGTACCCGGCGCCGCGCACGGTGTGCAGGCACGGCGCGCCAAAGCCGCGGTCCACCTTGGCGCGCAGGCGGCTGATGTGCACGTCAATCACGTTGGTCTGCGGGTCAAAGTGGTAGTCCCAAACATTCTCCAGCAGCATGGTGCGCGTCACCACCTGGCCGCGGTGGCGCATCAGGTATTCCAGCAGGCGGAACTCGCGCGGCTGCAGCGCGATGGCTTTGCCGCCCCGGGTCACCCGCCGCGCGCGCAGGTCCATGTGCAAGTCGCCGGCGCTGAGCCGCCCGCCGCCGCCGTCACCGCCGGCCGCGCGCCGCTGCAGCGCCTCCAGCCGCGCCAGCAGTTCGTCAAACGAAAACGGCTTGGCCAGGTAGTCGTCGCCCCCGGCGCGCAGGCCGCGCACCCGGTCGTCCACCTCGCCGAGAGCGCTGAGGATAAGCGCCGGGGTCTGCCGGCCGCGCGCGCGCACCGAGCGGATGATGGCCAGGCCGTCCATGCCCGGCAGCATGCGGTCCACCACCAGCGCGTCGAAGTCCTCGGCCAGCGCCAGCGCCTCGCCGTCAACCCCGTCGGCGGCGCGGGTGACGGTGTGCCCGGCCTCGCGCAGGCCCTTGGCGGTGCGGGCGGCGGTGTGCTCGTCGTCCTCAATCAGCAGAATGCGCATGGCCGCATTATAAATCCCGCTGCCCCGCCCGCCGCTTTGTGCTACCCTTGCCGTCACCTTAAACCCGCAACCGGAGGATTCCACCATGAAACCCGCAACCCAAATCGGGGGGGGGGGGGGGGGGGGGGGGGGGGGGGGGGGGGGGGGGGGGGGGGG
>JAPPPZ010000100.1 GCA_028817275.1 Gammaproteobacteria bacterium
GCAAGGTGAAATCCACATGCGTCGCGGTCGGCGAGGCAATCAACACCGCGTCGATTTGGTTTGCGTCGAAGATTTCGTCCGCCGTGGACGTCACCGCCGCGCCATAACTCGCGGCCACCTTCTCGGCGGCTTTACTGTCGGAATCAAAAACTGAAACAAACCTCACCCCCGGCGTTGCGGCCAGATTGGCCGCGTGCAACGCGCCAATCCTCCCCGCGCCAATCAGCGCAAAACGCAGCGCCGCCGTCACCTAAGATTCGTCCGCCAGGCGCGCCGCCGGCTGCGGCGGGTCGTCGTAGGCGCCGGCCACCGACTGGTCAAAATCCACCACCGAGCCGGTCATCATTCCCGACTCATCGCTGCACAAAAACGCCACCATGCGCGCCACCTCGCGCGGCTCAAGCAGGCGGCCGAACGGCTGGGCCGCGGCTGCCTTGGCAAGCCAGTCCGGCGGCGCATTGTGGAATTTGGTCTGGATGGCGTGCTCGGCCGGGGTGTTCATCCAGCC
The DNA here is from genome assembly GCA_028817275.1 of Gammaproteobacteria bacterium. GTDB lineage: Bacteria > Pseudomonadota > Gammaproteobacteria > Arenicellales > Spongiicolonaceae > Spongiicolonus > Spongiicolonus versatilis. The sequence goes on from JAPPPZ010000100.1 coordinate 509, forward strand.
GATGTTCAGGCCGTTGACCCGGATGCGGTCCGGCAGCAGGGCATAGGCCACATTTCGGGTCAGCCCGGCCAGGGCCGATTTGGACGCGCTGTAAGCGGTGATGAACGGCTGGCCGGCGTGGGACGACATGCTGATGATGTTGACCATGGCGCCGGCAATTTTTTCGCGGCGCATGATTTTTGCGGCATCCTGCATGAGAAAAAACGGCGCGCGGATGTTGACGGCGAAAATTTGGTCGAACAATTCCGGGGTGGTGTTGAGAATGTTGCCGCGCTCGGTGTTGGCGGCGCAGTTCACCAGCGCGTCCACCCGGCCGAAAGCCTCATCGGCCACCCGCATGACCGCGCGGCAGTCTGCAACTCGCACCAGGTCGGCTGGCGTGAACAGGACTTTGCAGTCGCCGCCGACCTCCTTTGCCAAAGCCTCGCCGCGCTCCCGGCTGCGGCCGCACAGCACCACGCCGGCGGCGCCGCGCTCGACAAAAAGGCGCGCCACCGCCTCGCCCAGCCCCTGGGTGGAACCGGTCACGACGGCGACTTTGCCGCTCAAATTGCGATGGTCCACAGGCAGGGTGAGGGTTTGGTCAACGGTTGCGCCACCCCGGCAACGCCGGGGGCATCGCCGGGGCGGGCGCGGCCGCCGTTACTGCTTGAGGCAGGTGTCCTGGTTTTCCTGGGTGCAGACATCCAGGCCGGTGTAGATGGTCTCCCGCTGCTTGCCGCCGGCGACCAGGGTGCGCAGCACATACATGGAGCGGTAGCCCATCTCAAAGGGGCGCTGGCCCACGTTGCCCTGGGCCAGGCCGTCGGCGAGTTGCTCCATCTGCATGGGCAGGGTGTCGGCGACCAGAACAACCAGGTCGCCGCTGTCCATGCGCGCCTTGTGCGGGCGCACCGCCTGGCGGTAGGCGTTGTCCAGCCACTGGGTGAAGGCGCCGGTGGAAATGAACACGTCCAGGTCGCCAAACTTGTTGAGGATGTCGGCCAACTGCTGCACCGCGCGGGTGCCGTCATCGTCGGTGACCAGCGGGCAGCCGGCGACCTCGGTCCAGCCGCCTTCCCCGCGCAGCGGGTCGCCGGGCGGCGTGGTGCCGGAAAGGCCGCCGAGGGTGTCGCGGATGCCCTGCAGCCGCTCGTTGTGGTTGGCCGCCGCGGCGCCGCCGGTTTGCAGGCAGACCGAGCCGCCGCCGGGTTTAAGTTGCCGGGCGATTTTGGCCAGGTTGACGCCGATGTCGTAGTTCTTGGTGCCTACGTAGGTGCGGCGGATGTGCTGGTCGCTGGCCAGCAGGTCGGAGTCCCAAGTCATCACCGGGATGCCGGCGTTTTTGGCCGCCCGCAGGGCCTTGGCCATGGCCGGGGCATTGGATGGCGCCACGGCGATGCCGTCCACGCCCTGGGAAATCAGATCCTGCACGATCTGAATCTGCTCCAGTTCGGTGTGCTCGCCGGGGCCGATGTAGTAGCACTCCACGCCGGCCAATTCCGACGCCGCCTTGTAGCAGCCGTCCCGCGCCAGGTCAAAAAACGGGTTGTTCATCGCCTTGGGCACCAGCGCAAAGCGCAGGTCCTGGGCATGAACGCTTGCAACTCCGCCCAGGGTGAGGGCGCAGAGCATGAGGGTGAGGGTTGTTTTTTTCATGGGATTTTTCCTCTGTGATGTGTTGTTGAATATTGAATCCCGGGCGCGCCCGGAAATTGTGCCGTTTTTTTATACCACACTCCCAAAACAGAAAGCGGGTTTGGGCGGCTACTCTTGATTGCCGCGCATTTTCTCGACCAAAACGGCGAGGATAATGAACAGCCCCACAAACGCCCCCTGCCACAGGGCGTCCACGCCGGCCAGCAGCAGCGAATTGCGAATCAGTTCCACCAATGCCGCGCCGATGGGGGCGCCGATGGCGTAAGCCACGCCGCCCATCAGGTTGGCGCCGCCAATCACCGCTGCGGCGATGACATTCAATTCGTAGGTCTGCCCCAAGGCGTTGGTCACCGAGCCGAACCAGCCGACAATCAAAAACGTGGCGATGCCGACGGTGAGGCCCGACACCATGTACGCCGAGGTCACCACGCGTTCCACCGGTATGCCGCACAATTTGGCCGCTTCCGGATTGCCGCCGATGGCGAACAGCCACCGGCCCCAGGCGGTGTAGCGAAAAGCGAAAAATAAAATCACCGTCAAAATAATCAGTGCCCACACCGGATTGGGCACGCCCAACATGGACGAGCCGCCGAGCCACTCGTAGATTTCCTGGTCGGGGCCGAATTCGTAAATCATTTTGTTGTTGGACAGCACCATGGCCACCGAGCGCAGCAGCGCCAGCATGCCGAGGGTGACGACGAAAGGCGCCAGTCTGACATATGCAATCAGCACCCCGGTCACCAGCGAGGCCAGCAGCGCGGTGCCGATGCAGGCCAGAAAGCCGGCCCACAGCGGATAGCCGGCCTGCATGACCAGCCCGGTGACGATGCCGCACAAACCCATCATGGAGCCCACCGACAGGTCGATGCCCCGGGTCACAATCACCGCCGTCATGCCCAGCGCCATGATGCCGAAGAAAGCGAAGTTGCGCGTGGTGTTGTAGATGTTGCGCTCGGAGAAGAACACATCGGAGACCACGCTCATGACGGCGCACAAAATCACGATGGCCACCAGCACCCAGAACGGCTGAACGCGGCTCATGGCCACCGCCATCCCTTTCACCCGCCCGACAAGCGCAGTGGCGGCAATATTTTGCATGGTCTTGTTCATGCCGATGATATGGCGCCGGTGATCAGCCCGGTGATTTCCTCCGGGGAGGAATCGGACACTGCTTTTTCCGCCACTAACTCGCCGCGCCGCAGCACCGCAATGCGGTCGCACACCTCAAAAATGTCCGGCATGCGGTGGGAAATGAGAATAATGGCCATGCCGCTGTCGCGCAGGGTGCGAATTAAATCCAGCACTTCCGCCACCTGCCGCACCGAAATGGCGGCGGTGGGTTCGTCCATGAGGACGATTTTCGGCTCCGACAAGCGGGTGCGGGCAATGGCCACCGCCTGCCGCTGGCCGCCGGACATGCGCTGCACGATGTCGCGCGGGCGGGTTTCGGATTTGAGCTCGGCAAACAATTCGGCGGCGCGGCGGTTCATGGCGTTGTGGTCGAGAATTTTGAACGGCCCGATTTTACGCTTGGCCTCGCGCCCCAAAAAAATATTGGCGGCGGCGCTGAGATTGTCGCTCAGGGCGAGGTCCTGGTAAACGATTTCCACCCCCTTGCGCCGCGCCTCCACCGGGCGGTGAAAATGCTGCGGCTCGCCGTTGATTGCAATCTCGCCGCTGGACGGCGGGAAGTTGCCGGCGATGATTTTGACCAGGGTGGACTTGCCTGCGCCGTTGTCGCCCATCAGCCCCAGCACCTCGCCCGGGCTGAGCGACAGCGTGACTCCCCGCAACGCCTCAATGGCGCCGAAGTTTTTGCCGATAGCGGTTAATTGCATCAGCGGAGTCATGATTCAACAGTGCGGAACGGTGGTTTGCACCCGCCGGGTGGCGGCTCAGGCATCGGAAATGGTGATTCGGACGTTGAAAATGGTGGTTCAGACCCCGGGAATGGCGGTTCAGACCATAGCATAATCGGTTTCACCCTCGCCACCGCCGGAGTCGATGCCGCCCCCGCCATCCTCCACCGTCACCCTCCGCCCCTCCGCCGCGCTGCGCAACGCCGCGTCCATCACCCGCTGCACGCGCAAGCCGGCCGCGAAGTCCGGTTGCACTGCGTAGCCGGCGAGGATGGCGTCGACCCACTCGCCGGTCATGCGCTGCTCCTTGCGGAAGATGTCGCGGTAGGTGTTGTGCACACTATCGCGGCGGGCCGCGCCGTAGTGGCGGGCCGGGATTTCCATCGGCGCGAGAC
>JAPPPZ010000042.1 GCA_028817275.1 Gammaproteobacteria bacterium
AAGGTGCTGGAAGAGTTTAAGGCGAAGGGGGTTTACTGATGCCCGGCGCGAAAGAAATCCGCACCAAGATCAAAAGCATCCAGAACACGCAAAAAATCACCAAAGCCATGGAAATGGTGGCGGCGAGCAAAATGCGGCGGGCGCAGGAGCGGATGCTGGCGGCGCGGCCTTACGCGCGGCGCATCCGCGGGGTGATGGCGCACCTGGCCCATGCGCACCCGGAATACCGCCACCCCTGGCTGGCCGAGCGCGAGCCGCAACGGGTGGGTTTTGTGGTGGTCAGCACCGACCGCGGCTTATGCGGCGGACTGAATGTGAATCTGTTCCGCGCCGTGGTGGGCGCCGTTTCCGAATGGCGCGGGCGCGGCGCCGAGGTGGATTTCACCGTCATCGGCGCCAAGGGACTCGGATTCTTCCGCCGCCTCGGCGGCAATGTGGTGTCGCACGCAACCCACCTCGGCGACGCGCCGGCGCTGGCCGACTTAATCGGCGCCATCAAGGTGATGCTGGATTCCTACGACGAGCGGAAACTGGACCGCATCTTCATGGTGCACAACGACTTCGTCAACACCATGACCCAGTCGCCGCTGGTGGAGCAAATCCTCCCCATCGCCCTAGAAAAACCTGAGGAAAAGTTGCAGCACCACTGGGACTACCTCTACGAGCCGGACTCAAAAGAAGTCGTGGACGCGCTGATGCTGCGCTACCTTGAGTCGCTGGTGTACCAGGGTGTGGTGGAAAACATCGCCAGCGAACAGGCCGCCAGAATGGTCGCCATGAAAGCCGCCTCCGACAACGCCGGCAACCTCATCGACGAGTTGCGCCTGGTCTACAACAAGGCGCGGCAGGCGGCAATCACGCAGGAAATCTCCGAAATCGTCGGGGGGGCGGCGGCGGTTTGAGTCATGCCCGTGAGCCAGCAAATCATTTCCCTGTTGCAATACCTCCTGCCGGGGTTCCTGGCGGCGTGGGTTTTCTACGGGTTGACCTCCTACGCCAAGCCTTCAAACTTTGAGCGCGTGATACAAGCGCTGATATTCACACTGTTTATTCAGGTGACTGTTCATGTCGGCGACTATTTTCTTCCGGAGCACGGTTGGGTGGAAAAAGCGCTGCCATTTTTTGTTGCGATTGTGTGGGGAATCACTTTTACTGTTTTTGCAAACAATGATTGGTTGCACAAACCCCTCAGAAGGGCACGCTTCTTCACCACACAGACGTCGTACCAGTCTGAATGGGTCCAGTCCTTCGAAGGCTACGACGTCGGTTACATCGTGCTGCACTTGAAAGACGGCAGACGTTTGATTGGCTGGCCCGAAATATGGCCGGCTAATCCTGACAAAGGCCATCTCCTGCTTGAGGACGCCGCCTGGGTGCAAGGCGAAGGCGATGCTGATGTAAAAGTCATTGAATTGGAAGGCGTGCGCGGAATTCTCGTTGACGCGGGTCACGTGAGTATGATTGAATTCATATCTCAGCCACAGGAGGAATCGCCATGAAAAAAGCCCATCCCCCGCCGAGCCCTTTTCGCGGGAAAATCAGAAAGAACTACAACCCTCGCCCCGTAGGCGCCAAGCGTCCGCCGCCGCCGCCGGCGCCGCCGCCAGCCAAGGCACCGGCCTGAGCTGTGCGGCATACCCGGCACCGCCGCAAATAAAAATAAAACCCATGTGCTCCCCCCACTGCATAGAAACGGTCAAAACCCGCATCGCCGGTGAAAGCGCCGCCGGGGTTTCGCGGCGGCATTTTCTCGGCGCGGCGGCGGTTGGGGCGGCGGCTTTGCCGGGGTGTGCGTTGACCGCGGCGCGGCGGCGGGGCGGGGCGCGGGTGGTGGATTTGTCGCATGTTTTGTCGCCGGCGTTTCCGACTTTTTTCGGCGCGGCGGGGATTTCGGTTGAGCAACTGTACAACTATGCCGAGCACAAGGTGAACGGCGGCGTCTGGCACGTCAACGAGCACTGCGGCACCCACCTTGACGCGCCGATTCATTACAGCGCCGCCGGCGCCACCAACGAGGCGATTCCGGTCGGTGACCTGGTGGCGCCGCTGGCCGTGGTGGACATCAGCGCCCGCGCCGAGGGTGACGCCGACGCGCTGCTGGTGCCGGAGGACTTGCACGACTTTGAGTCGGCCCACGGCCCCATCCCGGCCGGCGCCTGCGTCGCCATGTACAGCGGCTGGGAGCGCCATGTGAACGGCGCCAAATTCCGCAACACCGACGCCGCCGGCGTCATGCACTTCCCCGGCTTCCACCCCGACACCACCCAGTGGCTGCTGGAGGAGCGCGAGGTGCGCGGCATCGCCGTGGACACCCTCAGCATCGACCGCGGCATGGACGGCGCCTTCCCGGTGCACTACCAGTGGCTGGGCGCCGGCCGCTGGGGCATGGAATGCGCCGCCAACCTCGCCGGCCTGCCGGCGGTGGGCGCCACCCTCATTGTCGGCGCGCTGCCCATCCAGGGCGCCACCGGCGGCCCGGCACGTCTGATGGCGCTGGTCTGAGTCACCGTTCCCGGCATTGCAACCACCATCTTCCACACTGCAACCGTCATTCCCGACCCCGTCACCAGCAAACCCACAGGAGCAGCCATGTCATCCGGCAACATTGTAGAAATCATCGGCGCCGTGGTGGACGTCAAGTTCGCCCGCGACGCCATTCCCAAAGTTTACGACGCCCTCACCGTCGACGACGGCGGCCTCACCCTGGAGGTGCAGCAGCAGATGGGCGACGGCGTGGTGCGCACCATCGCCATGGGCTCCAGCGACGGCCTGCGGCGCGGCCTGGCCGTCACCAACAGCGGCGCGCCCATCTCGGTGCCGGTGGGGCCGAAGACCCTGGGACGCATCATGAACGTGCTCGGCGAGCCGGTGGACGAGGCCGGCCCGGTGGGCGCCGAACAGACCCTGCCCATCCACCGCAAGGCGCCGGGCTACGCCGACCAGGCGCCGACGGTGGAGATTCTGGAGACCGGCATCAAGGTCATCGACCTCATCATGCCCATCGCCAAGGGCGGCAAGATCGGCCTGTTCGGCGGCGCCGGCGTGGGCAAGACCGTGGCCATCATGGAATTAATCAACAACATCGCCAAAGAGCACGCCGGCCTGTCGGTGTTCGCCGGCGTCGGCGAGCGCACCCGCGAGGGCAACGATTTCTTCCACGAGATGAGCGAGTCCGGAGTGCTGGACAAGGTGGCCATGGTGTTCGGCCAGATGAACGAGCCGCCCGGCAACCGCCTGCGCGTCGGCCTCACCGGCCTCACCATGGCCGAGCACTTCCGCGACGAGGGCCGCGACGTGCTGCTGTTCGTGGACAACATCTACCGCTACACCCTGGCCGGCACCGAGGTCAGCGCGCTGCTCGGGCGCATGCCCTCGGCGGTGGGCTACCAGCCGACCCTGGCCGCCGAGATGGGCGTGCTGCAGGAGCGCATCACCTCCACCCGCACCGGCTCCATCACCTCCTTTCAGGCAGTGTATGTGCCGGCCGACGACCTCACCGACCCGTCGCCGGCCACCACCTTCGCACATTTGGATGCGACCCTGGTGCTGTCGCGGCAAATCGCCGAACTCGGCATCTACCCGGCGGTGGACCCGCTCGACTCCACTTCCCGGCAACTCGACCCGCTGGTGGTGGGCCAGGAACACTACGACGTGGCGCGCGCGGTGCAGAGTACGTTGCAGCGTTACAAAGAACTGCGCGACATCATCGCCATCCTCGGCATGGATGAGTTGTCCGACGAAGACAAACTCACCGTCAGCCGCGCGCGCAAGATTCAACGTTTCCTGTCGCAGCCGTTCTTCGTCGCCGAAACCTTCACCGGCTCGGCCGGCAAATACGTTTCCCTCAAGGACACCATCAGCGGATTCAAGGGCATCGTGGACGGCGAACACGACGCGCTGCCGGAGCAGGCTTTCTACATGGTCGGCGGCATCGGCGAAGCGGTGGACAAAAGCAAAACGCTGGCGTGACGCTGATGGCCGCCACCCTGCACATTGACATCGTCAGCGCCGAGGAGGAAATCTGGTCCGGCGAGGCGACCATGGTTTTCGCTCCGGCCGAGATGGGCGAGATCGGCATCGCCCCGCGCCACGCCCCGCTGCTCACCCGCCTCGCCCCCGGCGAAGTGCGGGTGCACACCGAGGACGGCGAAGAGCAGTTCTTCTTCATCTCCGGCGGCATGCTGGAAGTGCAGCCGCACGTGGTCACCGTCCTCTCCGACACCGCCATCCGCGCCCGCGACCTGGACGAAGCCAAAGCCGAAGCCGCCCGCAAATCCGCCGAACAAGCCCTCGCCGACAAAACCTCCGACCTGGAAATCGCCAAAGCCAAAGCCGAACTGGCCAATGCAGCGGCGCAGTTGCGGGCGATTAGGAA
>JAPPPZ010000105.1 GCA_028817275.1 Gammaproteobacteria bacterium
TTGGTGCGGGTGCTGGCGGCGGCGCGGTCGGCGGGGGTGATTTTGCTGAGCGGTGACGGCTTGTATCCGCTGGCGCCTTTTTTGCTGGACGGCGCCGACATGGGCGGGAAAGTGATTGTCAATGTGGAAAACGCCGCGCTTGCCGATGCGCTTGCGGCGCCGTTGTCGGCCGATATTCGCTGCACGGTGCATTGCCAGCCGCGCGCCGCGTTTTTTTCCGATGTGCGGCGCCACCGTTTCAGTTTGATTTTGCTGCAGGATGCCGGCCGTGCGCTCAGTACCGCCGCGGCCGCGGTGCTGGCCGAGTACGGAATGATGATGTTGTGCGGCGAGGGCGGCGGCGCCGCGCCGGACGGCGAATGGAACATCGCGGCGGCGGGTGATTTGCCGCTGCGCATCGCCACCCGCCGCCAGGTTGGGCCGGCAGTGCGCCGGGGCGGGCGGCGCGCCCACCGCGCCCGCTGGGATGCCGGGTCCTGAGTTACCAGTCGTTGCGCAGTTGGCGCAGTTTGATGAACACATCCTCGGCGTCCGGCGCGTTGCTCATGTCGGGAAATTTTTTGCGCAGGTTGGCGATGATTTCTTCGTTGTCCAGGCGGAAGAAAACGTTGTGCTGCCGCTCCATGTCCAGTGTGCACAGCAGTAGCGGGTCGTCCGTATCCTGATTCCGGATACGGCCATCGTCATCAAGAATTTCGCGCACGGCGGCGTTGCCCGGTTCGCAGGCCCAGGTGAATTTCAAGTTGGATTCAAAGTATTCGTGGCCCGGATAAAAGAACGTATTGCCGGGCAGTTTGAAAATTTTCTCCGCAAAAGTGCGGTATAAAGCCGCCGCATCGCCGCCGTTGTGGCAGTTGCCGGCGCCGGCGTTGAATACGGTGTCGCCGCTGAACAGATGCGGCGGGTCGGTGCGGCTCAGCAGGGAAATGTGGCACATGGTGTGCCCCGGCGTTTCCAGCACGTCTAACGTCACGCTGGTGCCGACCGTCACCGTGTCGCCTTCGCTGAGCGGGATGTCCACCGATGGAATGTCGCCGCTGGCGGCGGCCGTGGCCGGGGCGAGTAGTGGGGCGCCGGTCTCGCGTACCAACTGCTGGTTGCCGGCGATGTGGTCGCCGTGTTCGTGAGTGTTCAGCACCTGGGTGATGGTCCACCCTTCATCACGCGCCGCGGCAAGAACTCTGCGGTGGTCCAGCGGGTCAATGGCCAAGGCCTCGCGGCTGTCGGGGCAGGCCACGATGTAGTTGTAGTTGCGCAGTGAATTGTTCATCCACAGTTTTTTTATGAGCATGGCGTCACCTCTGTTGTTGCCGGTGGTGGTTTGTTACCGCCGCGCTTGCGCAAGCCGCGCAAAGCCGGCTTCCAAGTCGCCGATTAGGTCATCGACGTTTTCAAGTCCCGCGTGCAGTCGCAGCAACTGTCCCTCCTCGCGCCACTCGGCGGCGGTGCGCGTTGCGCGCGGGTTCACGGGCATGATTAAACTTTCATAACCGCCCCAACTGGCGCCCAGCCCGAAGTAGCGCAGCCCGTCAATCATCGCCGCCAGGGCCTGTGCGGTGCATGGCTCAATGATAATGGAAAACAGCCCCGATGCGCCGCTGAAGTCGCGCTTCCAGATGGCGTGGCCCGGGTGCCCGGCGGTGCCCGGATGAATCACCCGCCGCACCTCGGGCCGCGCCGCAAGCCACTCCGCCAGCCGCAGGCCGTTGTGCTGGTGGCGCGCCAGCCGCAGCGGCAGGGTGCGCAGGCCGCGCAACGCCAGATACACGTCATCCGGCGCGGCGTATTGGCCGAGGTTGACGGCGGTGCGGCGGATGGCGGCGTGGCACCGCTGGTTGGCGGTGATGATGCCGAGCATGGAGTCCGAATGGCCGACGATGTATTTGGTCGCGGCCTGAATGGAGATGTCCACGCCGTGGTTCAAGGGCTTAAAAAAAACCGGCGTGGCCCAGGTGTTGTCGGCCATGGTCAGCACGCCGCATCGCCGCGCCACTTTGGTGATGGCCGGAATGTCCTGCACCTCCAGCGTCAGCGATCCGGGGGATTCGAGGTAGATGATTTTTGTTTCGGGGCGCAGCAAGTCTTCAACGCGGCCGCCGATGCACGGATCATAATAAGTGGTCGCCACGCCGAGGCGCGCAAGTTCCTCATCGCAGAAAGTGCGCAGCGGGCCATACACCGAGTCTGAAACCAAAATGTGGCAGCCGCTTTCCACAAACGCCGCCAGCGCAGTGGTGATTGCACCGAGGCCGCAGTTGGCCAGCACCGAGCCGTGGCCGTTTTCCATTGCGCAGAATGCATCCTGCAGGGCCCGCGAGGCCGGTGTGCCGAGGCGGCCGTAGATGTATTCGTTTTCGTCGTAGCGACGGCCGTAGGCGCGGTAAAATGATTCCAGATCTGGAAACAGAACCGTTGAGCCGCGGTAGACCGGGTGGTTGACCATGGTCCACGGCTCGGCTCCGGGGCTTCCCAAGTGGGCGGCATCGGTGAAGGTGTGTTCGGGCTGTTTTGCCATGGCGAGGGTGAGGGTGAGGGTTGCCGGTTTACTGCCGCCACTTGCGGATGATTTCCCGATGATACAACGCAAGCCACTGCAGGGCGATGATGGTTTTGCCGTTGGTGATTTTTCCCCGCTTAAGAAGCGACAGTGATTCGTCGATGCCGCAGGCCACGGAGCGGATGTTTTCGCCCTCGTTTTTCACGCCGTAGATGGCGCTGCCTTGTCCGGAGATTTTAACCCGGCCGCAGAACAGGTGGACCAACTCGCTGCTCATGCCCGGTGTGCTGAGGAAACGGTGCATCAATTCCAGTTGCAGAATTTCCAGCCCGGCCTCCTCGCGCGCTTCGCGGCGCACCAGTTGTTCGGGGGATTCACCGTGCTCCATGACGCCGGCGATGCACTCCAGAGTCCACGGGTTTGCGCCCGCGGCCCAGGGGCCGGGGCGGAACTGTTCCACCAGCACCACCTTGCCGGCGGCCGGGTCCAGCGGCAGCACCGCCGCCACCTCGCCGTCGCGCGCCACCACTTCGCGCTGCAGCACGCCGCTCATGCCGCCCTCAAATAATTCGTGGCGCAGCCGGCAGCGGTCCACCTTAAAATAACCGTCGTAAACCCGGCGCCGGTCAACCAGATCAACTTTGCGCGGCGCGGATTCAGCCATAAAACTTCACTCCTGGCAGCGCACACGGCGCTCCAAACAGTTGGTTGAATTTTTTCATGCTCGCACCTCAGGCGAGGGTGATGGTTTGCCGATGCGTGCGTCAGGCGTGCCCAGGATTTCCTCGGCGCGCGCCGCCACTGCAAGCAGCAGTTCTTCTTCGTTGTGCGGCGCCAGCAGTTGCAGGCCCACCGGCATGCCGTTGCGGTCCAGCCCGGCCGGAATGGTGACCGCGCACAGGCGCATCATGTTGGCGAAGCAAGTGTTGGCGAGCGCCGCCATGTTGCGCGGGCGGTAGGTCCCGACCGTCGCCACCTGGTCCACGCGCGGCGGGCTGATGCGCACGGTCGGGCAGGCGAGGACGGTGAAGCCGGCGAAGCATGCGGCGGCCGCGGCCGCAAGTTTACGCAATTGACGGTGGCGCGACAAATATTCCAGCGCGCTGATCTCGCCGCCATCGCGGATGCGCAAACTGACCAGCGGGTCCATCGCATCCAGCCATGCCGGCAACTCGGCGCGCACAAACTCCGCGCACTGCGCCGACGCGACGCTGCCGCGGGCGAGCAGTGCGCGCGCCTGGTCCACCTCCGGCAGCGACAGGTGCACCGTTTTCATCCCGCCGCTTTGCAACTCGTCCACCGCGCCCATCACCACCTCGGCGATGCCGTCCTCGCAGTCGGCAAAGGTTTCCTCCGGCAGACCCACGCGCACCGTTTCCGGCATCCGCCGCGCCATTTCCGCCCTCAGCGATTCCAGCGTGGGCCAACGCGCGTCCACCGCGGCGAATGCAAACACCGCATCGTCGACGCTGCGCACCAGCACGCCGGCGCTGTCCAGTGTTTGACTGAGCGGCACCACGCCGTCCATGGGCCAGCGTCCGTGGCTGGTCTTCAATCCGACCACGCCGGTCATCGCCGCCGGGATGCGCACCGAGCCGGCGGTGTCGGTGCCGAGGGCGACCAGCGCCGAACCCTGGCGGATGCTGACGCCGGCGCCGCTGCTGGAGCCGCCGGGTGCGCGGTGGTGCACCGGGTCCCACGGATTCACCGGCGTTCCCCAGTGGCTGTTTACGCCGAGTGCGCCGAAGGCCAACTCCACCGTGTGGGTCTTGCCGGTCACCACGCCGAGCGAGTCGCGCACGCGGTTCACCACAAACCCCTGCCGCCGCCACGCCGCCGGCAACTCCC
>JAPPPZ010000151.1 GCA_028817275.1 Gammaproteobacteria bacterium
GGTTTTTGTCGCCGTAGTCTTTCAGTTGCCAGTACGGCGGCGAAGTGACCACGAGATGCACCGACTCGTCCGCAACCCGCCGCATTCGCCGGGCGTCGCCGATAACGATTTGATGGAGGGTCCGGTTTTGTTTTGTTTTGGCGTCCATTTTTTTGCGCATAATAGCACGAATATCAACCATCACCGCCGCCCTCACTCCAAACTCATCAACCCCGCATTCCCCCCTTGCGCCGTGGTGTTGATGCACACGCTGCGCTCCACGGCGAAGGCGCGCAGGTAATTTGGGCCGCCGGCTTTGGGGCCGGTGCCGGACATGCCCTCGCCGCCGAATGGTTGCGCGCCGACTACGGCGCCGATTTGGTTGCGGTTGATGTACAGGTTGCCGACTTTGGCGCGGGCGGCGATTTGTTCGGCGACCGCGTTGATGCGGCTGTGCACGCCGAGGGTGAGGCCGTAGCCGCTGGCGTTGATTGCGTCCACCACCTTGTCCAACTCGCCGGCGCGCCAGGTGGCGACGTGCAGAATTGGGCCGAAGATTTCCTTGTGCAATTCGGCGATGCCGTCCACTTGGTAGGCGCGCGGTGCAAAGAAGAAACCGTCGCCGCATTCACCGCTTAACTCGCAGCGAAAAATTAACCGGCCGGCATGTTCCATTTTTGCGGCGTGCTCCTCCAGCGCCGCCACAGCAGCGGCATTGATGACCGGGCCCACGTCGGTGTGCAGCAGCGCCGGGTCGCCGACGTGCAACTCGGCCATGGCGCCGCGCAGCAATTGCAGCACGCGCTCCGCCACGTCCTCCTGCACGAACAGCACGCGCAGCGCCGAACATCTTTGGCCGGCGCTTTGGAACGCCGAGGTGACGACGTCGCTCACCAGTTGTTCGGGCAGCGCCGACGAGTCGGCAATCATCGCGTTCAGTCCGCCGCTTTCGGCGATGAGCGGGACGAAGCGGCCGCCGCGCCCGGCCAGCGAGCGGCGGATTGCATCGGCGGTTGCGGTGCCGCCGGTGAAGGCGATGCCGTCGGTGCGGCGGTCGGCGACCAAGGCGGCGCCGACGTCGCCGCCGCCGGGCAGCAAGTGCAGAACTTCGCGCGGCACCCCGGCGCGGTGCAGCAGTTGGGTTGCAAAATGCGCGACAAGCGGCGCCTGTTCGGCGGGTTTTGCGGCCACCGCGTTGCCGGCCATCAGCGCGGCGCCGACTTGGCCGGTGAAAATGGCCAAGGGAAAATTCCATGGGCTGATGCAGACGAACACGCCGCGCCCGCGCAGTTGCAAACGGTTGCTCTCACCGGTGGGGCCCGGTAAATCACCGCCGCCGCCGAACAACCCGCGCCCGCAGGCCGCGTAGTAGCGGCAGAAGTCCACCGCCTCGCGCACCTCGCTGAGCGCGTCGGCGACCGTCCTGCCGGCTTCCACGCCGAGCAGCGCCATCAACTCGGCGCGGTTTTCCTCCAGCAAATCGGCGGCGCGGTCCAGGCATGCGGCGCGGCGATCGGCGGACTGCGCTTCCCAGGCCTCGGCGGCCTCGGCGGCGGCGGCGAGGGCGGGTTCACAATCGGCCGGGGCGGCATCGGTGACGCGGCCGATGGCGCGTTTGCTGTTAAGGGGGGCGTAACAATCCCGCGCCGGGCGGCCGTGGACTTTGGCGGTGGTGAGCGGTGCAGCGGTGCGCTGCGCTGCTGCGTGTTCGGCGATGGCCGCCAGCAGCGGTGCGGCGGCGGCCGGGTCATCCAGGTCGACGCCGGCCGAGTTGGCGCGCTCGGGGCGGAACAAATCACGTGGCTGCGGGATGCGCGGGTGCGGTGTGCATTGTGCGCTTAAAGTTTTTTGCGCCGGGTCGGCGATGATTTCCTCCACCGGCGATGTGCGGTCGACGATGCGGTTGACAAAAGAAGTGTTGGCGCCGTTTTCAAGCAGGCGGCGCACCAGGTAGGCGAGGAGGTCTTCGTGTTTTCCCACCGGGGCGTATACCCGGCACAGTTTGCCGCGCAGGTTTTTGTACAAAGCCTCGCCCATGCCGTGCAGTCTTTGGAATTCGTAACCGGGGTTGCGCCCGGCTTCAGCCATCACCGTCACCCGGGCCACGGTGTGCGCGTTGTGGGTTGCGAACTGCGGAAAAAACTCCTTGCGGTTGCACAGCAGATAACGCGCGCAATGCAGGTAGGAAACATCGGTGTGCGACTTGCGCGTGAATACCGGGTAACCGTCCACGCCGTCCTCCTGCGCGCGCTTGATTTCGGTGTCCCAGTACGCGCCCTTCACCAGGCGCAATGCAAAACGCCGGCGGTCGCGGCGCGCCAGCGCGGTTAAATACTGCAGCACCGCCGGCGCGCGCTTCTGGTAGGCCTGCACGGCGAATCCCAAGCCGTTCCAGCCGCGCAATGCCGGGTGGGCCGACAACTGTTCCAGCACCGCAAGCGAAGGCAGCAGGCGCGCCGCCTCTTCGGCGTCCACCGTCAGCCCGATGTTAAAGTCGCGCGCCGCAACCGCCAGGCCCAGCAGCCGCGGCGTCAACTCGGCCAGCACGCGCGCCTCCTGCGCCGGTTCGTAACGCGGATGCAGCGCGGAGAGTTTGACCGAGATGCCGGAGTTGCGGAGGACGGGGTCGACGTCACCGTCTTCAACGTTGGAGTCACCATTTTTAACGTCGCCGCCACCATTCCCGGTCCCGATGGCGGCGATGGCGGCGTGGTAGGCGTCAAGGTAGCGCGCGGCGTCATCGGCGGTGAGGGCGGCTTCGCCGAGCATGTCGTAGGAGTGGCGGCGGCCGTCCGCCTCATCGGCGCGGGCGTGGGCCAGGGCTTCGGCGATGGTGCGGCCCATGACAAACTGGCGGCCGAGAATGCGCATGGCGCGGGTGACGGCGCGGCGCACCAGCGGCTCGCCGATGCGGCCGGCCAGCGCGGTCACCATGCGCTGCGTGCTGAGCGCGGTGAACCCGGCCGGCGCCACCATGCGGCCGGTGAGCAGCAGCGCCCAGGTGGCGGTGTTGACCAAAAGCGAGTCGCTGTGGCCGAGATGGCTTTGCCAGTCGGCGGCGGCGAGTTTGTCGCGGATTAATTGGTCGGCGGTGGCGGCGTCGGGAACGCGCAGCAGCGCCTCGGCCAGGCACATTAAAACCACGCCCTCGTCGGTGGACAATCCGTATTCATGCAGAAAAGCGTCCACGCCGCCATGCCCGGCGCTGTCGTCGCGCACTTGCAGCACAAGTTTGCGCGCGAGTTCGGCGGTGCGGTGACGCTCACCTTCATCGCCGTCGCCGCCGTCACCGTCGGCAAGAAGTTTTTTCACGCACGCTGTTTCATCGGCGCGGTGGTCGGCGCACAGGCGCGCCCAGGCCTGTTCCATTTCACCGGTGCGGGCGCGTTGCTGCATTGCGCGGAGGTTAATTTTTCTTTTTTTCCGGCAGGCCCAGTTCTTTTCCAATGCCTTCAATGCGCGCCTTGATGACCGACGCCAGATAATAATCGTCGGCGGCGTGCTTCAACGCCTCATGAAAAGCGGCGAGGGATTTGTGGTAGGCGAAAGTGTGGTAGTGAAATTCGCCGAGCGCCTGAAATGACGCCGCCAGCCGGCCGCTGCGGCCGGCGGCGCGCGAGTAAATGCGCTGCAACTCCACCGCATCGGGGCGCGCGGCGGCATCGGCGCGCAAAAGTTTTTCGGCGCGCGCGGCACTGCCGGTGCGCACCAGGGCGCTGGCGAATTGCAGCCGCAACAATTCTTTGTTGCGCGATTGTTTTAATCCGTGCTCAAAAAATTTGAGGGCCTGGCGGTTGTTGCCGCGTTGAATTTCCACTTCGCCGCGCAGGTTGTAAAACGCCGCCTCGCCGGCATCGGCGGCCAGCAGCGCATCAGTCTCGCGCGCGGCCTCGTCCAGTCTGCCGAGCGCGTTCAGGGTGAGGGCGTAGCCGTAGCGCAGCGCGGCGGCCTGTTTGGGGTTGCGCGCTTTGGCGAGGTGCAGTTTGAATTGTTCGGCGGTGCGTTCCGGCTGGCGTTTGTACAGCGCGGCGATGCGCGCCTTGACGCGGAAGAATTCGCCGCTGGATTCCACTTTAATTTTCGGGTAGTCGCCGGCGCGGACGCGCGTTTCGGCCACGCGCTTCAGTGTCAGCGGGTGGGTGCGCAGGTATTCCGGCAACTGCTCGCCCTCAAGCCGGCTGCGCTTGTGCAGGCGTTCAAAAAAACTGCTCATGCCCAGCGGGTCGTAGCCGGCCTGGAACAAAATGCGAATGCCGCGCGCGTCGGCTTCTTTTTCAAAGTCGCGGCGGTAGCGCAAACGCTGCTGCAAAATCCCGGCGTTGGCGCCGAGAAATGCCGAGGCGCCGGCGGCGCCGCCCAGCAGCACCGCGCCCATGATGGCGGCGATGGAGACCGCGGTCTGGCCTTTGCCGCTCTCGATCAGGCGCGCCAGATGGTGCTGGGTGATGTGGGCGATCTCATGCGCAAGAACGCCGGCCAACTCGCTTTCGGTGGCGGTTTCCTCAATCAGGCCGGTATGCACCGTGACATGGCCGCCGGGCACCGCAAACGCATTCAGCGTCGGGTCGCGCACCACGTAAAAATAAAACGTCTTGTCGGCCATGGCGCTTTCCTTGACCAGTTTGCGGCCGAGGCGGTTGATGTAGTCGTTGACTTCAAGGTCGTCCACATAACTTAAACTGCCGCGCGCCTGGCGCATGAACTCGCGGCCGATGTTGCGCTCCTCCACCTCGGAAAGGACGCCGGATGACGGGCTGCCAAGGTCGGGCAGGCCGAACTGGTCGGCCGCAACCGGCGGCGCGATGGCGAGGCACAAAGCGAGCAGCAGGTTGGCGGCAATCATTTTCTCATCATACCGCAGGCGCGGCGGGCGCGGTGCTATCATGGAAAAATGAATTTCGCCGTCATGGTTTCGGGCGCGCCCTACAGCACCCAGGCCTGCGACAGCGCGCTGCATTTTGCGCGCGCGGTTTTGCGTTGCGGGCATTCGCTGCAGCCGGTTTTTTTCTACCACGATGGCGCGTGGCTTGCGTCAGAACTTAATTGCCCGCCGCAGGACGACCGCCACCTGGTGCGCGAGTGGCAGAATTTTGCCGCCGAGTGCGGCGTGGAACTTGCGGTATGCACCGCCTCGGCGCAGCGGCGCGGAATCCTGGACCACGCCGAGGCGGCGCGCCACGGCAAACCGCGCGGCAACCTTGCCGGCGGTTTTCGCGTGGCCGGACTGGGGCAGTTGGCCGGGGCCATGGCCGCCGCCGATCGTTTTGTTCACTTTGGTCCATGAATCAAAACGCGCAAAAAAAAATCGCCTGCATCCAGCGGCGCGCGCCGCATGGTTCAGTGTTTGCCGCCGAGGGGCTTGACCTTGCGTTGGTGGCGGCGACTTTTGACCATGAGGTGACGTTGGTTTTCATGGACGACGGCGTGTTTCAACTGTTGAAAAACCAGGCGCCGGAGCGCGCTTTGGGCATGCGCGATTTCTGCCGCGCCCTGGGCGCGCTGCCGCAGTACGGTTGCGAGCAGGTGCTGGCCGAGCGCGAGTCGCTGAATGCGCGCAATGTGGCTGCTGCAGATTTTTTGATTGCGGCGACGGTGGTGGAGCGCGCGGAGTTGCTGGAAGTTCTGGCGGCGCAGGATTGCGTGATTGATTTTTAAGTTTCGTGATGACCGCGCTGCATCTTTTTAATAAAACCAGCCTCGGCGGTGCCGCCGCGCGGGTGCGCAATGGTGATACGGTGATTTTAATTGAGGACGGCTGTTACGCCGCCCGCGCCGGTGGTGTGCAAATTAAAGAACTGTGTACGCGGGCCACGGTGTTTGCCATGCGCGCCGATCTGCTGGCGCGCGGGATTGCCGAGTCGCAGTTGGCCGCCGGCGTGGGCGTGGTGGACTACGACGGTTTTGTGGCCCATTGCGCGCGGTGCAGCCCGGTGGTGAGTTGGCGGTGACGGCGGCCGGGGCATTGACGGTGCAAGGGCGCGCGGTGGCGACTGACGCCGAGGGTTATCTTGCGCGCATGGAGGACTGGAGCGAGGAAGTGTGCGAGGCCATGGCCGCCGCCGACCATTGCGCGCTCAGCGAGGAGCATTGGAAAGTGATTCGTTTTCTGCGCGAGTTTTACGCTGAATACCGCATCTCGCCCGCCACCCGCGTTTTGATGCGCGCCATGGCCGACGTGCTGGGCGAGGACAAAGCGAACAGCCAGGACTTATACCGCCTGTTCCCCTACGGTCCGGCAAAGCAGGCATTCCGCTACGCCGGACTGCCGAAGCCGGCCAACTGCATTTGAGGTGCGGTGGTGGGCCGTACAGGGATCGAACCTGTGACCACCTGATTAAAAGTCAGATGCTCTACCGACTGAGCTAACGGCCCGGCTGGGGGTGAAGCCGCGCGCAATTATTGCCGGGCGGGGAGTGGTTGTCAAACTGCGGTTGGCGGGGGGTTTGTTTCTTTTCCGCCGCTTTGTATAACCTGCTCTGAAGTAAAAGTTTGCCGCAAGGCTAATTCCTGCCGCAAAAACCGCCAACCCTCAACTTTAGAATCGCCGTCCGCCAGTGAAATTTATTGTGAACCAACCGGCTGCGGGCGGAACGGCCCCGCCCGCAGCCTCGGCGTCAAAAACCGCCCGGGCCCGGCCTCAGCCGCCGGACTTGTCGCCGCCCGGCGGGATGAAGTAGACGCCGTCCACGTATTTAATGTCGGTGGCCGGTTCTTTTTTCGCCGCCGGGGGTGAGGGTGAGGGCGGCGGCGGGGCCGGTTCAGCGGCCGGCGGCGGGGCGGCGGTTGGATTCTGTGCGGCGTAGCGCGCCTGCTGTGCGCCGCTGTCTTCGCGGTTGTTTTTGGACGCCGCCGGGGCGTTGCTGTTGCCGCTGTTTCCACTGTTGCCGTCGCGGCGGCCGCCACGGGCGGGGGTCGCGGCCGAGGCGTTGCGGCGTTGCGGGCGGCGGCCGCGCTGGGGGTTGCTGTCGCCGGTTGCACCGCCGGTTGCGCGGGGTTTGCGCTCGCCCTGGGCTTGGGTTGTGCGGCCGGTTGTGCGGCGGCCACCGCTGCCGGCGCCGGCACCGTCACGGCGCGGCTGCTCAGAGCGGCGTCCACGGCCGCGGCCTGCATTTCCACCGCCGCGACCGGCGCCCGGGCGGCCGCGGCGGCGCGGGGCGGCGGCAGGTTTGGGCTTCTCGGCGCGGCCGAACAATTTGCGCAGCGCGCGCACCAACAGGCCCGGCTTGCGCGGCCGTTTGACCGTGGCCATGGCCGCTTCCACATCCTGCAGGTTCACCGCCGCTTTTGCATCAGCGGCCGGCGCCGGGCTGGCGGCGCGGCGCGGCTCAAAGCGGCGGCCGGCGTCGGCGGCGGTTTCGGACTCGGCCTTGAGTTGGTAACTCGGCACATCAGTCGCGGCCTCGCCGCCGTTGGCCAGCCGTTGCAGTTGGAAGTCCGGCGTTTCCATGTCCGGATTCGGCACAATCACGATGCGCGTGCTGAGGCGGTTTTCAATGGCGCTGAGCTCGCCGCGCTTTTCGTTCAGCAGCAGCGTCGCCGTTTCCACCGGCAGGTGGGCGTGCACCGCGCGGGTGTTTTCCTTCATCGCCTCCTCTTCCAGCAGGCGCAGGATGTTGAGGCTGGATGACGCCACCGTGCGGATCATGCCGTTGCCGTGGCATCTGGGGCAGGGGGCGTAGTTGGTTTCGCTGAGCGCCGAGCGCAGCCGCTGGCGCGACATTTCCAGGAGGCCGAATTTGGAAATGCGCTCGGTCTGCACCCGCGCCCGGTCGGCGCGCAGCGCCTCGCCCAGGCGGTTTTCCACCTGCCGCTGGTTGCGCTGGTTCATCATGTCGATGAAGTCAATGACGATGAGTCCGCCGATGTCGCGGATGCGCAGTTGGCGGGCGATCTCCTCGGCGGCTTCAATGTTGGTCTGCAGCGCGGTTTCCTCGATGCCGCCGGCCTTGGTGGCGCGCGCCGAGTTCACGTCAATGGTGACCACCGCCTCGGTGTGGTCGATGACCAGCGCGCCGCCGGAGGGCAGGCGGATGTTGCGCGAAAACGCAGCCTCAATCTGGTGCTCGATTTGAAAGCGCGAGAACAGCGGCACCTGGGCGTCGTGCAGTTTGAGTTTGCGCAAACTGCCGGGCATCACCTGCTTCATGAACCGCTCGGCGCGCTCAAACATTTGCGGCTCGTCCACCAGCACCTCGGCGATGTCGTCGCGCAGATGGTCGCGGATGGCGCGCACCAGCAGGTTGCTTTCCTGGTACACCAGAAACGGCGCCGGGCGGGCGGCGGCGGCTTCGCTGATGGTTTTCCACAGTTGCAGCAGGTAATCGGTGTCGCCCTGCAACTCCTCGGCGCTTTTGCCGATGCCCTGGGTGCGCACGATCAGCGCATGCTCGCGCGGCGCCTCCAGCGATGACAGTGCGCCGCGCAAATCGGCGCGCTCCTCGCCCTCAATGCGCCGTGAGATGCCGCCGCCGTGGGGGTTGTCCGGCTTCAGCACCAGGTAGCGGCCGGCCAGGCTGATGAAAGTGGTGAGGGCGGCGCCCTTGGTACCGCGCTCGTCCTTTTCCACCTGCACCAGCATCTCGTCGCCTTCGCCAATCACCTCCTGCACCCGCACCTCGGCGAGGGGCTTGTCGGGCTGCTCGCGGAAAAATTTGCGCGAGATTTCCTTCAGCGGCAGAAAGCCCTGCTTCGCCGAGCCGTATTCCACGAACACCGCCTCCAGACTCGGCTCAACGCGGGTGACCGCGGCTTTGTAAATGTTGCCTTTCTTTGGACGCTGGGCGGTGGCCTCAATGTCCAGATCCAGAAGTTTTTGCCCGTCCACCAGGGCCATGCGCAACTCTTCCGACTGAGTCGCGTTAAACAGGATGCGTTTCATGTTGTCTCCCGTCCCCGCCGGCCGCGTGATGCGCAACGGCTGCCCGCCGCCGGCCGATTCCGGGCCTGGCGAGGGCGTCCAGCACGGCCGGGGCGGTTGCGCCCGAAGCCGCGCGGTCCTGCGGGTTTTGCATGTGCAACGTCTGCACGGTGCGGCGCAAAGTGCGCGCTGGCAAAACTCCGCCGTTCCCTTGAAACTTTACCGTCGCCGTCGGCGACCTTTTGGGGATGTTGTTTTTTGTGCCCTACTCATGCTGCGGCGCGGTTGCGACGCGGCGGGTGAGGTTCACTTAACCCTTGGCGCCGCCGGCCGGTTTATGGTGCGGGCGGCGCCCTGATTCGCTGCCGGCGCGCTGGATAAAAAAACAAAACGCCGGCCAGCCGAAAATCACTGCGCGCGAGTATACCACATCCGCCATCGCCTACAATCGCCGCATGTCCACCCGCCAGACCGCCGCCTTATTGCCCACCGCCGGCCGCCACGGCCAGCGGCTGGACAATTTTCTCATTGGCCGCCTGCGCGATGTGCCGAAAAGCCGCGTCTACCGCCTCATCCGCACCGGCCAGGTGCGGGTCAACGGCGCCCGCCGCAAGCCTGAATACCGCATCAAGCCCGGCGACCTGGTGCGCGTCCCGCCGCTGTGGCGCAAGTCGCCGCCGGACGCCGCCCCGCCTGCGCCGCTGGATTTGCCGGTGCTTTTTGCCGATGCCGACCTGTTGGCCCTGGACAAGCCGGCCGGGCTTGCGGTGCATGGCGGAAGCGGGGTGCGGTACGGCGTCATCGAACGGCTGCGCAGTGGGGGCGGGGGGGGAAATGGTGACGCCGGAGTCGGAAATGGTGGCGGCGGGGGCGGAGGTGGTGGTTTGGACTCTGGAAATGGCGACGCCGGCGCGGATTTCCTTGAACTGGCCCACCGGCTGGACCGGGAGACTTCCGGCTGCCTGCTGCTGGCGCGCAACCGGCCGGCGCTGCTGGCCTTGCACCGCCAGTTTCGCGGCGAGGGCGGCACTGCGCCGGGCAAAATTTACACCGCGCTTTTATGCGGAAAACTTGCCCGGCCGCAAACCATCACCGCCCCTGTCGCCGGCCGCGCCGCCCACAGCCGCCTGCGCCCGCTGCGCGCCTGCGGCGGCTTCACTCTCGCCGAAATCCGCCTGCGCACCGGCCGCACCCACCAGGCGCGCGCCCACGCCGCCGCCGCCGGCCACCCCATCGCCGGCGACCGCCGCTACGGCGACCCCGAATGCAACCGCCGCCTGCGCACCGCCGGCCTGCGCCGCCTGTTCCTCCACGCCCGCCGCCTGCGCTTCACCCACCCCCGCACCGGCCGCGCCATCACCCTCACCGCGCCGCTGCCGGCCGAGTTGGGGGAGGTGCTGGGGCGGTTGTGAGGTGTGTGTCTTTTTTGACACACTTTGGGCGGCGATGAAAATAAATTCGCCAAAGTGTGACCAGAGTCACATTAAGCCGGAAAGTTCAGCATTTATTTTGCGTTTTTCCATGCAAAAACGGAGAGATCCATGGCCGAAAGCCGCAGCCACGGCGTTCAGGAGCGAATCAACCACTATACGCGCAAGCAGTTGGCGTATCTGGCGATGTTCGGCCTGCTGGCCGGCTGGCTTGGCCTGGGTGGTGCTGCCTCGCTTACTGCCGCCTTGACAGGGCGGTGGACAAACACATCCGGCAACTGGAGGAACAATAAGGTGGACAACATCTTTCTTGAAATCCTGTTTTTTTCTGGTTTGACGCTCAGCTTTCTGATGATTGTTGAGAGCGCCGGAATGGGAGCGGCCGGGAGATGGCTGCTCAAACAAATCAAGCGCGCCTACCACGCGGTTTTTTGATGTCACCGCCCCGCCCGGAAAACCGGTGCGGGGCGGGGGCGAGGGT
>JAPPPZ010000083.1 GCA_028817275.1 Gammaproteobacteria bacterium
AGCCGGCGTCATCGTCACCGCCCTGCGCTACCACGCCTCGCAACCGTGGCCCTTCCCCGGCGCGCTGATGCTCGGCTACTTCGCCGAAGCGCAAGACGCGCGCATCAAAGTCGACGGCATCGAGTTGGAGCACGCGCAATGGTTCACCCGCGATGCGTTAACGCGCGCGTTGCAACAAAACCAACTGCGCTTGTCGCCGGCGATTTCCATCTCTCACCGTCTCATCGAGCATTGGTTCGACGCGAAAAGCAAAACACCGTTGCGCGAGGTGTTGGCGGGGTGCGGAGGGTTAACATAGTGGCGGAAGCGGATGGGTTCATGTTACATTCCCCCCATGCCCCCATCCCCAATCCCCGCCTATCTCAAGGAAATCGCCCGCATCCAAAGCGGCGGCGAGTTCACCGAGCATAGTTTCCGCGGCGTGTTGCAAAAACTGACGCAAGCGCTCCTGCCCGGCGTGGACATCACCAACGAGCCGGGCCGAATCATGCCAGGCGGCGCGCCGGATTATGTGCTGAAGCGCAACGCCATCCCCCTCGGCTACATCGAGGCGAAAAACATCGACAAATCCCTAGACGACGGCGCCCACCGCGCGCAGTTGCGGCGGTATGTCGAGTCGCTGGACAATTTAATCTTCACCAACTATCTGGAATTCCGTTTCCACCGCAACAACGAAATGAAGCCGGCGGCGGCTGTGTCCATCGCCGAGTTGCGCGCCGGGAAGATTAAACCGCTACCGCAGAACTTCGTGCGGTTTGCCGACTTAATCCAGGACTTCGGCGCTTACCAGGGCCGGACCATCGCCACTGCCGCCGACCTGGCCAGGTGCATGGCCGACAAGGCGCGGATGCTGGCGCGAGTGATTGCCGATGCGCTGGGTGCCGACGAGAAAAACGCCGCCGCCGCCAGCGAGGAGAACAGCGAACTGCAGCGCCAGTTGAAGGCCTTTCGGGAAACCCTGATTGCCGACATTAGGCCGGCCGAGTTTGCCGGCATTTACGCCCAGACCGTGGCCTACGGCATGTTCGCCGCGCGCCCATCCACGCGCAACTTCCCCAACCGCCTCGGCAAAGACGCGAACGTCTACCTCGCCTCATCCGAACTTGCGGCCGTCGCCGGCGTATTGGGCCGCCTGCCGAGCGCCGCCGAATACATGGCCGAAGCCGGCGAACTCAACACCATGGCCGCCGACATCTACCGCCACCTCAAATTCAACGAAATCGATTTGTATAA
Source organism: Gammaproteobacteria bacterium (assembly GCA_028817275.1). Classification (GTDB taxonomy): domain Bacteria; phylum Pseudomonadota; class Gammaproteobacteria; order Arenicellales; family Spongiicolonaceae; genus Spongiicolonus; species Spongiicolonus versatilis. Next base: position 1,234 of record JAPPPZ010000083.1, read on the forward strand.
CGAATCGGCGGATTCGGTGAGAGTCGCCGCGCCAGCGGCTTGATATGAACGTCAGCAACTCATATTCGGCGCTGGAGTCGCGTTTTATCCGCGCGGTGCGAGAATCGTATACCGCGTATAATGAACACGGCGCGCGCAGCAACCAAAAGTTGCGCCCGTTGCACCAATGGGTAGCGGATGAAATGCAGCGTCTGTTGGGCGACGGGTATTCTCTTCAAAGTCTCAGAAAAGACGACAAAGGCGGCGAGGAAAGGATCGCCGGGGAATACTACGATAAAACCGTGGACGTCTCGATTGCCAAAGATAATGCTGCGCCCATGGCCATCATCAGCATTAAATTCATCGCTTCCAACTTCAAACAAAACGCCAACAACTATTTCGAGCACCTTATGGGCGAGACCGCGAATCTTCGACGCAGGGGCATTATCTTCGGGCATCTCATGGTGTTGCCGACGGGGGTGCCTTATCGCAAACAAGGCGGCGCGATTAAGCACAAAGAGCACATCTCGAACCACCATCTCCAGAAGTATGTTAAGTTGGGGCAAGATGACGATTACCCGCACCGGCCGGATGCGATGGGTATCGGTTTAATCTCTCTGCCGCTTGACGACTTGAGCGATGCAAATAAAATCAAGTTGGCAGATTTGACGAAAATGCAAATCAGCGAAAGCGTGTGCGCGGTGTTGAAGAACAAATTCTCGGTGCCGCGTTTTATGCACGACATGCAACGACTCATCGAGGCGAAACGATGATTGGAAAAACTAAAGAATATGGCGTTGTTTATACGCCCGAATGGATTGTCGACCTCATCTTGGACAACACCGTCCAGGAATATAAACCGGCGCTCAAAATCTGCGACCCGGCTTGCGGTGATGGCGCTTTTTTGGCGCGGCTGGTGGAGCGGATTTGTGACACCGTGCCGGCGCGGGATTGCCGACGGGCGTTGGAAAACCTCGCCGGTTTTGACATCGATGCCGGCGCGTTGGCGCAATGCAGGACGCGCATCGACGCCGTGTTGGTTGCCAAAGGGAAGCGCTTGAAAATCAACTGGAATTTGCACTGCATGGACAGCGCCGACCGCGCATCGCTGGCGCCGCATGAAGGGCGTTTTGATTGCGTGGTCGGCAACCCGCCGTACGTACGCATTCAGCATTTAGGCGAAGTGCGAAGGCGGCGCATGCGGCGCGATTGGAAGTTGGCGAACCGCGGCTCGGCCGACTTGTATATCGCCTTCTTCGAAATCGGCATGTTCTTGTTGAAGCGCGGCGGCCGGTTGGGCTACATCACGCCGAACACATACGCCAAGACCATGGCCGGGCAGCCGTTGCGCCGGTTGATACGCGAGCAACACGGCATCGCATGCTTGTTCGATTTCGGCGAACATCAACTATTCGACGGCGCGACCACCTATTCGCTCATCACCGTGCTGCATAAAAACGACAGCCGGGAACGGTTCGCGTTATACCGCTACGACGGCAAACGAATCGTGAGCAAAGGGCTTGTGTCGGCATCCAACTTGCCTACCAACAGATTTTGGACGCTTGAATCCGAAACCACATTGCGGAAAATCCAGTGCATTCGCTCGCGCGGCCGACCGTTGGGCGAAATCGCCGGCATTCATGTCGGCCTGCAAACGCTCGCCGATGATGTGTTCATCCTGGAAAAGGTGGGGGAAGAATCCGGCGTGGTGGTTGCGCTCGATGCGCGCGGGCGGGAAGCGCGCATCGAATCCGCCGTCACCCGCCCAATCCTCAAAGCGTCGCTGATGAAAGACGGCAAAGACGTCAAGGAGCGAATCATCATCTTTCCGTATATCGACGGCCGGTTGTTCGCGGAAGCGGATTTCAGCGAGCGATTTCCCATGGCCTATCGATACATGGCAAAACAAAAAACGCAGTTGCTGCAAAGAGACAAAGGCAAGTTTGACCCCGGGCGTTGGTATGCATTCGGCCGCGAGTTCGGTTTGTTCGAGACCTTCGGCGACAAACTCATCACCTCCGGCATGAACAAACGGCCGAACTTCCAAAAATGCCCGGCCCCCGAATACACTTTCTATTCCGGCTACTGCGTCAAACCCAAATCCGGCGTCGACATGGACGCGCTGCTCGCCGTTCTCAACTCCGCCGACATGGATTTCTACATCCGCCACACCAGCCGGGACTACCAAAACGGCTGGAAATCGTACGCCAAGAGTTTTATACAGGACTACGGCGTCCCCGCAGCGGTCGCGGAGCGCGCTCAGCATGAACAAGCGTCGATGTGGAGATAAATTTTGGTAAATGAGATTGGAAAACGATACGCAGTGAAGGGCGACGGTGACGCGTTGCCGCCCAGTCGCCGCACTGTGCGCCGGCATCGGTAAAACGATGACTCCACGAGAGTTGACAATGGAATGGGACCCGGCGCAATACGCGCGCGATGCCGCTTTTGTGCCGGCGTTGGGGGCGGCGGCGGTGGAGTGGCTGCGCCCGCAACCGGGCGAGCGGATTTTGGACCTCGGCTGCGGCGATGGCGCGCTGACGGTGAAGTTGCGCGATGCCGGCTGCGATGTGGTCGGCGTGGACGCCAGCGCGGCGCAGGCGGCTGCGGCGATGGCGCGCGGACTCGACGCGCGCTGCTGCGACGGCGAGGCGTTGAAGTTTGGCGCCGAGTTTGACGCCGTGTTCAGCAACGCCGCGCTGCACTGGATGAAAAATCCCGGCGCAGTGCTGGACGGCGTCGCCCGCGCGCTGAAACCCGGCGGAAGATTCGCCGGCGAGTTCGGCGGCCGGGGCAACGCGGCGCGGGTGGTGGCCGCGCTGTATCAATCCCTGGCCGCGCGCGGCATCGACGGTGATGAATACAACCCGTGGTTTTTCCCCGCCGAGAAGGAATACGCCGCGCTGCTGGCCGAGCACGGCTTCACGGTGGAGCGCATGGCGCTGCTGCCAAGGCCGACGCCGCTGCCCGGCGACCTCGCCCAGTGGCTCAACACTTTCGCCACCCCCTTCCTCGCCGCCCTCCCCGCCGGCCAGCGCGCCGGCTTCACCGCCGAAGTCCGGCGCGCCCTCACCCAACACCTGCGCAGGCCCGACGGCGTCTGGCATGTGGATTACATGCGCCTGCGGTTTACAGCGCGGCGCGCTTTTGGTAAATAAAACCGCGTGGCGGAAGAAAAAAAATACAAGGTTTACATGTGCCTGATTTGCGGCTTCCTCTACGACGAGGCCAAAGGCTGGCCTGAGGACGACATCCCCCCCGGCACCCGCTGGGAGGATGTGCCGGAAACCTGGCGCTGCCCGGACTGCGACGCGGGGAAAGAGGATTTTGAGATGGTTGAAGTGTGACAATGAACGGCAAAAAATCCGAACACTTCGCAAAAGTGTCATGGACGCGCGGCCGCGGTGAAAAGTTCAGCGACAGCCAATACAGCCGCGCCCACACCTGGCAGTTTGACGGCGGCGCGACGGTGGCCGCGTCGTCGTCACCGCACAGCGTGCCGCTGCCGTATTCCGCGGCCGAAAATGTGGACCCGGAAGAGGCTTTCGTCGCCGCCATCGCCAGTTGCCACATGCTGTTCTTCCTGCATTTCGCGGCAAAAGCCGGGCTGGTTGTGGAAAGTTACACGGACAACGCGGCCGGAGTTCTGGAAGCCGACAAGCACGGCAGGATGGCCATCACCAAAATAACCCTGCGGCCGCAAATTAAGTTCAAGGAAGATGGGCCGTCACGGCAGGACATGGACGCCCTGCATGCGCGGGCGCATCAGTTTTGTTTTCTGGCGAATTCGGTCAGGGGGGAGGTTGTGGTGGAGGGATAGTGGCGGGGATTTGTGCTGTTCTTTTCTCGCCCATTAACCCGCCCGAAAACTCCATATGAACAAACGTGCAGACTATCTGGCCTCAATCGTGGATACAATCAGGGACTATCGCGAGGGCGATATTTCAGCACCGGACGCCGACCGCGTTGATACTTGGGTCAAGCAGTTTGCCGAAAATGTGCAACTGCCAATCCTGAGCGAGATGGACTACGTTCTCAAACGCACCTACTTTTCCCGCGAGCGGGTGGAAAAGTTTTTGGGCGGCCTTATCGAGGCGCGGGGATTGGTTGGCGGCGACCCGCGCAAATTCTGGAGCGGGGTGAGTTTGCTTAATATCCAACAAGGCGGGAACAGTCAGGCAGAGATGCGGAATCTGTTCAACCGACTGCTCAAGGATAAATTCGGCTTCAGCATCGCTGAGCGTGATAACGCTTCTGTCTTCGTGTATCTCGACGACTTTATCTGCACGGGAAACCGGGTGCGCAATGATCTCAGGGCATGGATAAATGATCATGCGCCGGTGAAATCCACACTGCACATTATTGTGGCTGTATCTCACAGGGGCGGACAGTGGTACGCAGAAACGGGCGGAAAGTCCGCTGAGAGACTGAGTCTCCAAGATATCGCCACTAATGCAGGGAAGGAGATTGGTATAAAGTGGTGGCATGGTATCCTGCTTGAGGACCGCAAGTCCCATAGCAATGTGGTCGACGTATTGCGGCCGACAACTTCCATTCTAAATGACGTGACTGTGCAAAATCACGCTGTGCAAAATTACGTTGCGACAATGAAACATGAGCCGGTTCTTCGAGAGCCGGGGAGTGTCGGTGTCAACAATCTGTTCTCAGCCGACGAGAAAAAATCGCTCCTTGAGCGGGAGTTTTTAATTGCGGGGGCAAGAATTCGCCAGCAATGTCCGAATTTACCGAAAACGATGCGGCCGTTAGGTCACGCGCGCTTGGAATCGCTTGGTTTCGGGTCACTCGTTGTTACGTTCCGCAATTGCCCGAACACTGCCCCGCTGGCTCTATGGGCTAATCCACGGGACGGTTCATGGTACCCGTTGTTCCCCGCGGGTTACAAACAACCGCGCGGACAGAGTCGTCTTTTTCAAGACGAAAGATAAATTCGGCAGCCTGTCGAACATGGCTGGTGGATTCCCCCTTTGCGTCAATGGTATTGATATTTTGACATCCGAAGCCCTCTATCAGGCTTGTCGTTTCCCCCACATGCCGGAAATCCAGCAGTTAATCATTGAGCAACGCAGCCCGATGGCGGCCAAAATGAAGAGCAAGCCACACCGGAATAATTCCCGGCCCGACTGGGACCGAGTACAGGTCGACATCATGCGGTGGTGCCTGAAAGTAAAACTTGTCCAAAATTGGGACAAGTTCAGCAGTCTGCTGGAAAAAACGAGAGATCGTAAAATTGTCGAGCAGTCCCGTAAGGATGTTTTTTGGGGCGCCAAGCCTGTTGACAACGACATGCTTGTCGGAATGAACGTCCTGGGCAAATTACTCATGGAATTGAGAGAAGAAATCAAAAACGAAAAGCCGTGGCCGTCCATTGAGCCGTTAGATATTCCCGACTTTCGGCTTTACGGTAAAGCAATCACAACCGTATCAGCAGCCGACAAACAACAGCCCCAAACCGAGTTGCCGGTTCCCGACCCCGGATAACGGCAAGCCGCCACCGTCACCCCCGCCGCTTTCTCCACTTCCACCGCCTCCAAACCACCGCCATCCGCAAATAAACCCGCCGTGCCCAGCGGAAGTCCACCGACAGGACCAGAATTCCAAGGGGGATCATCCAGAACCCCAGCACCGGGAGGAAGCCGAACAGGCCGCCGATAATCAGCAGGACGCCGATGATTTGGCGGGCGAGGAAAGGGAGTTTTGCAACTTTTTTGTGGAAGCGTTTCACGCCGGCGGCGCCCCCGGCGCGCCGTGGCGGATTAAAAATTGCGCGTCCTCCCCGGTGTAGATGTGGTTGGTGGCCACCGCGAGGTCGCACTGGCTCTGGCCCATGCCGCCGCCGAACTTCACCTCGTCGCCGGGCGTTGCGCAGTCGCGCTCCACTTCAATGATGGGGCCGGCGTTCAATCGCACCGCGCCGTCCTCCACAAACATCCCGCCCTCACCCTCACCGCCGCCGCCGCTCGGCCACCATGCCGGCGGTGAACATAAGCATCTTGTCTTTTTCTCGCGGCGTGAGTTGCATGGATTAAGTGCTCCAAATTCGCGGCGGCCGGCAGGCGCGCCCGACCAGCAACGGGCGCAATCCGCACCATAGCACGGCCAACGTGCGCCTTGCAATTTCCGCGGAATTGCACAACAGGCGGCAGACTGAAACCGGCCCGGGCAAAGTCGCGCCAAAGGGCGGTCCAGGCAGGAAATGTCCCAGCCGATAAACTTCACCCCGGCGGTGGGGGCGGGGGCGGCGCAACTCTCAGGGCAGCAGCACCACTTTGGGCGCGGCGCATTTTCCGGCGTGGATTTCGGCGAAGGTTTGCGGCGCATCGGCGAGGGGGCGCGTCTCCACCCATTCCAAACTGCCCAACGCGCCGGCCGCGAGTTTGCCGAGGGCGGCGGCGAAATCGGCTTCGGTGTAGGCGTAGACGCCGATGAACGCGATCTCCTCCAAAGTCATTTTGCGCGTGTCCAGCCCGCCGTCGTTGTCGGCCAGTCCGACATGCACCACCACGCCGCCGCCGGCCGCGGCGCGCACCGCGATGGCGCGGGTCGCCGCGCTGCCCACCGCGTCCACCACCAGGCTGAATTGGTTTTGCCCGGTGGCGCCTGCCACCACCGCGCCGCAGTCCGCTTTCTCCAAAACCGCGCGCCGCAATTGGTTGGTTTCGGCGATGCAGACCTCCACGCCGGCGCTGCACAACAAAAGCGCGCTCAGCAAACCGATGGCGCCGCCGCCAATCACCAGCGCGCGCCCGCCGTCCACCGCGCCGCCGCCGGCATCCGCCGCGCGGGCCAGCGCATGCACGCAAACCGCCAGCGGCTCGCACAACGCCGCCTGCACCGTGGACAGCGCGGGCGGCACGGGCAGAAGATTTTTTTCGGCCACCGTGACGCGCTCGGCAAATCCGCCGGGCAGGCGCATGCCGAGGAGTTCGCGTTTTGCGCACAAGTTGCCGCGCCCGCTTTTGCAGTGCGCGCATGCGCCGCAGGTGACCAGCGGGTTGACCGCCACCCGCGCGCCGCCGCTGCTGTCACCGTTGCCGCCCGCGCGCCCGGCGATTTCGTGGCCCAAAATCAGCGGCGGCACCCGGCGCGGGTCGTGGCCGAGCCAGGCGTGCATGTCGCTGCCGCAGATGCCCACCGCGTCCACCGCCACCACCGCCTCGCCGGTTTTTGCCGAGGGCTCTGCTGCATCGCGCAACTCCAGTTGGCGGCTGGCGGTGTAGAAAACCGCCTTCATCAGGTGACGGTGAAGCCGCCGTCCACGAACAGCATCTGGCCGGTGATGTAGTCGCTGGCCGGCGCGCACAAAAAAACCGCGGCGCCGTGGAGGTCGCGCAATTCGCCGTTGCGGCCGATGGCGGTGCGCGCGCCGAGGGCGGCGGCGGTGGCGTCGTCGTCAAACAGCGGCGCGGTCATGGCGGTGGGGAAAAAGCCCGGCGCGAGGGCGTTGGCGTTCACGCCGTGGCGTGACCACTCGGCGGCCATGGCGCGGGTCAGTTGGGCGATGCCGCCCTTGGCCGCGCCGTAGACGATGCCGCCGGTGAACGCCAGCCGCGACTGCAGCGAGGCGATGTTCAGGATGCGCCCCCAGCCGCGCTTGCACATGGCCGGGGCGAAAGCGCGGGCGACAAAAAACGGCGCCGCCAGCCCGGTGTCCAGAGTGGCGCGCCACACCGCCGGCGTCACCTTGGCAGCCGGTTCACGGGCGCGCCAGAAAGCGGCGTTGACCACGATGTCCGGCGCGCCGGCGGTGGCTGCAAGTTGCGAAGCGGTGGCGTCGATTTCATCAATCGCGGACAAGTCCCAGGTGAACACCTCGGAGTTGCTTAACTTTTCCGCGGCCTGCTGCAAAACACCAGTACGCCGGCCCGCCAAAGTGATGCGCGCGCCGGCGGAGTGCAAGGCGTGGGCGATGGCGTTGCCGATGCCGGTGCCGCCGCCGGTGACCACGGCGTGTTTGCCGTCAATGCGAAACAGTGGGCCGGTGTCCACGGTTCACGAAGCGGCGGTGTTGAAAGTCTCGCCGTCGAAATACTTGCGCAGCCGCGCGTCGCAGGTGAGGGCGTGGCCTTCCATGCCTTCAAGGCGCGAGATGCGCGCGGCGGCGGCGGCGATGTCGCGGTTGGCGGCGCGGGTCATGCGCTGCCAGGTGACGGTTTTCAGAAACTTGCCGACGCTGAGGCCGCCGGTGTAGCGCGCCGCGCCGCGGGTCGGCAGGATGTGGTTGGGGCCGGCGGTCTTGTCGCCGAAAGCGACGGTGGTTTCCTCGCCCAGAAAAAGCGAGCCGTAGTTTTGCAGGCGCCGCAGCCAAAAGTCATGGTCGGCGGCGTGCACTTCCACATGCTCGGCGGCGTAACGGTCGGCGGCGGCGGCGGCCTGTTCGCGGTCGGCGGCCAGCACAACCTCGCCGTAGTCGCGCCAGGCATCGGTGGCGGCGGTGCGGTTGGGCTCTGGCAGGCGGTCGATGGCGGCGGCGATGCGCTTGGTGACGGCGGCGGCGAGTGCGGCGTCGGTGGTGACCAGCCAGGCCGGCGAGTCGGCGCCATGCTCCGCCTGGCCCACCAGGTCGGCGGCGACGATGTCGGGGTCGGCGGTGGCGTCGGCGATGACCAAAATCTCGGTGGGCCCGGCGAACAAGTCAATGCCGACGCGGCCGTACAATGCGCGCTTGGCCTCGGCGACGAAGCGGTTGCCGGGGCCGGCGATGATGTCGGCCGGGCGGCCGGTGAACAAGCCGAAAGCGAGGGCGGCAACGCCCTGCACGCCGCCGATGGCCAAAATGCGGTCGGCGCCGGCGGTGGCCATGGCGTGCAAAATGGCGGGGTGCACGCCGTGCCCGGCATGCGCCGGGTTGGGCGGCGAGCATGCGACCACGCAGGCGACGCCGGCGACCCGGGCGGTGGTGATGCTCATCAGCGCCGAGGCCACGTGGGCGTAGCGGCCGCCGGGCACATAGCAGCCGGCGGTGGACACCGGGATCAGCCGCTGGCCGGCGGTGAGGCCGGGCGACAATTCGGTTTGAAATTCGCCGAGGGATTGCAGTTGCGCCTCGGCAAAGCGGCGGATGCGCTCATGGGCGCGCGCGATGTCTTCTTTCAGTTGCGCCGGCAGTTGGGCGGCGGCGGATTTTTTCTGCGCCTCGCTGATGACGATTTCGCCGTCAAACTTGTCCAGCGTGCGGGCGTAGTGGCGTGCTTTTGCCTCGGCCTCGGCGCCGCCGCCGGCCATCTCGGCGAGCATGGCGTCCACCGTGCGGCGCGTGGCGGCGGTGTCGGTGGCCGGGGTTTTGTGCGCTTTTTTGAGGAACTCCACAGGCGCGGTTTGCTATGATTGCGCGGGCGGTAAATGTAGCATTTTTTGGCGGTGAGGGCGAGGGTGAAGGTGAAAGTGACGGCGGCGTTGGCGTTTGCGGCGGCGTTATTGGCGGCGCCGGTGGCGGCATTGGAACTCCAAGGCGAAGCCGTGCAAGGCGGCTTGC
>JAPPPZ010000155.1 GCA_028817275.1 Gammaproteobacteria bacterium
GGTGTTCATGACGGAATCCTCGGTGGCGGAGTGGTGGTTGAAGTTGGGGGGAATATACCAACTGGCGGCGTCAAGGGCAAGCGGCGCGGGAATCCTCGCCACCGGCGTAAAAAGCGCTGGATTTTCGGGCGACGGCGGAGGTGCTGGTGTTCACCGTCCTCTATCTGATTTTGTATCCCGGCATGCTGCGAACAATGACGCCGCCGCCGGCGCGTTTATAATCTGCGCCATGGATTACCGGCAATTTTTTGACGCGCAACTCCGCAGCCTTCACGACGAAGGCCGCTACCGTGTTTTTGCCGACCTGGAGCGCCACGCCGGCGACTACCCGCGCGCCACCTGGCGCGATGATGACGGCGGCGGCGAAAACGAAATCACCATCTGGTGCTCCAACGACTACCTCGGCATGGGCCAGCACCCGCTGGTGCTCGCCGCCATGGCCGAAGGCATGAAACAGTACGGCGCCGGCGCCGGCGGCACGCGCAACATCGCCGGCACCACCCACGCGCACGTCATTCTGGAACGTGAACTCGCCGACTTGCACGCCAAACCCGCCGCGCTGCTGTTCTCCTCCGGCTATGTTTCCAACTGGGCGACGCTTGCAACACTCGCATCACGGCTGCCGGACTGCGTTGTTTTGTCCGACGCAAAAAACCATGCATCCATGATTGAAGGCATCCGCGGCAGCCGCGCGAAAAAAATCATCTTCCGCCACAACGACGCCGCCGACCTGCGCAGCCACCTTTCCGCCCTGCCGGCCGCGCAGCCGAAGATCGTGGTTTTTGAATCGGTGTACTCCATGGACGGCGACATCGCGCCCATCGCCGACATCGTCACCGTCGCCAAACAGCACAACGCCCTCACCTACCTGGATGAAGTGCACGCCGTCGGCATGTACGGCGCGCGCGGCGGCGGCATCAGCGAGCGTGACGGCATCGCATCCGAGGTGGACATCATTGAAGGCACCCTGGCCAAAGCCTACGGCGTCATTGGCGGCTACATCGCCGCCGCCGGGAACATCATTGACTTCGTCCGCAGTTACGCCTCCGGTTTCATCTTCACCACCGCGCTGCCGCCGGCCATCGCCGCCGCCGCCACCGCCAGCATCCGCCACTTGAAGGAAAGCGGCGCGGAACGCGAACAGCACCGCGCCCGCGTCGCCGAGGTGAAAGAAAAAATCAAAGCGGCAAGCCTGCCGCTCATGGAAACCGCCAGCCACATCGTGCCGCTGATGGTCGGCGACCCGGTGCGCTGCAAGGCGCTCAGCGACCGCCTGCTGCGCGAGGAAAAAATCTACATCCAGCCGATTAACTACCCCACCGTGGACAAAGGCACCGAGCGCCTCCGCATCACCCCGTCGCCGGTACACAGCAGCGACGATGCCGACCGCCTGGTCGCAGCCCTGTCCCGCATCTGGCGCTGAGGCCGCCGGCGCCGCCAGCCTGCCCGGCGGCAAGTTGCGGTTCTAACCCACCCACTCCCGCGCGTTGGTGAACATTCGCTGCCACGGACTCGCGCCGGTCCATTGCGGCGGGTGCCACGAGAGGTTGGCGGCGCGCAGGGCGCGTTCCGGGTGCGGCATCAGGATGGTCGCGCGGCCGTCGGCGGTGGTGGCGCCGCAGATGCCGCCGGGGGTGCCGCTGGGATTTTCGGGGTGGGTTTCGGCGGCGCCGGCGCGGGTGGCATAGCGCAGCGCGGCGGCCAGGGCGCGCTGTTGTGCGGGCGATGAAAAACTTGCGCGGCCTTCGCCGTGGGCGGCGGGGATGGGAAGTTTGCTGCCGGTCATGCCGCGAAAAAAGAGCGACGGGCCGGGCATGATTTCCACCATCAACAGGCGCGACTCAAAACGGCCGCTGCGGTTGGCGGTGAAGCGCGGCCAGTGCTGCGCGCCGGGGATGATTTCTTTGAGCGCGGCCAGCATCTGGCAGCCGTTGCACACGCCGAGGGTGAAGGTTTCGCCGCGCCGGAAAAATTCCGCAAAGCAGCCGCGCGCCGCCGGATTAAACAAAATGGATTTGGCCCAGCCCAGCCCGCCGCCCAGCACATCGCCGTAGGAAAACCCGCCGCACACCGCAAGCCCATGGAAGCCGCGCAGGTCGCCGCCGCCGCGCAGGTCGCTCATGGCCACATCCACCGCGCAAAAGCCGGCACGGTCGAAGGCCGCGGCCATTTCCACCTGGCCGTTCACGCCGACTTCGCGCAGCACGGCGACTTTGGGTTTGGCGAGGGCGAGGCCGGGGGCGGGCGGTGCGGCAAAAGTGTCCGGCGTGAATCCCGGCGCGAGTTCGGCAAACAAACCGCCGCCGGTGCCGGCGGCTTTGGCGTAGGCTTCATCCGCGCATTGCGGGTTGTCGCGCAACTTTTGCATCAGCCACGAAGTTTCCGACCACGCCCGGCGCAAATCGCCGAGGGCTTGGTCCAGCAGAATTTTTTTGCCCTGGACAATTTTAATTTGCGGCGTGTTTTTTCTGTGTGCGATTTTCACCGGCGCAAGCCCGGCGCGCATAAAGCGGCGGTTCACTTCTTCCACGTGCGGTTCTGCAACTTGCACCACCGCGCCCAATTCTTCGTTAAACAAAAACTCTGCCGCGTCCACTGTTTCCGGAACTTGAATCTCCAGCCCGCAGCCCGAGGCAAAGGCCATCTCCAGCAGCGCCGCCACCGCGCCGCCGTCCGAGCGGTCGTGGTAGGCGGCGAGTAAACCGTCACCGGCGCCGGCGCGCAGTGTGTTGAAAAATTCCCGCAGCAGTTGCGCGTCGTCGCAGTCCGGCACCGCGCCGCCGTTGCCGGCTTTTTCATACACCTGCATCAGCGCCGAGCCGCCGAGCCGGTTGCGGCCGCCGCCGAGGTCCACTAAAAACAAAGCGCCGCCGCCCAACGCCGGCGTCAGCGTCGCACGCACATCGTCCACGGCCGCAAAAGCGGTGGCCACCAGCGACAGCGGCGCGCTGACTTCCACCTCGGCGCCGCCGTCGCGCCAGCGCGTGCGCATGGAAAGCGAGTCCTTGCCCACCGGAATGGCGACGCCGATCTCGCGGCACATTTTGGTGACCGCGCGCACCGTGTCGCGCAGCGCGGCGTCCTCCCCGGCGTCGCCGCAGGCCGCCATCCAGTTGGCCGACAACTTGACCGTGTCCACCGTGCCGCAGCCGGCGGCGGCGATATTGGTCAGCGCCTCGGCCGCCGCCATGCGCCCGCTGGCCCGGGCATCGGTGAGCGCCAGCGCCGGCCGCTCGCCCACCGCCACCGCCTCGCCGTGCCAGCCATCAAAACCGGCGGCGGTGACGGCCACATCGGCCACCGGCACCTGAAACCGCCCGACCATCGGGTCGCGGCACACCAGCCCGCCGACGCTGCGGTCGCCGATGGTGACCAGAAAAGTTTTGTCCGCCACCGCCGGCAGCCGCAGAACGCGGTTTAACATGCCGGCAATGTCGTCGTGGATGACGGTTGAAGACAATGCCGGCGGTAACGGCGCCGGGCGGGAAACATAACTTCGCACCATGCGCGGCAACTTGCCGAGCAGAAAATCCAGCGGCAGGTCAACCGGCGGCGGTGCCGGCGGCGGCGCGTCACGGTCTTCCACCAGCAGCCGGCCGTCACCGGTGGCGGCGCCAATCACGCAAAACGGGCAGCGCTCGCGCGCGCACACTGCGGCGAAGCGCGGCACGTGGCTGGCGGCCACCGCCAGCACGTAACGTTCCTGCGCCTCGTTGCACCACAGTTCCATGGGCGACAGCGACGGGTCGCCGCTTTTGATGTCGCGCAGTTGAATCACGCCGCCGGCGCCGCCGCCGTGCAGCAACTCCGGCACCGCGTTGGACAAACCGCCGGCGCCGACGTCATGAATGGCGAGGATGGGGTTGGCATCGCCGGCGTCGGCGCAGCGGGTGATGACTTCCTGGCAGCGGCGCTGCATTTCCGGGTTGCCGCGCTGCACTGAGGCGAAGTCCAGTTGTTCGTCGCCGGCGCCGGCGCGGCCGCTGCTGGCCGAGCCGCCGCCGAGGCCGATGAGCATGGCCGGGCCGCCGAGCACAATGATGGCGCTGCCGGCCGGGATGGCGCGCTTTTGCACCTGCGCTTCGGCGATGGCGCCGATGCCGCCGGCTAACATGATGGGCTTGTGGTAGCCGCGCCCGCGGATGGCGGTGCCGCCGGGGCTGGAACCGCCGCCCCGGCCCCACCACTCCAACGTGCGGAAGTAACCGCCGATGCACGGGCGGCCGAACTCGTTGTTGAACGCGGCGGCGCCCAGCGGGGCCCCGAGCATGATGCTGAGCGGCGATGCAATGCGCGCCGGGCTGCGCGCCGCGCCCTCCCATGGGCGGCGGTGGCCGGGGATGCGCAGGTGGCTGACGCTGAAGCCCGCCAGCCCGGCCTTGGGGCGGGCGCCGCGGCCGGTGGCGGCGGCGTCGCGAATCTCACCGCCGCTGCCGGTGGCGGCGCCGGGGCGCGGGGAAATGGCGGTGGGGTGGTTGTGGGTTTCCACCTTGGCCGTGGTGTGCACCATGGTTTTGGCTGCGCGGCGCCAGGTGTTGGTGGCCGGATCGGCGGTGAACATGGACAAGCCGCGGCCGGCGAGCACCGCGGCGTTGTCGGCGTAGGCGGTGACGGTGCCGGCCGGGTTGGCGGTGTGGGTGGCGCGCACCATGTCCATCAGCGAGCCGCCGCCGTCACCGTCGCCGCGCCAATCGGCGTTGAAAATTTTGTGGCGGCAGTGCTCCGAGTTCACCTGGCCGAACATCACCAACTCGGCGTCGGTGGCGGCGCGCTTAAGGCCGCGGTAATGGCTGGCGAGGTAATCTAATTCTTCGCCGCTGAGCGCCAGGCCCAGTTGCGCTGCCGCCGCGGCCAGACCGTCCACGTTGACGGTGCGCAATGGCGCGGCGGGGGCGTGGTGGAACAGTTGCCGGTAGTCGTCCAGCGACGGCAGTTGCGACTCGGTCATGGGGTCGTGGAGAACCTGTGCCACCGCGGCGCGCCGCGGCTGTGACGCCGGCGCGGCGGCGCGGAGCACTTGCCACAACGTGCCGCGCTCCACGCGCAGCACTTCATGCAGGCCGCAAACATGAACGATGTCGGTGGCTTTGCTCGACCACGGCGACAACGTGCCGAGGCGCGGGGTGATGAGAAAAGTTTCGGCCGCGCCCTCACCCCCGCCTTCGCCATGGCCGCGGCCGCCGCCCTCGCCGTTGTCCAGCAGTTGGCGCAGAATTTTTTCGCGCTGCGGGCTGAGCGCACGCTGCAGTTCCACGAAGTGCCAGTGGCGGCCGCGCAGCGCGGTGACCGTGGGGTCGGCGGCTTGCGCCGCAGCCAGCAGTTGGCGCAAACGAAACGCGCCGGCCGCGGCGCGGCCGGGAAGTTTGCGGTGCTCGGTCAAATTTTGATGTCGATGCCCAGCCGCAGCGCGGCCTCCTGGTAGGCCTCCACCACGCCGCCCAACTCGCGGCGAAAGCGGTCTTTGTCCAGTTTTTTGCGCGTGGCGGCGTCCCAGATGCGGCAGCCGTCGGGGGTGAACTCATCGCCGAGGAGAATATCGCCGTGGAAGCGGCCGAACTCCAGTTTAAAGTCCACCAGCAGAATGCCGGCCCCGGCAAACAGCGCCTGCAGGGCGCGGTTCACGCGCAGCGTCATCTCGCGCATCTCGCGCAACTCGTGGCGCGCCGCCCACTTGAACAGCACCGCGTGGTCCTCGTTAATCAGCGGGTCGTGCAGCGCGTCGTCCTTGAGAAACAATTCGTACAGCGGCTCGTCCAAAACCCGGCCCTCCTCAAGCCCCAGCCGCTTGCAGATGGAACCGGCGGCGATGTTGCGCACCACGCACTCCACCCCGATCATGTCCAGCCGCTTAACCAGCGACTCGTTGTCGCCGAGAATTTTTTCAAAATGCGTGGCGATGCCGGCGGCGGCCAGTTTTTCCATGATGTGCGCGTTGAAATGATTGTTCACGGCGCCCTTGTTTTTCAGCGCGGCGGTGCGCTCGCCGTCAAAGGCCGAGGTGTCGTCGCGAAAATGCAGAATCAATTTGTCGGCGTCGTCCGTTTCAAAAACGGTCTTCGCCTTGCCCGCATACAACCGGCCGCGCTTTTCCACCGCCTTCACCCTCAGCGCAACTGGCGGTGGAGCAGGTCCACCATTTCCGTTTCCACTTCCGACAACTGCAGCGAGCCGTCCTGGTTAAACACGCGCACTTCGGTGCCGCCGGCGTTCTCCGTCAGCCGCACCTGCACCACAAACTCCACCTGGCCGGTGGGTTCGCGGGTGAACACGCGGCGCAGCCAACTGCGCTTTTCGCGCCGCGCCACTTCCCCGGTGTCCACCAGTTTGACCGTGTAGACGCCGTTTTCACGGTCGCGCTGCTCAATGGAAAACCCGCTGCGGTCCAGCGCCAGGCCCACGCGGCGCCAGGCGCGGGTGAAGTTCTCGTCCAATGCAAGGTAACGCTCGCCGTCGTCACCACTGCGCAACTCGGCGCGCTCCTCCGGCTGTGCGGCCGGGGCGGCGGCGGTAACGGCGGCTGCGCTTTGCTCCTCAATGCCGAGGTGCACCAGCATGCGGCGCATGATTTCAATTTCGTATTCGGGGTTGGGGCCGGTGGGAATGCGGCGGCGGATGCGGGTGCGGTCATCGGGTGCCACGTCGTCCTGCGCCACCGCCACTTCACGGACGCCGCGGTGGGTGACATAAATTTCGGTGGCGCCATCTTCACCGGCGGCCGCCTCAAGCCGCACCCGGTACCGGTCCAACTCGTCGTCACCGATGGCGCTGCCGATGAGGCCGCGCGTGTACCGCTCCAGCGCGCTCTGGTAGCGGGCGCGGTTGATGAGCCATTCGGTTTCCATGATGCCGATGCGCGGCTCTTCCATCTCAAGGGTGATGTCGCGCGCCAGCCAGAAGTCGCGCAACTGCGGCCAGATGTTTTGCGGCGTGTCGTCCACCACCAGCCAGCGCGCGCCGCGGTCGCGTTCCAGGCGCGCCCGGGTCACCGTCGGCAGCACCGGCGCCGCCGCCCCGCCGGTGGCGGTCGCCGCGCTGTCACCGTCACCGTCAACACCGTCGCCTTCCTCCCCGGCGGCGGCAACATCCGCCGGCGCATCGTCCACTTCAATCTGTGTCAGGTCCGGCGGCACCGCCAGCGAGCGGCGCGTGGTTTTGTCGTAGTCAATGGGCGCCGTTGCGGCGCCCGGCACCGGCGTTTCCGCCTGCCGGTCACGGCCGCATGAAACCAGCGCCGCCATTGTGCAACCGGCAACCACCAGCACCGCCAGCCGCCGCAAAAAAACGCCCGCCATTACAGCGCGTCCACCGAACGCAATGCGGCGCGCACTTCCTCATGAAACCGCGCCGACAGCGGCGTCAGCGGCAGGCGGATGCCGGCCTCCATCAGCCCCATCTGCGCCAGCGCCCACTTGGCCGGAATGGGGTTGGACTCGACAAACATGGCGCGGTGCACCGGCGCCAGTTTACGGTCCAACTGTTCGGCGCGCGCGGCGTCACCATCAAGCGCGGCGGCGGCCATCTGCACCATGAGTTTGGGCGCGACGTTTGCGCTCACCGAAATCACGCCGTGGCCGCCGCCGAGAGTTAATTCGCGCGCCGTGGGATCCTCGCCCGACCAGACGCTGAATCCATCACCGCAACGCCGCACCAAATCCACCCCGCGCGCGACGTCGTTGGATGCGTCTTTGATGCCGATGATGTTGGGAATGGCGGCGAGGCGTTCCACCGTGTCGTTGTTCATGTCGCAGGCGGTGCGGCCGGGGACGTTGTACAGAATTTGCGGCACCGCGACCTCCTCGGCGATGGTTTTGAAATGCTGGTAAAGCCCTTCCTGGGTCGGCTTGTTGTAGTAGGGCGTCACCAGCAGGCACGCATCGGCGCCCGCCGCCGCCGCATTTTCGGTCAACTCCAGCGCCTCGCGGGTGGAGTTGGCGCCGGTGCCGGCCAGCACCGGCAGCCGCCCGCCCGCCGCCGCAATGGTCGCCGCAATCACTTTTTGATGCTCGTCCATGTCCAGAGTCGCCGACTCGCCGGTGGTGCCCACCGAAAGAATCGCCGCCGTGCCGGCCTCCGCATGAAAATCCACCAGCCGCCTCAGCGCATCAAAATCCACCTCCCCGCCCTCACCCATGGGCGTCACCAACGCCACAATGCTTCCGCGAATCAACGGCGCATTTTCGGCGGTGGGCATGGGGAAATCCTCGGTTTTGTTGAAAAAGGACGGGCGGAGTTTACAAACGGTTTGGCCGCAATGCAACTATGATCGGCATGATGAGGTGTATGAAATCCTGCTTAAATCGTGTCGAGAAAGGTCAATTTAAGTTATCTTGGCCCTAAATAACAACTCTCGTCGCCGATGGTGTCGGCATCGGCGCGCATGAATTGCGCTTCTGTTAAGTTTTACGCTACAATTCTTAATAACATTGCTTACTATTAAGTTTTTTTATACCATGAAACGCGCTTGTCCCGGCCGCCACCAGACCACATCCACCGCTGGCGAATCGGTGCGCGCTTTTGTGCCGTCGCCGTTGCCGCCGAAACCGCCGTTGCAACTCGACGGAATGCTCCAGCAAACCCTCGAACACGCGACGCTGGCGCTCGGCCGTCTCGACGCCGTCTCGACCCTGTTGCCCGACCCGTCGCTTTTCATCTGCGCCTACATTCGCAAAGAAGCGGTGCTTTCCAGCCAAATCGAAGGTACACAATCGACACTGTCCGACTTGTTGAGATTCGAATTAGCGGATGCGCCCGGCACGCCGCTGGACGATGTGCGCGAAGTCGCCAACTATGTCGCCGCGCTCGAACATGGCATTGCGCGCTTGCGCGAACTGCCGCTGTGCAATCGTTTGCTTTGCGAAATGCACGGCATCTTGTTGCGCGGCGGCCGCGGCGATGAGCGCGCGCCCGGCAAATTTCGCCGCTCGCAAAATTGGATTGGCGGCACGCGTCCCGGCAACGCCGAGTATGTGCCGCCGCCGCACACCGATGTGGCTGACTGCATGGCGCAACTCGAGCGATTTATGAACACCGATAAAGACGGCCTGCCGGCGCTCGTTCGCGCCGCGCTTGCGCATGTACAATTCGAAACTATTCACCCGTTTCTCGATGGCAACGGCCGCATCGGGCGACTGCTTATCGTGCTGATGCTGCACCGCGCCGGCGTGTTGCGCGAGCCGCTGCTGTATTTGAGTCTGTATCTCAAACAACATCGCGCGCGCTACTACGAACTGCTGACCGAAGTGCGCCGCAACGGCGACTGGGAAGCGTGGGTCGCCTTCTTTTTGGAGGGTGTACAGACGACCGCGGCCGGCGCCGTGGACACTGCACACCGGATAAACGACTTGTTCGCCGCCGACCGCGTGACCATCGAGCGCCAAGGCCGCCGCGCCGGCTCGGCGCTGCGCGTACATGCCGCGCTGAAAGCGCAGCCGATTCTGTCCTTGCCGGCGGCCACGATGCGTACGCAACTGTCATTCCCCGCAGCCTCGGCCGCGATGAACTTACTCATCAAACACGGCATCGCCGGCGAGACCACAGGCAAATCCCGCGGCCGCTTATTCGTTTACCGCAAATATCTCGCCGTGCTTAACGAGGGCGATGAGTAGCAATGCCGGTGAACGACAAACCGGCCGCCGCCGGTGGGGGCCGGCGGCGGTGAGGGTTAGTTTATTATTTCCCCGTCGCGATAAGTCACGTTCTGCTTTGTCCCGTCTGGCCACCGCGAAACCCAATGACCGTGTTGCTTGCCGTTCACGCCTGATGTTGCTGCTGTTGCGAAAGGGCTTTTATGACCACAACACCAATATGATACTGTGGCCACAAAGTATATGTTATGGTTAATTCTGTTTCTGCTAATCATCTCTCTGTGGTTGATTTTGACGTAAAGTCAAAAACTGCTGCAAGTGAGTGGGCCAAAAAACAGGCAGCAACTCTGCGAAAATACGCTGACGAGATTGAAGCAGACCCAAGTATTCTTTCTGTCAGTGCTATTGTTACTTTTAGTGACCGAACAGAAATGTTGGACGCAATAAATTCCGACTCAAGGTTGGTTGTACTGCAGACTGTAGGGTATTTGGAAACACTCAAGCAGCAGATTGTTCAGAGGACTTTGGATTCAATGGACACTATAGAATGATGAAGTTACCTGAAATCTCAAGTGAAATGACAGACGATATATGTGCCTTCCTCCACATCGCCATCGGCACGCTGCAAAATCCAATTGCCGTGCCGCTTGCCGTTCACATAATGACCCTCGGCCACAAGCACATCCTCATTCTCGGGGAATTCAGTCCAGTGGCCGTGCTTCCGCCCCAACTCATCACGCTCGTTATGGTCGGCAAAAGCCGGGGCGGCGAAAATGACGGTTGCGAGGGCGAGAATGATGGTTTGAGTCTTCATGACGGTTCTCCGGGCGGTGGGGCGGCGGAGTGTAGCACGCCCCCAAGCGGGTATCCAAAAATCCACCTGCCAAAGCGATGGTTTGCCCGGCATTCCTGTCGGTTTAAGTGGTGGAAGTGTTGGAGTCAGGGCTGAAAATGGTGGTTTAAGGCATGGAAATGGTGGAGTTAAGCCTGGGGACGGTGACGGCAAGGCTGGAAGTGGTGGACTGAGCCTTGGGATTGGCGGTTTTGGTTTTTGCGGCCGTGCTACATTTCGCCGCACCGTACGCCC
>JAPPPZ010000123.1 GCA_028817275.1 Gammaproteobacteria bacterium
ACCTCCGCACCGGCCAGCGGCGGTTCCAAGTCTCAGCGCGCCGCCTTCACCAGGGCATCAAACAGTTTCTGCTGCACGGCGTCCTCAGCGGCGGTGAGTTCCGGGTGCCATTGGACGGCCAATAGAAAACGGCGGCCCGGGGATTCAATGGCCTCCACCGCGCCGTCGGGGGCCCAGGCCACCGGTTTGAACAGCGGGGGGATTTCGCGCAAGGCCTGGTGGTGCCAGGACTGGCAGGTGAAGTGGAGGCTGCCAAGCACGGCATGGAGTTTGGAGGTTGCGTCCACGGTCACGGCATGCGCCACCGGCTCA
This sequence comes from Gammaproteobacteria bacterium, assembly GCA_028817275.1. GTDB lineage: Bacteria > Pseudomonadota > Gammaproteobacteria > Arenicellales > Spongiicolonaceae > Spongiicolonus > Spongiicolonus versatilis. Next base: position 313 of record JAPPPZ010000123.1, read on the forward strand.
CGCGGCGGGGCGCGGTGGGCGACGGCCGCGCCGTAGTGGTCGGGGAGGTGCTCAAACAACGTGCCGCCGGCGGCGATGTTAAGCACCTGCGCGCCACGGCAGATGCCGAGGGTGGGGAGGCCGCCGTGGTCGCCGTCGCCGTCCAGCACCGCATCGGCCAGGGCAAACTCGCTGGCGTCGCGGGCCTCGTCCAGGTTGTAGATGGTTTCGTGGCGCGCGCCGTGGTAGCGGTCGGGGTTGATGTCGCCGCCGCCGGTGAGCACCAGCGCGTCCAGCAGCGGCAGCGCCTCGCGCCAATCTTCCCCGCCGGGCGGCAGCAGCACGGCACAGCCGCCGGCGCGGCGCACCGCTTTGACATAATCGGCCGGCAGGTGGTAGCGGTCGCCGTCGGTGAGGCCGTAGGCGCTGAGGCCCACCAGCGGGCGGGCGCGGTTTGTTTTCATCGCGCGCCGGCCAGGGTTTTCCAGATTAAATGCAGCGAGGAGGTGAAGGCCTGCGGCCGGTCGGCCATCCATCGCTCGAGCTCGGCGGCGCCGACCCAGCGCACCTGGTCAATCTCCGACTCCTGCGGCGTCACTTCGCCGTCGTGGTGCAGTTCGTACACTTGAATGAATTCCATGCCGGTTTCCGCGCAGGCGTCGAGTTTAAACAGAAGTTCGGGCGCATCAACCGGGGTGAAGCCCAGTTCCTCCGCCGTCTCGCGCGTTGCGGCGGCGGCGTATTCCTCACCGCTCTGCAGGTGGCCGCCCACCGAGGTGTCCCACAGGCCGGGGTTGCAGTCTTTGTGCGGCGCGCGTTTTTGCAGCAGCAGTTCACCGCCGGCGTTGAACACCAGCACATGCACCGCGCGGTGGCGCAATCCGAGGCGGTGCACCTCGGCCCGCGGGCGGCGGTCTATGACGCGGTCTTTCTCGTCCACCACATCAAAAATTTCGGCGGCGTTTTGCATGCTCAACGCTGCGTCTGCGGGTCGGCGCGGTAAAACGGCGCGGGCGAGGGCGCCAGCGGCGGACGGCCGCGAATCATGTCGGCGGCCTTCTCGGCCATCATGAGCACCGTGGCGTTCAGGTTGCCGTTCACCACCGCCGGCATGATGGAGGCGTCCACCACCCGCAGGTTGTGGAGGCCGTGCACCCGGGTCTCGGCGTCCACCACGGCGCCGTCACCGTCACCCATGCCGCAGGTGCACGCCGGGTGGTATGCGCTTTCCCCCTTGGCGCGGGCGAAAGCATCGAGCGCGGCGTCACTTTGCGCAGCGGCGCCGGGGGCGAGTTCGGGGCCGCGCACACCGTCAAACGCGCTCTGCGCAAAAATCTCCCGCGTCAACCGAATCCCGTCGCGCATGTCGCGGCGGTCCTGCTCCTCGGCCAGGTAGTTGAACAGAATTTCCGGCGCCGCCGCCGGGTCGGCATTGCGCAGTTTGACCTGGCCGCGGCTGGCCGGGCGCATGGGGCCCACATGCAGTTGGAAACCGTGGCCGCCGGCCGGCACGCTGCCGTCGTAACTCATGGCGATGGGCAGAAAGTGAAACTGCAGGTCGGGGTATTCCACGCCGGCGCGGCTGCGGATGAAACCGCCGGCTTCAAAATGGTTGGTGGCACCGAGGCCGCGCTTAAACAGCAGCCACTCCAGCCCGGTTTTCAGTTTGTTCCACGGGCGCAGCGCCGGGTAGATGGAAACCGGCCTGGTCGCGGCGTGCTGCACGTACACTTCCAGATGATCCTGCAAGTTGGCGCCGACGCCGGGCAGGTCGTGGGTGACGGTGACGCCGGCCTGTTCCAAATCGGCGGCGCGGCCGACGCCGGACAACTGCAAAATCTGCGGCGAGTTAATGGCGCCGCCGCACAAAATCACCTCGCGCCCGGCGTACGCCTTGCGCGTTTCACCTTTGGCGCGGTATTCCACGCCAACCGCGCGCGCGCTGTCAAACAGGATGCGGCTGGCCAGCGCTTTTAACTGCACAGTTAAGTTGGGCCGCACTAACGCCGGCCGCAGGTAGGCCTTGGCCGCGCTCCAGCGTTCACCGTTGTGCACCGTCATGTCCATGGGCCCGACGCCTTCCTGCCGGTAGCCGTTCATGTCCTCGGTGCGGGCGTAGCCGGCCTGCTGCCCGGCTTCCATGAAAGCGCGGAACAGCGGGTTGGCGCAGGCGCCGGTGGACACAAAAAGCGGCCCGTCGCCGCCGCGGTAGGCGTCACCGCCGGCTGCCCGGGTTTCGGATTTTATAAAGTAGGGCAGCACTTCGGCATACGACCAGCCGCGCGCGCCGAGCCGCGCCCAGTTGTCGTAATCCATGGCGTTGCCGCGAATGTAGACCATGCCGTTGATGGAGGACGACCCGCCCAGCACCCGCCCGCGCGGACAATACACCCGCCGCCGGTCAAGGTGCGGCTCCGGCGCGCTGTGGTAGAACCAGTTAAAACGGTCGTTGGCCAGCGGAAAAGAAAACGCCGCCGGCATGTGAATGAAAACACTGCGGTCCCGCGGCCCGGCCTCCAGCAATAAAACGGTGGACTCGCCGTCTTCGGTCAAGCGGGCGGCCAGAACACAACCGGCACTGCCGGCGCCGATGATGATGTAGTCGAAAGTTTGGGGCACTGGATTGCCTGGAGCCGGATTAGTTTGCAATTATAGCAAACCTCATTGCTCCCGCTTTCCTTCAGGCGTCACCGTATTGGCATCTCTGATTAGCACCCAGCAGCCTCCCCGATTCTCCAGAACCGACAGCGAGTGCCCGGAGAAAGCGGTCTTCTTTTTTTCCTTCTTTTCAAGAATGCTGAATTTTATTCTGGTCCAAAGATAAGCGGTGTCCCCGGACACACGAACTTCCTCAACCTCGGCTCCGCCCTCAAACTCAAACTGGGCCAAAGTCTCGGGCGTCCTCGTCACCGCCGAGGCAAATGCGGCCTTGTCCATCCGCCCAACACCGGGCACCAGAAACACCGCATCGTCCGCAATCAGGCTGTGCACTTTGCCAAGGTCCCCGCTTTCAGTGGCGTCTACCCACGCCCGAAACCACGCGAGAATTTTATCTTCTTCCCTGCCCGCCGAACTTTCAGGGTAATCTTTGGACTCCCCGCGTTTATATGCCATATGCTTTCCCCGTCAGGTGGCGGTGCCATTCGTAAAGACTATCGTAACTGAGAAAAGTCACCTTGTCTATTAAATTGTTCGCCTTGAAAGTCGGCCGGTTAATTTCCCGGCCGAATTTGCCTTCTTTTTCGCTGTGGGAAACGACGTTAAAATTGTCAATGCCGGCGACCGACAGCAAAACATCGTTAAACCGCAGCAGGCCGGAGTAAATCGGGGTGGTGTGCTCCACCTCAAACAGGGAAAAAGGAGACGAGCCCTTGAGCCAGATGACGTCAACCTCGCTGATAATGCCGTTCACCTCGCTGTTGAAAAACGGCAACTCTTTGACTTTGGAAAAGTCAACGATGGAACGGTCAATTTCCGCGTAATCCCTTTTGGGGAAAAACAAACCGTAGCCTTTGTGAATGCCGATGGAACCAACCAGCGACTGCGCCTGCCCGTGGGACAATTCGGGAATGGTTTTCTGCCCGGTGGGAAACATCAACACCGTTTCCATATGGGTGAAAGACTCCGAACTGAATTTGCCGATATTGGCGAAGTACAACTCCCGGCCGCTGTCGCGGAAAAAATGCAGCACTTTATACTGGCCGTCGGCGGACGCTTCGACGTTGGCAAAATAACTTTCGAACCGCTTGAAAGGCACGAATGCATTTTTATCCGGCTGGTCGGTCAGCAAAAACAAAAAACTTGTTTTGCCCTGCTTCACCATCAAGTCCACGTCTTTCCTGCGCAAACCGTAGAACGCATATGGCACGCGCCCCTCGGTTATTCTGGAATAGCGGAAATACACGATGATGTCGGCGGCCGGAATGTGGAACAGGGAACGCCCATCGCCGATTTTGTTGACCGCGCCGAATTTATTTTTCAGCGCGTCGAGTTTTTCTTCTGCGGGGGTTTTCATGCGGCCAACTCACTCATCCGTCACACACCCCTCGCTCGCATCGCGCACGCAGCGGATGTATTTGAACAGCGTCCCGCGCTCGGCTTTGTAGGGCGGCATGGTCCACTCCTTGCGGCGGCGGCTGAGTTCGGATTCGCTGAGGGCGACGTCCAGGGTGTTGCACTCGGCGTCGATGGTGATGGCGTCGCCGTCCTGCAGCAGGGCGATGGGGCCGCCTTCCTGGGCTTCGGGGACGACGTGGCCGATGAGGAAACCGTGGCTGCCGCCGGAGAATCGGCCGTCGGTGATGAGCGCCACTTCGCCGCCCAGGCCGGCGCCGACAATGGCGCTGGTGGGGGTCAGCATCTCGGGCATGCCGGGGCCGCCTTTGGGGCCCTCGTAGCGGATGACGATGACGTCGCCTTTGGTGACGGCGCCCTGTTCCAGCGCGGCCAGCATGTCCTCCTCGCAGTCAAACACCCGCGCGCGGCCGGTGAAGCGGGTGCCCTCCTTGCCGGTGATTTTGGCCACGGCGCCGCCGGGGGCGAGGTTGCCGCGCAGGATTTGCAGGTGGCTGGTGGACTTGATGGGCGCGCTGAGCGGTGCAATCACGTCCTGGCCTTCAGCCAGCGGCGCCGCATCGGCGAGGTTGCCGGCGATGGTGCGGCCGGTGACGGTGATGCAGTCGCCGTGCAGCATGCCTTCGGCCAGCAGCATCTTCATCACCGCCGGAATGCCGCCCGCTTTGTGCAGGTCTTCCATCACGTATTTGCCGCTTGGCTTGAGGTCGGCGAGGTACGGGGTGCGCGCGCTGATGTTCTGGAAGTCGTCCAGGGTGAGGGTGACGCCCACGGCGCGCGCCATGGCGATGAGGTGCAGCACCGCGTTGGTGGAGCCGCCGAGCACACTGACCAGCACCATGGCGTTGTCAAAAGCCTCGCGGCTCATGATGTCGCGCGGGGTGATGTTGCGCTCCAGCAGTTCGCGTACCGCGGCGCCGGCGCGGCGGCACTCATCGGCCTTCAGCGGGTCGGTGGCCGGGGTGGAGGCGCTGCCGGGCAGAGACATGCCGAGGGCCTCAATGGCGCTGGCCATGGTGTTGGCGGTGTACATGCCGCCGCAGGCGCCGGCACCGGGGCAGGCGTTGCGCACGATGTCGCGGCGGGCGTCATCGGTGATGCGCTTGCCGATGAACTCGCCGTAACTCTGGAACGCCGAGACGATGTCCAGCGCGCGGCCGTCGCGGCCGGTGCCGGGGCGGATGGTGCCGCCGTAAACCATCAGGCCGGGGCGGTTGACGCGGCCCATGGCCATGACGCAGCCGGGCATGTTCTTGTCGCAGCCGGGAATGGTGATGCACGCGTCATACCACTGCGCGGCGACCACCGTCTCAATGGAGTCGGCGATGAGGTCGCGCGACTGCAGCGAGTAACTCATGCCGGAGGTGCCCATGGAAATGCCGTCGCTGACGCCGATGGTGTTGAAGCGCAGCCCGACCATGCCGGCCCCGGCGACGCCTTCGCGCACATCAAAGGCGAGGTCGTTCAGGTGCATGTTGCACGTGTTGCCCTCCCACCACACGCTGGCGATGCCGACCTGCGCCTTGTCCATGTCGGCCTCGCTGAGGCCGGCGCCGTACAGCATGGCCTGCGACGCCCCTTGTGAACGGGGCGCGGTGATGCGGCGGCTGACGGTGTTGAGGTTTTTGGCCATGGGGCGGCGGCGAGTATAGCACCGGCGGCGGACCCTCACCGCCGCCGCCAAACCGCCCCCTTTGCTATACTCCCCCAGATGCCCCCTCCTCTCCGCATCGGCGTTGTCGGCGTTGGTTATCTTGGCAGTTTGCATGCGCGGATTTATGCCGGGATGAAGGGGGTGAAACTTGCCGGCGTGGCGGACATTGATGCGGCGGCGGCGGCGCGGGTGGCCGGGGAATGCGGCTGCGGCGGGTTTACCGCGCGGGAGAAATTATTCGGGCGGGTGGACGCGGTCAGCATTGCGGTGCCCACCGAGGCGCATGAGGAGGTGGCGGTGGACTTTCTTGCGCGTGGCGTGCATGTTCTGCTGGAAAAACCCATCGCCCCCGACCTCGCCGGCGGCCGCAACATTGTCGCCGCCGCCGAAAAGAGCGGGGCGATTTTGCAGATTGGCCACCTTGAACGTTTTAACGCCGGCGTCATGGCCATGGCCGAGCGCATCAAGGACGCGCGCTTTATTGAGTCGCAGCGCCTCGGCACTTTTGTCGAGCGCGCCGCCGGCACCGATGTGATTACCGATTTAATGATCCACGACATTGACATCGTGATGACCATGGTTGACTCCGAAATCACCTACATCTCGGCGGTGGGCTCGCCGGTGATGACGCGGCACGTTGACATCGCCAACGCGCGCCTTGAGTTCGCCAACGGCGCGGTGGCCGATGTGACCGCCAGCCGCGTGTCGGAAAAAAAATTCCGCCGCATCCGCGTCTTCGCCCGCGACCGCTACCTGGCGCTCAACTTCAACGACCAGCAGATTGAGGAGGCGCGCACCGCCGGCGGTGTTGGCGACGGCGACGGCGGCTTTCCGCGCATCATTCGCGAGCACATCCCGGTGCCGGCGCAGCCGCCGCTGGACGCCGAGTTGCACCACTTCACCGCCACCGTGAAAAAAGGCGGCCGCCCGCTGGTCAACGGCGGCGACGGCATCCGCGCCCTCAGCGTCGCCCACCAGGTGCGCGAGAAAGTCGCCGCTTTCGGCCGCCCCCACCCTTAAACCGCCATGGTTTACCTCGTCGCCCTCGCCGTTGTTCTTGCGCTGCTGTTTGTGCATGCAAGGCGCGCGCTGCCGCGCGAGGTGTGGCTGGCCGGCGGCGCCGGGCTGCTTTTGCTGCTCAGCCTCGGCGGCGGTGTCGGGTTTTTTTCCGGGCTGCTGCTGTGGATTCTGTTTCTCGGCGGCGCGGCGGTGATGTTGACGCCGGCCTGGCGCATGCGCTGGCTGAGCGCGCCGCTGCTGGCGCGCATCCGCAAAACCCTGCCGCCGGTGTCGGCCACCGAGCGCGAGGCCATCGACGCCGGCACGGTGTGGTGGGACGCGCAATTGTTCCGCGGCGACCCGGACTTCGGCGAACTGCTGGCGACAAAGCCGGCCGCCCTCACCGCCGCCGAGCGCGCTTATCTCGATGGGCCGGTGGAGGAGTTGTGCGCGATGCTGGATGACTGGGAAATCACCGAAAACCGCGACCTGCCGCCGGCGGTGTGGAATTTTCTGAAGGAAAAAAAGTTTTTCGCCATCAACATTCCGCAGCGCTACGGCGGCCTCGGTTTTTCACCGGCGGCCAACTCGGCGGTGGTGCTGAAGGTGTGCAGCCGCAGTTCCAGCGCCGGGGTGACGGTGATGGTGCCCAACTCCCTCGGCCCCGCCGAGTTGCTGCTGCACTACGGCACCGAGGAGCAGAAAAACCACCACTTGCCGCGCCTCGCCGCCGGCCGCGACATTCCATGCTTCGCCCTCACCGGTCCGTGGGCCGGCAGCGACGCCGCAAGCATGACCGACAGCGGCGTGCTCACCGAAGTGGAGCGCGGCGGTACCAAAGTGCTGGGCTTCAAAGTCACCTGCGACAAGCGCTACATCACGTTGGCCCCGGTGGCCACCGTTATCGGACTCGCGTTTCGCGCCTGTGACCCGGACGGCCTGCTGGGCGGCGGCGATCCGGACCTCGGCATCACCTGCGCGCTGGTGCCGCACAACGCCCCGGGACTCAGCCTCGGCGCCCGCCACCGGCCGCTGTCGGCGGTTTTCATGAACGGCCCCATTCGCGGCGACGAGGTCTTCGTTCCGCTGGACTGGATCATCGGCGGCCGCGACGGCATCGGCAAAGGCTGGCGCATGCTGATGGAATCCCTCGCCGCCGGCCGCGCCATTTCGCTGCCGGCCTCCGGGGTCGCCATGGCCAAACTGGCCTGCGCCGCCAGCGGCGCCTACGCCCGGGTGCGCCGCCAGTTCAACCTGCCCATCAGCAAATTTGAAGGCGTGGAAGAAGTCCTCGCGCGCATGGGCGGCACCACCTACGCCATGGACGCCGCCCGGCGGCTGACCCTGGCCGCGCTGCTGCAGGGGGAAAAACCGTCGGTGATTTCGGCCATGGTCAAGTTCCACCTCACCGAGGGCGGGCGGCGCGTGGTGTGCGACGCCATGGACATCCACGGCGGCCGCGGCATCTGCGCCGGCCCGGCCAACTACCTCGCCGCCGCCTACCAGCAGTTGCCCATCGCCATCACCGTGGAGGGCGCCAACATCCTGACCCGCAGTTTAATCATCTTCGGCCAGGGCGCCATGCGCTGCCACCCGTTCCTGCTGCGCGAGATGGCCGCCGCCGCTGACGATGGCGACGATGCGCTGCACGAGTTTGACCGCGTCCTGTGCGAACACCTGGCGTACACCGCCGGCAATGCGGCGCGCGCTTTTGTCCGCGCCGTTGGCGGCGGGTTCACGGTTAAAGTACCGCCCGCCGCCGGCGGAAGCGAGCGCAACTACTACCGCCGGGCGGCCAGATGGTGCGCGGCGTTTGCGCTGCTGGCCGATGTGTCGCTGCTGCTGCTCGGCGGCGCGCTGAAGCGCAGGGAAAAAATCGCCGGCCGTTTCGCCGATGCGCTGGGGCATCTGTATTTGTGCAGCGCGGCGTTGAAAATCTTCCACGAAGACGGCGCGCCGGAAGAGGACCGCCCGCTGCTGGCCTGGGCCTGTGAGCACAGCCTGGCCGAGGTGGAAACGGCGCTGCAGGGCGTGCTGCACAATTTTCCCTCGCGCGCGATGGCGGTGGCGTTGCGGCTGGCGGTGGCGCCCTTTGGTTTTCGCGCATCGCCGCCGGCCGATGCAACCGGCGCAAAAATCGCCGCGCTGATGACCACGCCGGGGCCGGCGCGCGAGCGGCTGGTGAACGGAATTTACCGCAGCGCCGATGCCGCCGATGTCACCGGCCGGCTGGAGCACGCCCTCACCGCCGTCCTGCGCGCGGAACCGGTGGAAAAACGCCTGCGCAAAGAAGGCCGCGCGCAGCCGGTCGGCGTTGCCCATGAAACGTGGGTGAAGGCGCTGGCGGAGGAAGGCGCGCTCAGTGCCGAGGAGGCGGCGCAACTGACGGCGGCGCGGGCGGCGACTTTTGCGGCGATTTCGGTGGATGAGTTCGACCCGGCCGCCGGATAGCGGTCAAAACGGCGGGGCGAAACCGTCCTTGCCCTCGCCGAGATGGGGCAGGCTTTTTTTCAACGTGGCGAACACCCGCTGGTAATGTTTCAGGTAACGCGCCTGATATTCGGCCTCGCCGCAGTTTAATTTTTCCGCCATCACCGCCACCGCCTCGGCGCGCGTCTGGGCGACGAATTTGCCCTTGCCGAAATGAAACGGCTGCGCGATAAATTTTTTCACGCCGGTGGCCGATAAATCTTTCACAAAGCCATCCGGATTGGAAACCAGCAGCAGGGGCGTCATGGTGATGCAGGCATCCACGCCCGCTTGCGCCACTTGGCCGATGGCACCCATGCGCACGGCGTTGGACGGACAGGACGGCTCAAAGGCGCGGCGAATATTTTCATCGTCGGTGGTGATGGTCATGTTCACCTGAACGCGCCCGCCGGCTTGTTCAATCCTTTGATACACGTCGCAATCTCTTGCGACCATCGGGCTTCTGGTTTGCACCACGAGTTTGGGCTTGTGCGCCGCTAACGCCTCCAGCAATGCGCGGGTCAGGCGCAGTTTCTTTTCCAGCGGCTGGTACGGGTCGGTGACGCTGCTCAGGTAGATGAGTTTGCCGCCAAGGCTGCCCGGCTTGTGCTTCTCCAGAAGCGCCACGGCGTTTTCCTTGACCCGCACCCATTTGCCCCAGTCATCCGGGTAAAATCCGCCGCGCGAAAAGAAAGCCGCATAACAATATGTGCACCCGAAAGAGCAGCCGTTGTATGGATTCAGGGTGAAGTCGTATCCACTTAAAAAACCGCCGGCGCGAGTCAAAATGGCGCGGGCGTTTTCATATGACACCGCCGCATTTCCCGATGTGCCGGGTTTGCCCGCGGCGGAATGCAGCGGATTAATTTGACGGGCGGGCGCATTAAGATACATTTGGCGTAGAATTTGACGGGAAAGCGCCCGTGTCAAGTTCCCAAGCCCGCGAAAAAATGAACCGCCCCCCCAAACGCGAAAGCCGCGCCGCCACCGACATTATTGCCGCCGGGCAGGCCGGGACTTTGTCCGGGTTGTTTGCCGAGCGGGTGGCGCGGTCGCCGCACAAGGCCGCGTTCCATGAGTTTGACGCCGATGCCGGGCAGTGGAAAACTTTTTCGTGGAGCGATGTGGCGCATGAGGCGGCGCGCTGGCAGGCGGCGTTTCGGGCGATGGGACTGGCCGCCGGCGAGCGCGTTGCGCTGCTGCATGCGAACAGCCGCCACTGGGCGGCGGTGGACCAGGCGGCGCTGGGCCTGAACCTGGCGGTGGTGCCGCTGTATGTGGACGACCGCGCGAGCAACCTGGTTTACATTCTCCGCCACACCGAGGCGCGCGCGCTGGTGGTGCAGCGGCATGAGCAATGGCGGCACATCGCCGAGGAAAGCGACGACTCGCTGCCGTCCATCGCCCGGGTGTTTGTGGTGGACGGCGATGGCGGCGGTGACGGCCGCGTGCATTTTGCACAGCATCTGCCCGATGGCGCCGGCAATGCCACCGCCTACCGCGGCGACCCCCACAGTCTGGCCAGCATTGTGTACACCTCCGGCACCACCGGCCGGCCCAAGGGCGTGATGCTGAGCCACGCCAACATCCTGTGGAATGTGCACGGCAGCATTCAGAAAATTAAAATCCGCACCGATGATTTGTTTCTTTCCTTCCTGCCGCTGTCGCACACGTTTGAGCGCAGCGTCGGCTACTACCTGCCGGTGATGGCCGGCGCCGAGGTGGCGTTCAACCGCTCCATCGACCAACTGGCCGACGACCTGCGCGAGATGCGCCCCACCGTTTTAATTGCGGTGCCGCGAATCTTTGAACGCGTGCAGCGCAAACTCGCCGCGCAACTGGACGCCGGGCCGCGCCTGCGCAAAATGTTTTTTCACCTTGCGGTGGCCGTCGGCTGGCGGAAATTTTTGCGCCGCCAGGGCCGCGGCTGGTGGACGCCGGATGCGCCGCTGTGGCCGCTCATCGGCAAACCGGTGGCGCGCAAAATCGCCGCGGCCCTCGGCGGCCGGCTGCGGCTCGCCGTTTGCGGCGGCGCGCCGCTGGCCTTTCATGTGTCGCGCACCTTTCTCGCCCTCGGCGTGGACATTTGCCAGGGCTACGGCCTCACCGAGTCGGCGCCGGTGCTCACCTCCAACACCCCGGCCGCCAACCGCCCGCGCAGCATCGGCAAGCCCCTGGGCAATGTGCAACTCCGAATCGGCGATGGCGAAGAACTGCTGGCGCGCGGCCCCAACATCATGCGCGGCTACTGGCGCGACGAGGCCGCCACCCGCGCCGCCTTCACCGGCGGCGGCGGCGACCGCTGGCTGCGCACCGGCGACTGCGCGCGCATGGACGCCGACGGCTTTGTCTACATCACCGGCCGGCGCAAGGAAATTCTGGTGCTGTCCACCGGCGAGAAAATTCCGCCGGCCGACATGGAGGCGGCAATCAGCGAAGACCCGTTGTTTGAGCAGGTGATGGTGATTGGCGAGGCCAAACCGTTCCTCGCCGCCCTGGCCGTGGTGAACGAGGAGACGCCGGCGGAGGTTTTGCTGGCGCGCATCAAAACCCGCACCCGCCGCTTCCCCGGCTACGCCCGCATCCGCAAGGTGAGCGCCACCACCGAACCGTGGACGGTGCAAAACGGCCTGCTGACCCCCACCCTCAAACTCAAGCGCGCCAGCATCCTGCAGCAGTTTGATGCGGAGGTGGAGGAAATGTACGCCGGGCACTGAACATGGCGGTGCAGGATGCAAAAACGGTGGTTTGGAGCGCGGGAACGGTGGTTGCAAGGGCCGGAATGGTGGTTGCACCCGCGGAAACGCTGGTTTGAGTGGCGAAAACGGTGACTGCACGGCGCATGGCGGCGGCGGCGGGCGTATAATCGGCGGCATGATTTCGGCAAGCGGGCTGCGCAAAAGTTACAACGGGCGGGAGGCGGTTTGCGGGGTGGATTTTTCGGTGGCGGCGGGGGCCTGCGCCGGGCTGCTGGGGCCGAACGGGGCCGGCAAAACCACCGTAATTCGCATGATTTTGGGCCAGTCGCCGCTGTCCGGCGGCGAGTTGGCGGTGTTTGGCATGGCCATGCCGGCGGCGGCGGTGAAGGTGCGGGCGAGAACCGGGGTGGTGCCGCAACTGGACAACCTGGACCCGGACTTCACCGCCGCCGAGAATCTGGAAACCTACGCGCGCTATTTCGGCATCAAGGCCGCGGAATTCGCCGGGCGCAAGGAGGCGCTGCTGGATTTTGCCGCCCTCGGCGGCCGCGGCGATGCGCGCATTGAGACGCTGTCCGGCGGCATGCGGCGGCGCCTGTCCATCGCCCGGGCGCTGGTCAATGACCCGCAATTGATTGTGCTGGACGAGCCCACCACCGGGCTGGACCCGCAGGCGCGGCACCTGATTTGGGCGCGGCTGCGGCAGTTGCGGCAGCAGGGCAAAACCATGCTGCTGACCACCCACTACATGGAGGAGGCGGAGCGGCTGTGCGACGAGGTGTTCATCATGGACACCGGCCGCATCATTGCGCGCGGCGCGCCGAAGGAATTAATCCGCCGGACGGTGGAGCCGCATGTGTTTGAGGTGGAGGCAGCCGCGGGGGCGGCGGCCGCGGCGGCCGAAACGGCGGGGGCGCGGGTGGAAACGGTGGGCGATGTGGTGCTGGCGTATTCCGCGGCGCCGGAAACGGTGGCGGCGGCGTTGAAAACGGTGGCCGGGGCCGACGTACTGCACCGGCCGGCGTCGCTGGAGGACGTTTTCCTGCGGCTGACCGGGCGCGGGCTGCGCGATTGACCGGCGAGGTTTGCGATGTTTGCGATGTTTGCAGTGTGGCGGCGCAACTTTCTGGTGTGGCGGCGGCTGCTGGGGCCGAGCCTGGTGCTGAATATCGGCGAGCCTTTTTTAATCCTGGTGGGGCTGGGTTTCGGCGTCGGTTATTTCATCGGCGAGATCGGCGGGATGCGCTACCTGGATTTCGTCGCCTCCGGCATCATCGCCTCCTCGGCCATGTTCACCGCCAGTTACGAGGCGCTGTGGTCGGTGTACACGCGCATGGTGCCGCAGCGCACGTACGAGGCGCTGCTGGCGACGCCGCTGGGGGTGGCGGACATCATGCTCGGCGAGGTTTTGTGGTGCGCCACCAAATGCACCTTCACCGGCGCCTGCATTCTGCTGGTGGTGGCGCTGTTCGGCAGCGTGCATGGGCCGGGGGCGCTGCTGGCGCTGCCGGTGGTTTTTGTCAGCGGCGTGTGCTTTGCCTCCATGGCCATGGTGGTGACGACGCGGGCGCGGAGTTACGACTTTTTTTCCTACTACCTGACGCTGTTCATCACGCCCATGTTCGTGTTTTGCGGCGTGTTCTACCCGGTGGAGGTGCTGCCGCCGGCGGCCGAGGCGGTGGCGCAGTGGCTGCCGCTGACCCACGCCGTCGCGCTGCTGCGGCCGCTGGTGGTGGGGCAGCCGCTGGACCAGCCGCTGCTGCACTTTGCGGTGCTGCTGGCCTACACGGCAGCGTCGCTGTGGGTCGCGCTGAAGTTTGCGCGGCGGCGCCTGCTGGTGTGAGCGGCCGGGTGTACCCCATGCCGCGCTTGTACCGCGGCACAATTTTGCGGCGTTACCAGCGGTTCCTCGCCGATGTGCAACTGGCCCGGGGCGGCATCATCACCGCCCACTGCCCCAACACCGGCGCCATGACCGCCTGCTGGAAGCCGGGCGCGCCGGCGCAACTCTCGCGCAGTGAAAACCCCGGGCGCAAATTCCCGTACACGCTGGAGCGCGTGGACATGGGCGGCGGCTGGATCGGGGTGAACACCGTGCGGGTGAACCACATCATCGCCCACGCCCTCACCCACGGCCGCATCCCGCAACTGGCCGGCTACCGTGAGATGCGGCGCGAGGTGGTTTTCCATTCGCCGGGCATGGCGCCGGCGCGTTTTGACTTTTGCCTGCGCGGCAAAAACCGCGCGGATGCTTTTGTTGAAGTTAAAAACGCGACGCTGTTGGTGGGCGACAGCGTGCAGTTCCCCGATGCCGTCACCGGGCGCGGCCGCAAACACTTGCAACTGCTGATGCGCGCCAGAAAACTCGGCCGCCGCGCGGTCGTCCTGTTCGCTGTCAACCGCCCGGAAGGCGGCCACTTCACCCCGGCCCGCGCCATTGACCCGGAATACGCCGACACCCTGGAACAGGCCGCCGCCATGGGCGTGGAAATCATCGCCCTCCGCCTGCGGCACACGGCGCGCGGGGTGGAATGCGTGAGTGGATGAGCGGGCGGCGGGGGGAGGGTGGTTGGCAGTGCTATACTGCCGCCATGACATGCGCAGTGCAATTTCTTGCGCGGGCCGCCGTTGTCCTGCTGCTGTTTTCCGCGCCGGCGGCGTGGGGGCAAATCGGCGACGACTGCACCGAGGTGGAAATCCATTATGAGGACGACGCCACGTTGACCAAAGCGGAAAAACTGGCGCTGATGGAGCAGGCTTTTCAGGAATCGCTGAGCCGCTACTCGCACTGCCAGAATTCTTCCGGCGGCGGCGCGCAATCCGGCGCATCCGCATCCATTGCCGGCACCGAGGGTGAGGGCGAGGGTGAAGGCGAGGGCGGCGGCGGCGGCGAGGCGGCGGCCTCAGCCTCCGTTTCCGGAACCGAAGCCGCCGCCGAACAAAAAGAACCCGCGCAAACCGCCGCCGCGCAGCAGCCGGGCGGTGACTCCGGCGGCAAACTCCCGGAAGATATTCCGCCGGCCGACAACGACAGCATTGTGGAAGCGCAAATTCGCGCCGCCGCCATGGCCGAGCCGGACCCTGAAACCAAGGCCGCTCTGTGGAACGAGTACCGCAAATACAAAGGCCTGCCGACCGTTGACGAGGAATCCCAATGAACAGCAAAACCCTCTGCGCGCTTTTTGCCGCGTTCACTCTTCTGGCCGGTTGCGCCACCGGCGACGGCGTGGTCAAAGTCGGGCCGGGCCAGAGCGGCGGCAAAGTGGCCAAAGTGGGGCCCGGCGCCGCCACCGCCGGCGGCGCATCCCAAACGCCGCCGGCCGTTTATGCCGGCACCCGGCTGGATGTGATTGTGCCGGTGTTTGACCCGGGCCTGCCGGCCGATTCGGACCAATACGAAAAGAAAGGCATCTGGCCCGAGTTGCGCCGCGCCGAGTCCAACAAATTCGCGCTCAACATGAAACATGCGCTGGAGGACACCGCGACTTTCGGCGCGGTGCGGGTGGCCCCGGATGCATCCGCCAGCGGTGATTTGTACGTGCTCGGCAAAATCCTGAAATCCAACGGTGAAGACGTGCAGTTCAGCCTGCAGGTGGTGGACATTTCCGGCCGCCAGTGGATGAATAAAATCTACCGCCACCGGGTCAAGGAACGGTTCCACAAAGACCTGCGCAACAAGGGCAAAGACGCCTACCAGCCGATCTTTACGCGCGCCGCGGAAGACGTTGCAAAGTTGCTGCGCCGCAAAAAAGACGCCCAGTTGGCCGAGTTGCGCGCCGTCACCGAGATGCGCTTTGCCCAATCTTTTGCGGCGGACGCATTCGCCGGCTATTTGCGCCAAAGCGGCGGCGTCACCAAACTCAGCGGCCTGCCGGACGAGAATGACCCCATGCTGAACCGCACCCGCGGCATCCGGGTGCGCGACAGTCTTTTTATCGACAACATGCAAACCCATTACGAAAATTTCGACCGCAAGATGAGCGAAAGTTACGCCGTGTGGCAGGCCGCGGCGCTCACCGAGGCCAAAGCCGCGCGCAAGGCGAAGAAAAAATCCATCGTGCAAGGCATCGCCGGCGCCGCCGCCCTCATCGGCGGCATTGCGGCCGCGGCCAGCACCGACAACCCCGCTGCGGCCGATGTGGCGGCGGTGACCGGCACCATTGCCGGCGGCGCGCTGCTGGGGGCCAGTTTTCACAACAGCGCGCAGGCCAAAGTGCACCGCGAGGCGCTGGCCGAACTCGGCGAATCTCTTGACATTCAACTGGCGCCGCAGGTGGTGGAGTTTGAGGGCCGCACCGAAAAACTCACCGGCGACGCGGCCGAGCAGTTTGCCCAGTGGCGCGCTTTTTTGCAGCGCATCTACGAACAGGAAGCGACGCCCGAAACGCAACTGTAACAACCATGGGCAACAGCCTCGGAGAAAAAATCTCCCGCGCCCGGGAGAGCGATGCGCGGCGCAAAAAGGGGTTGCGGCGGATGGCGCTGGCGGCGGCCGGCGCTTGCGCGGTGGTTTTCGGCGGCGGGGCGGCGGCGTATTTTTATGTTTGGCCATGGCTCGGCGGCGCGCCGGCGGTGACGCCGGCGGTGACAGTGGACCGCGCGCCGCAGGCCCCGGCGGCAACCAACCCGGCCGATAACCCGCTGCGTGAACAATATAAATCGCAACTGAAAATTTTCCACAGCGAAACCGAACCGGCGCTGGCGGCGGTGTCGGCATCGGTTTGGGCGGCGGATGCGCATGAATTAATTTTTGACGGCAAAGAAAAATCATTGCGCGCTTTTGACGCCGGCAACTATTCCTCCGCCCTCGGACTGCTGCAAAACGCGCAAACAACGGCCGGCGGGATTTTGCGGCAGGCCGAGGAAAGATTTCGCGTGAACATCAAAGCCGCCGCTGACGCTTTTGATGCAAACGACCATCAAACCGCCGCCGCCGCCGTCACCACCGCGCTGTTGCTGAAACCGCAGCATGCGGCGGCGCGGGAGTTGCGCGGGCGCATTGATGTTTTGCCGCGGGTGCTGGAACTGCTGCAAACCGCCGCACAGGCGCGCGCTGAAAACCGGCCGCGCGCCGAACAAAAAGCGCTGGCGGAAGTTGTGCAACTGGACCCGGCGCGCAATGCGGCGCGGCAACGTTTGCAAACCGTCACCAGCGCCATTGCCGAGCGCGCATTCACCGAAAACATCACCGCCGGATTCGGCGCGCTGGAAAAACGCGACCTGGCATCCGCGCTGCGCCACTGGAATGCCGCGAAGAAAGTTTTTCCCGGCCGCGAGGAAGCGGCGGTATTGGGCCGCGAAATTAATGATTTGGACCGCGCCCTCACCCTGCAAAAACACCTGCGCGCCGGCGCGCGGGCCGCGGCGGAGGATGACTGGGACGGCGCGCTGCGGGCCTTTCAACAGGCGGGAAAAATTGACGCGGTCCACGCCGAAGCGGTGGCCGGGGAAAAACGCGCCCGGGCGATCCTAAGCGCGCGCAAAAACATGAATTCCCACATCGCGCGGCCGCAGCGGCTGTTTTCGCCGAATGTTGCGGCGGCGGCGGAAAAAATTCTGCACGACGCCCGCAAGTTGTACCCGTTCAGCCCGTCGCTGGCGCGGCGCGGGGAAAAGTTAACCGGGCTTCTGGCCGCGGCCAGGCGGCCGGCGACGGTGACCGTCCACTCCGACAACCAAACCGACATTCGCGTGCGCGGCGTCGGCGTCATCGGCAAAACCGAACGGCGCACGTTGGAATTGCGCCCCGGCGTGTACACTTTTGAAGGCCGGCGGCGCGGCTACCGCTCCAAGTTGGTGACGCTGACGGTGCGTCATGACCGCGCGCCGCTGGCCGTGACCGTGGTTTGCGATGAGCAAATTTAACCGGGAACTGGCCCGGGCGCGCGCCCGCTCCCGCCGCACCGGCGCCGCGGTCGCGCTCGCCGTTGCCGTGGTCGCCGTTGCGGCCGCCGCGTTTTTTGTTTACACGCGCGGCATTGCAGTCAGCGTTTCGCCGGCCGCCGCGGCGGCTTCGGCGGTGGTGGGCATCGCGCGGGGTGTGGGCTTCGCCGTCGGCGGCAAGGTGTACTCGGCCGGCGACGTGACCATCACCGTCGCCGCCCCGGGTTTCATCACCGAGACCGTCGACGTCGCCGCCGGGCGGCGCGGGAATTTGGTCGAGGTGGTAATGCGCGAGGCGCCGTCCATGCTTCTGCTGGCGGCCAGCCCGGCGCTGCCGGAAACCCGGTGGTTTGTGGACGGCGCGCTGGTCGCAAGCGGCGCCGGCGCCACCGCCGAGGTCAAACCCGGCATGCGCCGGGTGCGCGCCGACCACCCGCACCATGAAGTGGCCACGTTCACCGTCAACATCAAGCGCGGCGAAGAAGTGAGTCGCACGGTAAACCTCGCCCGGCTCAGCGGCCGGCTGCATGTCACCACCGTTCCGCCTGGTGCAACCGTCACCATGGACGGCGCGACCGCCGGCACCGCCCCGCTGGCCATCGACGTGGGCGGCGGAAGCCACGCCCTCACCGTCACCCTCGCCGGCCGCAAGACCGTGCGCGACACCGTCACCGTCACCAACGCCGCCCCGGCCGTCACCCGCAACTACAACCTGCCGCCGCTGGACGCCACGGTGCGCTTTGCGCTCAGCCCGGCCGGCGGCACGTTGCTGGTGAACGGCCGGCGCATCCGCAACACCGATGCCGTGACCGTCACCGCCGGCCGTGAACACACTGCGGCCTACGCCAAGCCCGGCCATGGCCGGCAGGTGCGGAAGTTCACCGCCGCCGCCGGCGCATCCAACGTGGTGCGCATGACGTTGCGCGCCGAGACCGGCGAGGTGAAAGTGACGTCCACCCCGCCGGCGACGGTGACCGTTGACGGCACAGTCGCCGGCGCCACGCCGCTGGATTTGCGCCTCAGCACGGCGCCGCACACCATCACCCTCAGCAAGCCAAACTACCGCAGCGTCACCCGCACGGTGACGCCGTCCACCGGCGGCGTCAAACGGGTGGACGCGGTACTGAAAACGGAAATGCAGGCGCGGCTTGAGGAAAGCCCGGCGCTGTACAAAAACCATGCGGGAATGACGATGAAACTGTTTGCCAGGCCGGGCGCCGTCAACATGGGCGCGCCGCGCCATGAAAAAGGCCGCCGCGCCAATGAGTTTGAACGCGCGGTGCGGCTGGCCCGGCCTTTTTATGTCGCGCTGCACGAAACCACCGTGGCGCAGTTCGGTTTGTTCCAAAGCGGGAAAGCCGGCCCGCCCACCGCGCCGGTGACCAATGTTGCGTGGGCCGATGCGGCGGCGTTTTGCAACTGGCTCAGCGCGCGGGAGGGGCTGCAGCCGTTTTATGCGCGGCGCAACGGCGGGTGGGTGAAGGCCGGCGGCGGGAGTGACGGCTACCGCCTGCCGAGCGAGGCCGAGTGGGAGTATCTTGCGCGCAAGGCCGGGCGGCCGCAGCAGACGCGCTTCACCTGGGGCGACCAAGCGCAGGTGCCGCCGCGCGCCGGCAACTTTGCGGACGAGTCGGCCAAGGGCAAAACCGCGTCTTATATTCCGCGCTACACCGACGGTTTTGCCGGCCTGGCGCCGGTGGGAAGTTTCCCGGCCGACCGCGCCGGGCTGTTCGACCTCAGCGGCAATGCCAGCGAGTGGGTGCACGACGTGTATTCGTTGACTCCGCCGCGCGGCGGTGCTATTGAAGTGGACCCCATGGGCGCCGCGCACGGCGGCGCGCATGTGTTCAAGGGCTCCAACTGGCGCTCGGCAAGTTTGACCGAACTGCGGGCGTCGTTTCGTGAAACATCGGCCGGCGGCCGCGACGATTTGGGCTTCCGGGTGGCACGGTATTTGTACGGCGGCAACCATGCAGCGCAATAAAAATTCAAACCGCGCGGCGGCGGCGGTCGCGGCGGCGGCTGCGGCGGTTGCATTGGCGGTGCTCGGCGTCCTGGCAACTGTGGCCGATGACAGCGCGGCGCAAAATTCACCGCCTGAGCTCAGCCTCAACTCCGCGGCAACTTTCCCGGTGGACATCTGATGAACATCGGCGGCCGTGAACTGTGGACCAACATCGCGGTGCTGCTGGCGGCGGCGGTTGCGGTGCATCTTTTGTACCTCGGCGTGGTCATTCCGCGCGCCGAGTTTGCAATAGAAGCGGCGCGCCAGGCCGGGCAATCGGCGCCGCGCGACCTGTTCGTCATTTTCAAAGACATGGAGCAGGAAATTTGCGTGATTTTAATGCTCTATGGCGCGTATTTAATGCTGCGCAAACACGGCAAACTGCGCTCCACCCGGTATTTGTTCACGGTGGACCTGCTGGACAGCGCCGGGGCCGGCAAGGAGTCGCTGGCAAAGGCCCTGCAAGAGTTGGAGCAGTTGGATAAAAAATACCGTGAAACGCCGCTGGTGGAAACATTGGCCGCGAGTTTGCGCCGCTACCGCGCCACCGGCGACGTGCAAAACACCTCCGACGCCATCCGCGCCAGCGTGGAGGCGCTGGGCGTGCGCATGGAGGCGGAGAATTCCACCATTCGCTATTTAATCTGGGCCATTCCGTCGGTGGGATTCATCGGCACCGTGCGCGGCATCGGCCAGGCCCTGTCGCGGGCCGAAGAGGCGCTGGCCGGGGACATTGCCGGCATGACCGAAAGTCTGGGCATTGCGTTTAACTCCACTTTGGTGGCGCTGCTCATCAGCATTGTGCTCATGTTTCTGCTGCACCAACTGCAGCGCGAGCAGGATGGCGTGCTGGTGGAAACGCAGTCGTACTGCGAGAAATTTCTCCTCAAGCGGATTAGTTAGCACTTGTCCGCGCGCCGCAAAGCCGAGGGGTTCAACCTGGCCTTTCTGGACATCATGGCCTGCGGGCTGGGCGCGGTGATTTTGCTGTTTCTCATCGTCAAGCACAATTTTGACCGCGGCTCGGTGGAAGCCGACGTGACACTGGGCGAAATGGAAACGCTGGAACAACAGAAAGAACAACTGCAAAAAGAAGTGGCGGACATCCGCCGGCGCAACTCCGCCGAACAAAAACGCGGCGGGGAGTTGCGGCAAAAACTTCTGGCCGCGCAACAAGCGGCCGCGGCGCTCGACGAAAAAACCGCGCGGCAGAAAAAAGAAAACGAAAAACTCAAAAGCGATATGGAGGAAATCCAACGGCAGCAGGCGGCCGATGTGGTGGCCGACCCGGCGGCGGGCGAGGAGTCCTACCTTATCGGGCTGAAAATGGAAGGGCCAAGAATTGCCATCCTCCTCGACCACAGCGCGTCCATGACCGACGAAAAACTTCTGGACATCATCGCGCGCAAGATTCGCAGCGACGCGCACAAACAAAGCGGGCCAAAATGGCGGCGCGCAACAAAAACAGCGCGCTGGATGCTGAACCGTCTGCCGGACAAAAGCACGGTGTCGCTCATCGCCTTCAACCGCAGCGCAAAAATCCTCGGCGGCGCGGCCTGGCACGACGGCAAAAACGCCGCCGACATCACCGCGCTGTTCAAGGCGATTGGCGAACTGGTGCCGAGCGGCGCCACCAACCTGCAGGCCGGGCTCCGGCAGTTGCAAAAATTGCGCCCGCCCGCGACCGACATCTACCTGATTACCGACGGCCTGCCCACCGCGGGCGAGGGTGATGGCTGCCGCAGCGGCCTCACCGTCGGCGGCCGCTGCCGGGGGAAAATCTTTGAAAAAACGACGCGCAAATCCACCCCGCCCGGCGCAAAAATCAACGTGGTCCTGCTGCCGCTGGAAGGTGATCCGCAGGCCGCGCCGTACTACTGGCGCTGGGCATCGGGCAGCCGCGGCCTGATGATTGCGCCGGCCGGGAACTGGCCATGAAACGCCGCGCCCGGGGCGGGGATATTTTCAGCCTGTCGTTTCTGGACGTGGTGTCCTGCGGCTTCGGCGCCGTGGTGCTGCTGTTGTTGATAAGCAAAAGCGGCTTCACCGAGTCGGATACAAACCGCGACATCAGCACGCTGCTGGCGCGCACATTTCAGGTGGAGGACGAGATTCAACAGTTGTCCGGCCGGCGCGAGCAATTAAAAACGGAACTCGCCGCGCGCCAAAGCAAAAACCAGGAAGCGCTGGCGGCCGCAACCGCCGCCGCGGCGCAACTTAACAAAAAGCAGGCTGAGTCGGCCAGCCTGCAAAAAGAATCCAGCGGCCTGCAAAACACCAGGGAAATTCTGCAGCGCGCATCAATTACGCCGGCCACCGCCGAAACCCGCGACGAAGAAGTGGGCGGCATCCCGGTGGACAGCGACTACGTGATCTTTATCGTGGACACCTCGGGCAGCATGCAGGACATCTGGCCGCGGGTGCTGCGCGAGATGGAAAATGTTCTGGACATTCACCCGGCGGTCAAAGGCTTCCAAATCATGAACGACAACGGCGCCCACCTCATCCGCTCCTACCGGGGGAAATGGATTCCGGACACGCCGCGCCGCCGCAAAAGCGTGCTGGGCGCCATGCGCAACTGGGGGGGGTTGTCCAACAGCAGCCCGGTGGAAGGACTGGAAGTGGCGCTCAAAACTTACGCCAGGCCCGGCGAAAAAGTTTCCGTTTATATTTTCGGCGACGACTACACCGGCTCTTCATATGACGCGGTGATTCAAACTTTGGCAAAGCTGAACACCGACAAAATCAGCCGCAAACCGCTGGCCAAAGTCCACGCCATCGGTTTTCTTTCCGGCCACGGCGGCGGGCGTTTTGAAATTTTAATGCGCGAAGTCACCCGCCGCCACGGCGGCACTTTTGTCGCCCTGCCGCAATAACCGCCGCAGCAGTCGTTGACTGCGGCAAAAACTCAGGCCGCCCCGGCCCCAGTCGCCCGGGTTTGCGCCGGGCCCGGCGGCTGGCCGGCGGCGCTGCGGCGGGCCGACATTTCGGCGTGGATTTTGAACAGCAGGTCGCTGGCGGTGCTCTGAAACAGAAACGGCAGCACCGAATGCACTGCCGCCGCCGCCGCACAGCGGGTGAACAGGCCGGCGTAGCGCAGGGCGGAGCGCATGTGGCCGGTGTAGGTTTCGCCCACCGAAGCCGGGTGCTCGGTGAACAAGCGGGTGAAGTGTTTCATGGGTGTTCCTCTGTGGTTGTTTTTTGAGGTAAAATGCCACTACCGCGCCGGGAATGCATCCCAAAATTGCCCCGGATTGCGCTAATATTAGAATCTCATCCCAAAAAATGCACATGTTAGACCGCAAAGACAAGCGCATTCTGGAATGCCTGCAGGAGGACGCCTCGGTACCGCTGGCGGCGCTGGCGGAAACCGTGGGGCTGACCCGCAACCCGTGCTGGCGGCGGGTGCAGAAGTTGCAGGCCGACGGTATCATCCGCAAAACGGTGGCGCTGGTGGACCAGCAGCAAGTCGGACTCGGCATCACCGTGTTCGTGCATATCCGCACCAACAACCACAGCAAGGAATGGCTGCAGCGGTTTGCCAAAGTGGTTAACGCCATCCCGGAAGTGGTGGACTTCTACCGCATGAGCGGCGATGTGGACTACATGCTGAAGGTCGTGACCTCGTCCATGGAGGCCTACGATGCGGTTTACAAACGCATGATTGAAAGCATCGACATTTACGACGTCAGTTCCTACTTCGCCATGGAAAAAATCAAAAACACCACGGCACTGCCGCTGGGGCATTTGTGAGGGTTGGGGAAATTGGAAGAATTGCCACCGGGGATGCGAGGGTGGCGGTGGACAGCGGTGTCTCGGGGCGGGGGCGGGTGTCCACCTGTAACGCCGGCATTTCCGTTGACGTGCCATGCAAAAAATACAGGTGTTTTTTGCGAGGATGGTGAGGGCGGCTTCGGCTACGACCGGGTGTTGTTTGTGCCGCAACAAAACTGCGCCGCCG
Source organism: Gammaproteobacteria bacterium (assembly GCA_028817275.1). Taxonomy (GTDB): domain Bacteria; phylum Pseudomonadota; class Gammaproteobacteria; order Arenicellales; family Spongiicolonaceae; genus Spongiicolonus; species Spongiicolonus versatilis. The sequence goes on from JAPPPZ010000123.1 coordinate 24,036, forward strand.
CCCAACTCAGCGCCGCCGGCAAAAACCGCCTAAGCCACCGCGCCCGCGCTTTCGGCGAATTAAAACAACGCCTGGCCGGCGTTATCTGAGCGCACCGGGGGAAAACTGCTATACTGAGAAAAACGGGCGCACCCGGGAGGAATCACCAATGAACAAAGGACATAAGACTGTGGAAACGACTCTCAATACTTGCCTGGCTGAACTGTTGCGCGGACATGGCTTGGATGCGGAACCTGAGCGGAGTTTAACTGAGCCGCGCCGCGCCCAACTTGATGTGGTGGTGAGCCGGGACACGGACTGCGTCGTGATTGAATGTGAATTTGCGCCGGCCCGGACGGTGCGCGATGACGCCGCAAGCCGCCTGACCCGCCCGCCGCTTGCCTACCAGAAACTTTCGGTGCGCAGTGTTTTTGCCCTGGTGTATCCGGAACGTTTCCGCGATATCGAGCGCAGCGATGACCTGAGGCGTGAATTAATCCGCGCAGATGACCTTAAATTTGCCATTGGCCACCGCGGCCTCGAAGTGGACGCGCATTGGGAGGAGCGGGACATGGTTTGGCAGGAGGAAACCACCGGCGGGGTGTCCGACTTGGCGGATGCGCTTCTGAATTGGTGGAGCCAGTCCGACCCCGGGGCGGCGTCCATTGAAAAAATCGTCACTGCCCTGGGCCGCGCGGTTTCGCTGGCGGCGGACAAGATTGAACAGGCGCAAAACAACCCGCTGGCCGAGAACACCGCCCCGGAGGACGAAGCCGCCAGCGTGTCCGCGCTGGTGTGGGCCAATGCGATGATTTTTCAGGAGTTGCTCGCGAGCAACCTGCGCGGCCACAACATCCCGCGGCCGGTTTCTTCACCGGCCAAATTGGCCGTGCAGTGGGAGGAAATACTCAAGATAAACTGGTGGCCCATCTTCCACACCGCGCGCCTCGCGCTCAGCAACACGCCGGCGCCACAAAACCGGGAGGCCATTGAACTGCTTCTGCCGGCGGTGCAAGAGGTGGTGGAATCCGGCATCGCCACCAGCCACGACATCGCCGGGCGGGTTTTTCACCGCCTGCTGGACTCGCGCAAATTTCTCGCCACAAATTACACCACCATTTCCGCGGCGGTGTTGCTGGCCGCGCTGGCGTTTGACCCGGAGCGCTGGAAGCACGTGGACTGGGCCGACCCGCAGGCAGTCGGCAAACTGAAAATTTTCGACCCGGCCTGCGGCACCGGGACTCTGTTACTGGCGTCCATGCAGGAAGTGCTGCGCCGGCACCGCCGCGCCGGCGGTGATCCGGCGGCGGTGACCAAAGACCTGCTGGAAAAAGTCATCCACGGCTACGATGTGGTGCCGGCCGCAGTCCACTTGACCGCCGCAACTTTGGCCATGAGCGAAACCGGGCAAGTGGTCAAGGAGATGCCGCTTTATGTCATGCCCCACGATGTGGCGCCCGACCGCGACAACAAAAAAGTCGTTGTCCCGCGGCTTGGCAGTCTGGATTTCCTGCATGGCTCAAAGGCGGCCGTAAAAACCATGTTCAGCGGCGAGGGTGACGCCGGGCGGCGCACCGGCAGCGGGGAATTGGTTCACGACGTTGACCTGCCAAACAACCCCGACTTAATCATCCAAAATCCCCCCTACACCCGCGCCGGCGGCCCCGGGGATGCAAAAAACACCGACTGGAATCCGTTGTTCGGCTCGCTGCTTTCCAAAAGCGACGTGGAAAAGATGCAGAAAGAACTGCGCGACCGCCTCACGGGGACGCCGGCCAGTTTATACGCCGGGCTCGGCTCCGCCTTTGCCTGCCTTGCCGATGAAAGAATTGCCCGGGAGCGGCGCGTTGCGTTTGTGCTTCCCGCCACCGTTCTCAGCGGCAGCCGCTGGGCCGCCATCCGCCGCATGTTTCTGCAGAAATACGAAATTGACTGGGTGGTGGTCAGCCACGACGGCCGCCACCGTTCCCACAAAAAAGGATTCCCCGGCCGCCGGTATGTCGGTTTTTCCGAATCCACCCGCATTGCGGAAACTTTAATTCTCGCCACCAAAGTGCAAACAATCGATTCCGGGCATCAAGTTCGCTTTGTTAACTTGCGCCACAATCCCGACCATCCTTTTGAGGCGGCGGCCGTTGGCCGGCACCTGCTGGAAAAGCCAAACGCCGATGAAATTTCCACCGGGCAGAAAGTGTGGGGGGAAATTGTGCGCGTTCCTCAGGCCGACATCCCCAAGGGCGCGCCGTGGTCGGCGACGGCTTTTATGCAGACCAGAATTTATGACGCCGCGTGTGCGCTGCTTGACGGTGAATTGCATCTCGGCGTCGACACGGTTATTCGTGTTCCTGTTGCGCCGTTGGGGGGCATTGCCGCAATCGGCCCCTATCACATGCAGATTAAAAACCCCAAATACGGCGCTTTTAAGATTGTTGAAACCGGCAACGCAACACGACTCGGTGAGCCGGCGCTTTGGCACCACAAATCTGAGGAAATCCGCACCCTCACGCCCAAGGCCAATGCGCGCTTGCAAGTCCGCGCCGGCCGCCGAAACCGCGCGAAAGAAATGCTGCGGCGGGCCGGGCATTTGCAACTCGCAAGTGTACTTGGCCATGCGCCGCAACGGTTTGCCGCGGTGCGCACCGGGGAAGACATGCTCGGCGTGAGTTCCTGGATTACGCTGTTGATTAAACATGACGGCGAAGAAAACCTCCTTGCGGCCATGGAAAAAACCCTGGCGCTGTGGCTGAACAGTACGCCGGGTTTAATTTTGCGGATTTTCCATGCCAACCGCCCTTATCTTGGGCGCAGCGGGATGCCCCACGAACTGGCGCGGACTTTTCCGGTGCTGGATGTGGCAAAACTGCCTGCGGAAAAACTCGCCGCCGGCGCGGCGCTGTTTGATGAACTGGCCGGCCGGGAATTCCAGGGATTTGCCCGGATGGACACCGATGAAAACCGCCGCAAATTGAACGAGGGGCTCCTCACCGACGTCCTCGGCGCGCCGGCGGCGGCCAAAACCGCAATGCGAAAACTCACCGCCCAACTCAAAGCCGAGCCGACCATCACCGCCCGCCACTGAAGCCATTTAACATCCCGCCGCAAGTGGGTTGGGGGGAATATACCAGCGGGTGGGGGTGATGGCAACTATGGTTTGGTCAGGTGGCGGGCGAGGGTGATGGCTTTGGTGCGGGCGGCGTCATTCGGCGGGGCGCGGTCTACGACCACCGCTTTGATGCGGGCGAGGGCGGAGTGGAAGTCGTCATTTATGATGAGGTGCGGGAATTCTTTGTGGTGCGCAATCTCGGCGCGGGCTTTTTGCATGCGGCGGGCGATGGTTTCGGGGGCGTCCTGGCCGCGGGTTTTGAGCCGCTCGGCGAGGGCGGAGCGGGATGGCGGCAGAATAAAAATCCCCACCGCATCGGGCCTGGCGGCGCGAACCTGGCGCGCGCCCTGCCAGTCAATTTCCAGAATGACATCGCGCCCGGCGCGGTGGTGGCGTTCCACCTCGGCGCGCGCGGTGCCGTAGCGGTGGCCGAACACTTTGGCATGTTCCACAAAGGCGCCGGCCTCGGCCATGGCGCGGAATTTTTTTTCGTCCACGAAATAATAATGCCGGCCGTCCGCCTCCCCCGGGCGCGGCGGGCGGGTGGTGTGGGAAACCGAGATGGCCACCGTGGCATGCTTCTCCGCCAGGGCGCGGGTCAAACTGGTTTTGCCGGCGCCCGACGGCGCGGCGACGATGAACAGCATCGGCGGTCTGTGTTTTTCCACGCGGTTTGTATAACATAATCGCCATGCCCCGACAGCACGACCGCCGGCCCGACGAGATGCGGCCGGTCACTTTCACCCGCCGCGTGCCGCGCCACGCCGAGGGGGCGGTGGTGGCGCGCTTCGGCGACACCGAGGTTTTGTGCACCGCCAGCGTGGAGGACCGGGTGCCGCATTTTGTGCGCGCCCAGCGCGGCGCCAAACGCGGCTGGCTCACCGCCGAATACGGCATGCTGCCGCGCGCCACCGGCGAGCGCACCCGGCGCGAGGCGGCCCAGGGCCGCCAGGGCGGCCGCACCCTTGAGATTCAACGTTTAATTGGCCGCGCGCTGCGCTCCGCCGTGGACTTGCGCAAAATCGGCGAGCGCACGGTCATCGTGGACTGCGACGTCATCCACGCCGACGGCGGCACCCGCACCGCCGCCATCAGCGGCGCCTGCATCGCCCTGGCCGACGCCGTGGCGGCCATCAGCAGCGGCGCCATGGTGCGGCAGGTGGCGGCGGTGTCGGTGGGGGTGGTGGACGGCGAGGCGGTGCTGGACCTGGACTACGACGAGGACAGCCGCGCCGGCACCGACATGAACGTGGTGATGGACGGCGACGGCAACTTCATTGAAGTGCAGGGCACCGCCGAGGGGCTGCCGTTCACCGATGTGCAAATGGATTCCATGTTGGCGCTGGCGCGGCGCGGCATTGCCGGGATCATCGCGCTGCAAAAAGATTTGCTGGTCAGCGCATGAAAAAAGCCGTGCTCGCCACCGCCAACCCCGGCAAGTTGCGCGAGATACGGCAATTGCTGTCCGGCCTGCCGCTGGCGCTGAGCGCGCAAAGTGAACACGGCCTCAGCGGCGCTGATGAAGTGGGCGCGACTTTCATTGAAAACGCGCTGCTCAAAGCGCGCCACGCCGCCGCCGCCACCGGCCTCGCCGCCATTGCCGATGATTCGGGCCTGGAAGTTGACATCCTGGGCGGCGCGCCGGGCATTCACTCGGCGCGCTACGCCGGCCCCGGTGCAGGTGACGCCGACAACCGCGCCAAATTAATGCGCGCGCTGGCGGCGGCCGGCGGTGAGGGCGAGGGTGAGGCCGGCGGCAAAAAATTCCCGGCGCGGTTTCGCTGTGTCGCCGTTTTTCTCCCCGCCGCCATGCACCCGGCGCCGCTGGTGGCGGAGGGCGTGTGGCACGGTTTTGTGCGCGCGCGCGCGGAGGGTGAGGGCGGCTTCGGCTACGACCCGGTGTTTTTTGTGCCGCAAAAAAACTGCACCGCCGCCCAACTCAGCGCCGCCGACAAAAACCAACTCAGCCACCGCGCCCGCGCTTTCGGCGAATTAAAACAACGCCTGGCCGCCGCCGGCGCCATCTTGTCCTCACCCTGAAAAAATACAGGAATACTACCCGCCCGCCGGATTTGGCAAATAATCTTTTTTTACAGGAGGACAAGCCGATGAAAATGATTCATTCCATGGTGCGGGTGCGCCATTTGGACAAGTCGCTTGAGTTTTACCGCAAGGCGCTGGGGCTGGAGGTGGCCGAGCGGCTGGATTTTGACGATTTCACGCTGGTTTACCTGCGCAGCGCGGAGAGCGATTTTGAGTTGGAACTCACCTGGAACAAAAACCAGGAACAGAACTACGACCTCGGTGGGGGTTACGGCCACCTGGCATGTTCCACCGATGACCTTGACGCCGCGCACCGGCGCATGCAGGAAGCCGGCATCGGCCCCGCCGACATCAAGGAATTCTTTCGCGACGGCGTTCTGCTGGCGCGGTTTTTCTTCATTCAGGACCCGGACGGATACAAGATTGAGGTTCTGCAGCGGCACGGCCGCTACCTGTAACCAACAACCAACCGGAGGAACCACATGAGCATTCTGGAAAACCAATCCCGCCGGGCGTTCATCCGCAAAACCGGGCTGCTGCTGACCGGCACCACGGCTTACACCGTTGTTCCGAACTTTGCCTGGGCGCAGGGTGATTCGCGGGTGGAAACGCTGGCGGCGCTAAGCCGCGCGCTGTTTCCCCACCGCCATGTTCCGCAAAAGTATTACCTGGCATGCGCCCAGGGGCTGGTGGACAAGGCCGCCGGTGATTCCGCGCTGGCGGAATTGCTTGACCGGGGAATCGCCCGGCTGGATGCGGTGTATTCCCGGCCGTTCATGGAACTGGACGAGGAAAGCCGGCTGCTGGCCATGCAGCGGGTGCACAAGTCGGAGTTCTTCGGCAGCGTGCGCGGCCATGCGATTGTGGGCCTCTACAACATTCCCGGCATCTGGAAATACTTCGGTTATCCGGGGCCTTCCTTTTCCCAGGGCGGATATCTCAACCGCGGGCTTGACGATATCTTCTGGCTGAACGACGTGTAACGCGCCCGGAGGTGCAGAACAATGAAAAAATACCGGCACTCAGATAAAAGCGTGGTCGTTGTCATCGGCTCCGGCGCCGGCGGCGGCACCCTGGCCAATGAACTGGCCCAGAAGGGCGTGGATGTTGTCTGCCTCGAGGCGGGCGGCCACCTTGACTGGAAAACCGATTTTGTCAACGACGAGTGGGAAATGTTTTCCCGCACCGCGTGGCTTGACAAGCGCACCACCTCCGGCAACTGGAGGGTGGCCAGGGATTTTCCCAATCTGCCGGCGTGGATATGCAAGACGGTCGGCGGCACCACCTTGCACTGGGCCGGGGCCAGTTTGCGCTTTCAGAAGCACGAGTGGAAGGCGCGCAGCAATTACGGCGCCATCGACGGCGCCAACCTGCTGGACTGGCCCATCCGCCCGGGCGAGATGAAAAAATACTACGCCAGCGCCGAGGACAAGATGGGCATCACCCGCACCAACAACATCCCCGGACTGCCGGCCAGCAACAACTTCAAAGTGTTTGAGGCCGGGGCCAAACGCCTGGGCTACAAAGAGGTGCACACCGGCCGCATGGCGATTAACTCGCAGCCGCGCGACGGGCGCGGCGCCTGCCGGCAACTCGGGTTCTGTTTCCAGGGCTGCCGCATGGGCGCCAAGTGGTCCACGCTTTATGTGGACATCACCAAGGCCGCGCAGACCGACCATTTTGAATTGCGCCCGCAGTCCACCGTCGTGCAAATCACCCATGACCGGGCGGGCAAAGTGGACGGTGTTGTGTACCACGACGCCGATGGCGTCCAGCAGCGCCAGTCGGCGCGCGCGGTCTGCGTTGCCGGCAACTCCATTGAAAGCCCGCGCCTGCTGCTTCACTCGGCCAGTGCCATGTTTCCCGATGGACTGGCCAACTCCTCCGGCCAGGTCGGGCGCAACTACATGCGCCACACCACCGGCTCGGTCTACGGCATCTTTGACAACCCGGTGCATATGTACCGCGGCACCACCATGGCCGGGATTTGCATGGACGAGGCGCGCCACGACACTTCGCGCGGCTTTGCCGGCGGCTTTGAACTGGAGACGCTGTCCCTGGGCCTGCCTTTTATGGCGGCGTTCCTGAACCCCGGCGCCTGGGGCCGCGACTTCACCGGGATGATGGACAACTACCCGAACATGGCCGGCATGTGGATTGTCGGCGAGGACATGCCGCAGGAGAACAACCGCATCACCCTGCATGCGCATGAAAAAGACCGCTTCGGCGTGCCCATTCCGAATGTGCATTTCGATGACCATCCCAACGACAACGCCATGCGCAACTACGCCTACAAAGCGGGCGGCGACATCTACCGTGCGGTGGGCGCGCGCCAGGTTGTGGAAACGCCGCCCTATCCGTCCACCCACAACATGGGCACCAACCGCATGTCTAAAAAAGCCCGGGACGGCGTGGTGAACCGCTGGGGGCAGTCGCACGACATCGCCAACCTGTTCGTTTCCGACGGCAGCCAGTTCACCACCGGCGCCGCCGAGAACCCCACCCTCACCATCGTCGCCCTGGCCATCCGCCAGGCCGACTACATCGCCGAACAGATGGCGAAAGGGAATATTTAACCTTTCGCCGCCGCCGGCTTCACTGCAAAAACGGCGCCTGTTGCGGGCGCCGTTTTTTTTGCCGCTTAGAATTGCAGTTGGGCGTTGTGCTTGCAGTACTTGAGGCACCCGACCCGCAGCAGCGAGGAAAAATTCATGTCATCCCGGGTGCTTGCCTCGCAGGCCTCTTCGTACAGGCGGTTCAGCAGTTGCGGCGTTTTCATTCCCTCGGTCACCGCCACCGCGTCCAGAATGCGCCAGAAATAATTTTCCAGCCGCACGCTGGTGGCGTGGCCCATGATGCGCACCGCGCGCGTGGTGGATGTGTAGTCCTCTTTATGCTGGTTGGAAATAATCTGGCACATCAGCCCGCCTCCCCGGTCAGGTTTAATATATTTCGCCCGCGAACACCGCACAAGCGGACAAGCGCCGCGGTTCACGGTATATTTACCCCCGCCAACGCCCGCGGTCAACCGCCGGCCCCGCAGCCCATGCTCACCCCCGCCCAACTGAAAAAGCAAAACCTCACCATCACCCTGGTGCGCCATCCGCTGGTGCAGCACAAGTTAAGTCTGATGCGGCGGCGGGGGGAAAATTGCAGCGAGTTCCGGCGGCTGCTGCGGGAGATTTCGCTGCTGCTGTGCTACGAGGTGACGCGCGATTTGCCGCTGGCGCCGTGTGATATTGAAACGCCGCTGGCGGCCATGCGGGCGCCCATGCTGTCGGGGAAGAAACTGTGCTTCGTTTCCATTCTGCGCGCCGGCAACGGGCTGCTGGACGGCATGCTGGATTTAATTCCCTCGGCGCGGGTGGGCCACATCGGTTTGTTCCGCGACCCCGAAACTTTGCAGGCGGTGGAATACTATTACAAACTGCCGAAAGACCCCGGCGCGCGGCTGCTGATTGTGGTGGACCCGATGCTGGCCACCGCCAACTCGGCGGTCGCCGCCGTGGCGCGGCTGAAGAAAGACGGCGCGCGGCGCATCAAGTTTGTCTGCCTGCTGGCCGCGCCGGAAGGCGTACGCGCATTCAATGAAGCGCACCCCGATGTGGAACTTTTCGCCGCCGCCGTTGACCGGCAACTTAATGAGCACGGCTACATCGTCCCCGGCCTGGGCGACGCCGGCGACCGGATTTACGGCACGCGGTGACGCTCACAGCATTTTTTTCAACTCGGCCCACACAATTTCCATCAGCAGCGGCTGCGCCAGGGCGGTGGGGTGGATGCCGTCTTCCTGCATCATTCCCGGCGCCAGCGCGTCCTTTATGTTGAAAGCGGCAAGGGGCGTCTGGTATTGTTGCGCCAGGTCGCGGAAAATTTTTCCAAATGCCTCGGTATAGCGGCGGCCGTAGTTCGGCGTCAGCGAAACGCCCACCAGCAGCGGCGCGGCGCCGGCCTGCTGCGCGGTGCTGAGGATGGCACTGAGGTTGGCGCGGATGCGCTGCGGCGGAAAACCGCGCAGGCCGTCGTTGCCGCCCAACTCCACCACCACGATGTCCGGGCGGTGGCGCTGGAGCAGCGCCGGCAGGCGGCGCAGGCCGCCGCCGCTGGTGTCGCCGGTGAGGCTGGCGTTGATGACGGCGTGGTCCCGGCCGGCGCCGGCCAGCCGTTTTCTCAGCAGCGCCACCCAGCCGCTGTCGCGCTCCATGCGGTACGCGGCGCTCAGGCTGTCGCCGAGCACCAGCACGGTCTTCGCCGCCGCCGGCGCGGCCGGCAGTGCAAAAAGCAGCAGCAGTAACAAACAACGCGGTTGGTAAAAACGCATGGCGCAAATCCTCAGTTGCAGCGGCCTCGGCAAAAGTGTGCGCACCGCCGAAGGCCGGCTGGATATTCTCAGCCAAATCTCCATCACCGTGGAGGCCGGCGCAAGTTTGGCCGTCACCGGCGTTTCCGGCTCCGGCAAGTCAACCCTGCTCGGCCTGCTCGCCGGCCTGGACACGCCCACCGAGGGTGAGGTTTTCCTGGCCGGCCGGCCGCTCCACCAACTGGATGAAGAAGCCCGCGCGGCGGTACGTGCGCGTTATGTGGGGTTTGTGTTCCAGACTTTCCAGTTGCTGCCCGGCTTAAGCGCGCTGGAAAATGTCATGCTGCCGCTGGAACTCGCCGCCGCCGACGGCGAGGGGTTAACCGCCGACCCGCGCAAACAGGCCGCCGACTACCTTGACAAAGTGGGCCTCACCCCGCGCCTGTCGCACCACCCGCGCCAACTTTCCGGCGGCGAGCAGCAGCGCGTGGCCATCGCCCGCGCTTTCGCCTCGCGCCCGCAAATTTTATTCGCCGACGAGCCCACCGGCAACCTCGACCGCGCCAGCGCCGGGCGCGTCGCCGACCTCCTGTTTCAACTCAACGCCGGCGAGGGCGCGACCTTGATTTTGGTCACCCACGACGCCGCCCTGGCCGCCCGCTGCGACCGCAGCATCGCCCTGGCCGGCGGCCGGCTGCAATCATGAACCTCACCGCCCGGCTGTTCTGGCGCGACCTGCGCAGCGGCCGCCTGCTGGTGCTGTTCCTGTCCATCGTCGTCGCCACCGCCACCGTCACCGGCATCAGCATCGGCGTCGCCAGATTCGCCGCCGCGCTGACCTCCGAATCCTCGGTACTGTTGGGCGCCGACATGCGCCTGCGCAGCGCCGCCGCCGTTCCCGAGGAATGGATGGCCGCCGCCGCCGGCCTGGGCCTCGCCACCAGCCGCACCCTGCGCTTTCCCTCCATGCTGTTCGCCAATGACAACCTCGCCCTCGGCGCGGTCAAGGCGGCCGGCGACCGTTACCCGCTGCGCGGCGCCCTCGCCACCAGCGATACGCCGTTCACCGAGGGCGCCGTCACCGACTCCCTGCCGGCGCCCGGCGAAACCTGGCTGGACTCACGGTTGTTCGCGCTGCTCGGCGTGGGCATCGGCGACACCGTTGAGATTGGCGACGCCGCCTTCACCGTCACCAAAGTGCTCACCGCCGAGCCCGACCCCGGCGGCGGCATGGAGTTGCTGTCGCCGCGCGCGCTGATCCGCATCGTCGACGCTGAGCGCACCGGCGTCCTGAAACCCGGCTCACGGCTGCGCTGGTCCTACCTGGTCGCCGGCGACGCCGAGGCCCGCCGCCGCTGGCGCGCCATGCTCACGCCGCAACTGGGCGCCGGCCAGCGGCTGGACGAGGTCGGCAACATGCAGTCCACCGTCGGCGAGGCGCTGGCGCGGGTGGAAAGATTCCTGCTGCTGGCCGGCTCCCTCGCGGTTCTGCTCGCCGGCCTGGCCATCGCCGTCGCCGCGCGCCACTACACCGCCGCGCACTACGACCAGGTGGCCATTCTTAAAACCCTCGGCGCCGGCATCCGCCGCATCCGCATTTTGTACCTGGCCGGTTTCGCCGTGCTGGTGGCCGCCGCCATTGCCACCGGCTGGGGCGCCGGCTGGGGAGTGCAGGAAGCGGTGGTGGCGCTGTTCGCCGACAACATCCGCTTCACCCTGCCGGCGCCCGGGGCGCGGCCGTTCATCGCCGGGGCGGCGACCGCGCTGCTGGGCTTTTTCATTTTCGCCTGGCCGCCGCTGTGGCGGCTGGAGCGCGCCTCGCCGTTGCGCGTGCTGCGCCGTGATTTTCCGCCGGGCGGGCGGCGGCCGTGGCTTGAGCCGCTGCTCGGCGTGGCGGGCGCCGCCGCTTTAGTGTGGTGGTCGGCGGGCGATGCGTTGGTTGCGCTGAGCCTGGTGGGCATCGGCGGCGGCGTGGCCGGCGTCATCGGCGGCGGCGCTTTTGTCGCGCTGGGTTTTCGTTTTGCCGCCGGCAACGGCCGCTTGCGGCTGGCGCTGGCCAGTTTGCGCCGCGACCGGCTTTTGAACAGTGTGCACGCGCTGGTGTTCGGCGCCGCCATCATGCTGGTGCTGCTGCTGGCGGTGGTGCGCAGCGGGCTGGTGGCGCAGTGGCAGACGCAGTTGCCGCCCGACTCACACAACCACTTTCTGGTCAACATCAGCCCCGATGAGCGCGATGCCTTAACCGCGCGGCTGGACCGCCTTGGCCTGGCGCGCAGCGCGATGCGGCCGGTGGCGCGCGGGCGGCTGGTGGGCCACGACAAAACCGCCGGCCGCCGCGCCCAGGCCGAGCCGCTGCCGAGGTGGAACTTCATGCTGTCGTGGTCGGATGCCGCCGCGCCGCCCGGCGATGATGAGTTGACCGCCGGCCGGTGGTTTGCGCCGGGCGGCGGCGGCGTGTCGGTGGACGAAGAGTTCGCCGACGATCATGATGTCCGCATCGGCGACACCCTGCACTTTGACCTCGCCGGCGCAACCGTCACCGCCGCCGTGCAGTCGCTGCGCAAAGTCAACTGGCAGCGCATCGCCCCCGGCTTCACCTTCGTGTTCGCGCCGGAAGTGCTGCGCGATGCGCCGCATGTGTTCATGACTTCGTTCCACCTGCCGGCGGCGCGCGGCGGCGAGTTGGTGCCGCTGATGCGCGACTTCCCGACGGTGTCGGTGCTGGAGGTGGAGCGCCTGCTCAGCCGGGTACGGGTGATACTGGACCGCGCCGGCACCGCGGTGGAATTAATGCTGGCCCTGGTGGCCGCCGCCGGGGCCTTGGTTTTGGTCGCCGGCATCCGCTACTCCATGGCCGCCCGCCGCCGCCAGACCGCCCTGCTGCGCGCCCTCGGCGCCAGCCGCCGCCTGCTGCTCGGCGCGCTGGCGGTGGAGTTTGCGCTGCTCGGCCTGCTGGCCGGCGCCATCGCCGCCATCGGCGCCGAAGCCGCCGGCGCCGTCCTGCAAGTGCAAGTCTTTGATTTGGACTACCGCGCCTACCCGTGGCTGTGGCTGGCCGGGCCACTGCTGGGCACGGCGGTGGTCACCCTGCTCGGCCTGGCGGCAAGCCGCCGGGTGCTGGCGGTTTCGCCGCTGCGGGTTTTGTTGTGAGTGGTGGCGGCGGGCGGCAGGCCTTACTTGACCGCCCGCCGCCGTTGACGGTTTAGAAGCGCA
>JAPPPZ010000164.1:0-16392 GCA_028817275.1 Gammaproteobacteria bacterium
CGGCGGGCCGAACATAATTTTGCGGACGATGCGGTCGCGGCCGTGTGTTGTGCTGTGCATATCAAGGCGCAACGCCCACTCGCCGTGCATCTCCAGTTGAATGCGGATTTTGTATTTGCCGGGGGCGCCGGTGGGCTTGGCGGCCACCGGTTTAACATTGTGCGCCATGGCCATGGACGGCATGTCGGCGCCGACGGTGATTTCCAGGCCATTCACCGGCGCGCCGCTGGCGCGGTCTTTCACCGTAATCAAACAATGGTGCGCAAACTTTTCAGCAGCCGGCTCGCACGTCACTTCCGCATCCATCCTCGGCGCGGCGGCGGCGCTGAGCGCGTGGACATATGAAACAAATCCGGCAAGCGCCAGGGTTGCGGCGGGGCGGATGTTAACCATGATTCGGCGTGTTCTCCCCGGCGCCCAGGTAACGCGACACCAAATGCGGGTCACTGAGCAATTGTTGCGGCGTGCCTGCAAGCACAATCCGGCCGCTTTCCAGCAGGTAGCCGCGGTCGGACACCGACAGGCCGAGTTCCACATTCTGCTCCACCAGCAGGATGCCGATGTTCAGCGGGCGCATGCCGGCGATAAGGCGGTAAACATCCTCGGTGGCCGCCGGCGACAGGCCGAGGGATGGTTCATCCAGCAGCAGGCATTTGGGTTTTGCCATCAGGCCGCGGGCCAGGGCCAGCATTTGCGCTTCGCCTCCGCTGAGGCTCGCCGCCGACAAGTGGAGTTTGTCTTGCAGTGCTGGAAAAAATTCCACGACACCGCCGAAGTCGGAGTTGGAAAAGCGGCGGCCGCAATGGGGACCGGCGCCAAGCAGCAGGTTTTCGCGGACGCTGAGGGTGGCGAACAACCGGCGGCCCTCTGGAACCTGGACCAATCCCCGGCGGCCGGGGTGGTGCGGCGGACGGTTGGAAATTTCCCGTCCGTTAAAAACCACCGAGCCGCCGGCGGCTTTTGCAACGCCGCTGATGCCGTCCAGAACGCTGCTCTTGCCGGCGCCATTTGCGCCGGTCAGTGACACAATCTCGCCGGCGGCCACGGCCAGTGAAATCCCGGCAACCGCCCGCAGTTGTCCGTAGGATACCGACAGCCGGCTGACTTCTAACATTTGCCGGCCGCCGTTCCGATGTAGCAGTCAATCACCCGGCGGTCGGACAGGACCCGGCCGGTGCCACCGTCGGCAAGTTTAACGCCGCGGTGAAGAACGCACAGGCGGCGGCAGGTGGCGGTAATTAAATTCATCTTGTGCTCAATAATCAAACAGGCGCGGCCCGGCGCCAGTTTGTTTTTGATTAATTGCGCGAGATCTTCGGTTTCAGCGGGCGTCATTCCCCCGGCCGGTTCGTCCAGAATCACCAGCCGGGGATGGCACACCAGAACCCGCGCCAGTTCCAGCCGTCTTCGCTCCGGCAACGGCAACTCCCCGGCCAGATGTTCGGCGCGGTCCGCCAGTTGGACCTGCCGCAGTGCGCTGTCCATTTCGTCCCGGCCGGACAGCGAGGGGCTGCCGGTGAGCGCGGCCTGAAGGTTTTCCCGCACTGTCATCCCCGGGTAAACGCGAATGTTCTGAAACGTGCGCGCAATGCCGAGGCGCGCAATTTTGTGCGCGGCAAGCCGGGAAATTTCCCTGCCGTCAAAACGAATGGAGCCGGAAGTTGGGGGATACACGCCGGAAATTAAATTAACCAGCGTGGTTTTGCCGGAACCGTTGGGGCCGATAAGCCCCACAACCTCGCCGTCCCCCACCTCCAGATTCAACAAGCGGATGGCGTCGGTTTTGCCGAATCTCATGCAAACTTCACGAAGTTTCAGCACCGCACATCCTCCGCAAGCAACGGCGAATGGAATACCAGCGTTTTTCATCAAAGATGCCGCGCGGCCAGAAAATCAGCATAACCGCGACCAAGCCGCCGAAAGCAATCATGCGGTAGCCTTGAATCCAGCGAATCGCCTCAAGAAAGCCGATGTCAATGGCCACGCCGACCAACGGCCCGAAAGCAACGCCGAGGCCGCCAATCAAACCGTAGGCAAGCCCGTGCACACCGAGCATGACATTAAAAAATTGCGGCTCTATGTAGGTGAATGAGTGCGCATACAACGAGCCGCCGACGCCGGCAATAAAACCGGCAATGAGGGCGGCAAGGACTTTATACAGCAGCACATTGACCCCCTGCATGCGCGCCAGCATGTCGTCCTGTCCTATCATGCGGAAAATTCTTCCCAGCCGGCTGCGCTCCATGAACATCATGCCGGCCACAACCGATGCCAGGACGCCGTATATGATCCACATGAATTCCACGGTGCTGATGTCGTTTTCAAAAATCCAGCGGATGCCGTGAAAACCGTTTTCACCGTCCGGCCCGACCAACTCGCCGCCGATTTCGACCTGGTAACGAAACACATACAACAGAAGGCGCATCATTTCCGCAAAAGCGAGGGTCGCAATGGAAAAATAAAACCCGTTGATGCGCAAGGTGAGCGCGCCGACAAAAGCGGCCGCCGAGGCGCCTATTAAACCGCCGGCGAGCATGCCGCTCCACAACGGCCAGCCCCACATGGCGGTGGCGATGCCGGAAATATACGCGCCGATTCCAAAATAGGCCTGCTGCCCGAAAGAAATCTCGCCGCAAACCAGAAGCAGGTAGGCCGACAGCGCAATAAGCGAAATCATGCCGATGTTGGACAGCACGGTGACGTGGTATGCGTCCATTTTCTACACCCGCCGAAAAGCCAGCCGCCGGCGTTCCACCAGACGCTGCCCCATAATGCCGCCGGGGCGCGCGATCAGCATCAAAAACAAAACCAGATACGCGGCCAGGTCTTTGTATTCGTTGCCGAAATACCACAGGCTCTGGGTTTCTATGACGCCGAGCAGCAGTCCGCCGATAATGGCGCCGGGCAGCGAGCCCATGCCACCCAGCATCATTGCAATCAGGCCTTTGAACGTCGCCCACAAACCGAAGAACGGCGTGACCTGCTGGTCCGCGGCCAGAATCAGATAACCCGCGACCGCGCCCAGCACCGAGACCAGAACAAACGCATACACCGATACGCGGCCGGCGTTAATGCCCATGTAAGCCGCCGCGCGCGGGTCCTCGGCGACCGCTCTTAACCGCAGCCCGAACCAGGTGCGGTGAAGAATTCGTTCCACGGCAAATACCGCGGCGACCGCGACAGCAAACATGAACAAATATTCGGAGCGCACGTAAAAAGGGCCGGCCTCAAAACTCAGAGACGCGAACAGGGGCGGGAAAGGCGAAGTGCGGTCGGGGAGAATGTGAATCGCAATTTCCTCCAGTTGCATCCAGATAACGAAACTCGACACCATGGAAGTGATGGCGACATTGCGTTTAATCGCGTTAAAACACAGGCGCTCCACATAAACACCGGCCGCCACCGTGAACACGATGCAGGCAAGCAGAACAAGCCACGGGTTGATATTGAAATGCAGGTATAACCAGGCGCCGCCGAATGCGCCGAGCATAATGGTGGGGCCGAAAGAAAGATTCAGCCGCCGCATCACGCCGAAGATGATGGTAAAGCCAAGCGCCAGCAAAGCATATGAGGAGCCGATCATGACTCCGTCAATGCAATTTTGAAGAAAGTCGGTCATGCACAGGCCGCCTTTGCCGTTGCCGGCGGCGCCCCGGCCGCTGCCTTAGCCGCCCAGATAACTGCGCTGAATGACTTCGTCTTGACCGAGTTCATCGGGAGTGCCGCTGAAGGTAATCTCGCCCTGCTGAATCAAATACAGCCGGTGAGCAAACTTAAGCGCCATGCGCGCGTTTTGCTCAACCAGAAGAATGCTCACGCCCTCACGGTTGATTTCGGCAATAATGCGAAAAATCTCCGCCACGATGATCGGCGCAAGACCAATGGACGGTTCGTCCATCAGCAGTATCCGCGGCCGCGCCATCAGCGCGCGCGCAATGGCCAGCATCTGCTGTTCGCCCCCGGACAAGGTGCCGGCCGGCTGCCGGCTGCGCTCGCGGAGCACCGGAAAGCGCTGGTAAATTTTTTCCATATCCCGCTGCCGTTTCCGGTCGTCGCGGCGGGAAAACGCGCCGGCATGCAGGTTGTCACTGACCGTCATCTGCGGAAACACCAGGCGGTTTTCCGGGACCAGGGCCACGCCTTTGCCGACCACTCTGGCGGCGCCGAGGCCGCGCAGACTTTCACCATCCAGGGTGATGTCGCCGGACGTCGGGCGCAGGATTCCGGCAATGGAAAACATTGTCGTTGTTTTGCCCGCGCCATTGGGCCCGAGCAGGCAGGTCACCTCGCCCTCGCGCGCCTCAAGGGTGACGCCGCGCAGCGCCTTGATTTTGCCGTACGCGGTGACCAGGTTTTCCACTCGCAGCATGATAGCGTTACCTAATCCGGGTCCCCGGCTGTGGTGCCGAAATAGGCTTCCTGAACAGCGCTGTGGTTTTGGATCTCATCCGGGGTCCCCTGGGCAATTTTCTGCCCGAAGTTAATCACGCAAATTCGATCGGTCACATTCATCACCAGCTGCATCACGTGCTCAACCAGCAGAATTGTAATTCCGCTGTCGCGCAAGCCGCGCACGCGGTGAATCAGGTCCTGCACTTCTTCGCGGTTCATTCCCGCGGCCGGTTCGTCAAGCAGCAGAAGTCTGGGTTTGGCGGCCGCGGCGCGCGCCAGTTCAAGGCGGCGCTGTTCGCCAAAAGCAAGGTTGGAGGCCAAGTCATCGGCCTTGTCCGCAAGGTCGGAGAATTCAAGAATGCTTTCTATTTCCCCGCGGGTGTGCCGGGTCTCGCCAAGCCAGCGGGCGAGAAAACTTTGTGAATGGACGTCTTCCATTGAATTGCGCGCCACCAGCAGGTTTTGCCAAACGGTCAGGTTTGGAAACAGGCGGATGTTCTGAAAAGTTCGCGCGATGCCCGCGCGCAAGCGCTTGTGCGGCGGCAACCCGGCGAGGTTTTTGCCGTTAAAAACAATTTCGCCGGCGGTGACCGGGTAGATGCCGCAGATTAAATTCACGGTGGTGCTTTTGCCGGAGCCGTTCGGGCCAATCAGCCCGAAAATCTCATTTTCGGCAACGGAAATATCCAGGCCATTAACCGCCTGCACCCCGCCAAATCTTTTGGTGACGCCTTTTAACTCAAGCATTGGGCGCCCCCTTGTCCCTGAAAGCCAGCCCTTTCCTGAGCGCTTGAACCGTCTGCGTGTCAAACAGCCCGCCGGGCTTGAGGTTCATCGTCAGAATGATGATCACGCCGAACAAAATGTTGCGCCAGTCGCCGAGGGCGCGCAGGCCCTCCACCAGTACGCCCTGAATCAGGACCACCGCGAGCAGGGTGCCGAACACACTGCGCAAACCGCCGAGGATGGGGTATGCAATCGCAAACGTTCCCAGGAGAATGGTGAAGGTCAGGTGGTCCACATATGTGGCGGTGTGGGCATACAGCGCGCCGCCGATGCCGGCAATCATGCCGCCGGCGGTCATCGCCGCAACTTTTACCGCGGTGATGTTGATGCCGACACTGTGCGCGGCCAGTTCGTCTTCACCGACCGCGCGCAGGACGGCGCCGCTGCGCGCCCGGTCCGACCACCAGATAAGAAACATGACCAGCGCCACAAACAGCCACACGAACAGCGTGACTTGGTACGGCTCCCAGCCGTTGGCGGCAAAAAAGCGGATTTCCCTGAACCCGTTGGTGCTGTCGGGGCCGGCTTCTATGCCGTCTATGGTTTTGCGCCAGCTTAGATTAAAAAAGAACAGCCGGACAACCTCGCTGAAAGCGATGGTCGCGACCACCAGCATCAACCCGCGGACCCGCAGCGCCGGAAACCCGATCAGAAAAGCGAACAAGCCGGCGACAAGCGACGCGATAATTAATGCCGGGACAATATGAAATTGAAAAAGAACGGTGAGGATGCCGGCGGAATACGCGCCAATGGCGAAAAACCCGGCCTGGGCCAGGGACAACTGCCCGGTCAACATCAGAACATATGCCGACAACCCGAGAATCACATGGATGCCGATAATCTGCGCAAGGCCGAAATAAAATTCCATGTGCTCAGTCCCGGTTGATGGATTTCCCGAAAATTCCGTTGGGGCGGAAGACCAGAAAAACAAACAGCAGCAGCAGGACATAAATGTCGCGCTCGTTCACGCCGCGCAAATACAGGAACACATTTTCCGCGGCGCCGACCATAAGCCCGGCAATAATGGCGCCGGGGATGGAGCCGAGTCCGCCGACCACGGTGACGATTAAACCCTTGACGGTGATGGGCAGCGTCAGCAAAGGCGACAGCACACCCACCGAGGCGGCGGTCATGGCGCCGGCAATTCCACCGAGCAGGCCGGCGACGACGAAAGTGGTGGCGTTGGTGCGGTGCACATCAATGCCGCAAAGTTGCGCGGCAACGTTCTGCTGGGACACGGCGCGCGTCGCAAGCCCCAGCCGGGTGCGGTATAGAACATAAAGAAGCGCGGCCGTACTGGCCACGCTGGCCGCAAACACAAAAAGCAAATCGCCGCGAATCCAGACTGCGCCCAGGTCAAACGACGCGGCGCCGAACAGCGCGGGAAAGGCAAGCGGCGATGCGTTGGTGATGTGGATGATGACTTCGTCAATGAAAAACAGAGCGCCCACCGTGGCCATCAGCGCGGCCAGGTGGTTGTTCACCGGAATGAACCTGAAGCAAATCAGGTACACCAGCAGGCCAATCAGCCCCGAGGCAAGGGAAGACACCGCAAAAACAAGCAGCGGGTGGGCGCTAAAGAATACAAAAACCACCAGGCCAACATATGCGCCGGCAATGGATGCGGCCGCGTAAGTCATGTTTAACTTATGCATGGCGCCGAAGATTAAAGTGAACCCGATGCCGATTAAGGCATATGTGGAGCCAAAAAGCAGGCCGTCGATGACCGACTGGGTCAGTTCAATGGCCTCAATCCAAAAATCTTCCACGGCATGCCACCCGCTAATAAAGCAACAATAAACAGGCAAAGCGCCCCCGTTTGCAGGAGGAGGCGCTCCGCCTATTATGGCATCGATTCGGAAAGCGAATCAGTTGCGCGGGTCGTGCACCACGACCCACTGGCCCCCGGTGGCCTGGACAAACACAAAGGGCTTAATGGATTCGCCCTCGTCCCGCACCCGGCCGACGCTGCCCAGCAGGCCGTCCACATTGTCCAGCGCCTCAAGACCGTCGCGCATCTTGCGGCGGTCTGCGGCCAAAGTAGAGGGCTTCGCCATAATGCCGGTTTCCTCCACCACTTGTTTGATAATCCAGGCGTTTTCCCAGGCCGCCGCGCTGTGCAAGTCGGCAAAGCCGCCGTTTGCGGTGGCCGCCTTCGCCACTCTTTTGGCGACGCTGGTGACCGGCGCAAAACCCGTGGGAATATACATGCCCTCGGCCTCGGCGGCGCACCCAAGCAGGGTCTCCTGGCTGGACGAACTGGTCAAGCCCACCAGCACCTTCGGCCGTACGCGCTGGCGTTTCATTTCTTTCAGCATGCCGCAGGTGGTGAACGGGTGCGAGGACACAATCAGCATGTCGGCGCGGGACTTTTTGAAAGCGCGCGCCTGCACCGAAAAGTTGGTGTCTTCCATCAGCCAGTTGGAGGCCTTGGTGGTTTCCAAAACCTGGTCCGAGCCTGAGCCGATTTTGCCGGTCAGCCCGTCGATGCCGCCGCCGACCCACTCGAAGCCGTGCTTGGTGGCCATTTGCACAATCACTTTTGCAAAAGTTAATTTGGAGTGCGCCTGGTTGGTTTCGGTGCCGCCGTAAATGGTTTTGACATCGGGGTGGTTTTCCCTCAGCCAGGCGAACAGTTCGTCGTACATGTTAATTTCATTCGGCACATTGCGAAATGTCCACTGGGATTTCTTGGCCAGTCCGGGACGAATGGCGGTGTCGGTCAGAATCGGAAACTGCAGCCCGGTGTCGCCGCTGTTGTCCACATTTTTCTGAAAAATTCCATACATGGCGGCGGCGGCACCGGAACACGTGGGCCCGATTCCAATCAGCGCTTCGGTCTGCGACGCAACCTTGCGCGCCACCGAAATTGCCTGGTCGGCATTGCACGCCGAGTCGTAGTATTCCATTTCCATCATGGCCCGCGTGCCGTCACCGAGGCTGACTCCGCCTGCGGCGTTGATGGACTCGACCGCGGCTTTCAGCACCGCCTCCGAGTTCACGCCAAACGAGCGCAACGGCCCGGACTTGGCGCCCCACCCGGCGATTTTCACAGTGCGCTCCTGCGCCTGGGACAGCCCGGGCAACAGCAGCATCACCACGCAAGCAGCGGCCGGCAGCAAACCGGCCAGGTTTTTTGGATAGAACATTGGTCTCCTCCCGGCCAGTGCGGCCGTTTTTTTTGTTTTTTGCGTGCCGGCGCAACACAACATAGTGCTGGCCGCCATTGCGAAAGGTACTGCAAAAAGGCAGGTTTGTCAATCGCGGTGTGATGCCGCCCCATTCTGGATTTTGGGGGTGGTTTCAGGGTGGGGTGCGGCAGTGCCGCCGGCCCTGTGCACGGGCGAAAGCGCCGGCGAACCCGCTGGCCAAAGTCGGCGGACATTTGGCGCATGGGGGCCGGGCACAGTTTGTGCCAAGCCGGCGAACTGCGCCCTTTTTCAACGGGCCGCAAGTCCGGAATGCTGCCGGCATATGCATTCGCGCTCCTTGTGGCATAATCCCCGCCAATGCCCCAAAAACTCCACATCAAAACCTTCGGCTGCCAGATGAATGAGTACGACTCGGCCCGCATGGCCGGGCTGCTTGCGGATTCGTGCGGGATGGCGGTGACGGATTGTGCCGAGGAGGCCGATGTGCTGCTGCTCAACACCTGCTCGGTGCGGGAGAAGGCGCAGGAGAAGGTTTTTTCGCAACTTGGGCGGTGGCGCGAGTGGAAGTTGGCGCGGCCGTCGCTGGTGATTGGCGTCGGCGGCTGTGTTGCAAGCCAGGAGGGCGGGCAGATTCTTGCGCGCGCGCCGTTTGTGGATTTGGTTTTCGGGCCGCAGACCTACCACCGCCTGCCGCAGATGCTGAAAACGGCGCGCGCGACCCGGCGGGCGGCGGTGGATGTTTCGTTTCCTGAGATTGAAAAGTTTGACTGCCTGCCGCCGGCGCGGGTGGACGGCGCGCGCGCCTTTGTTTCCATCATGGAAGGGTGCAGCAAATACTGCACTTTCTGCGTCGTCCCCTACACCCGGGGCGAAGAATTCAGCCGGCCCTTTGACGATGTGGTCACCGAAATCGTGGACCTCGCCGCCCAGGGCGTGCGCGAAGTCACGCTGCTCGGCCAGAATGTCAACGGCTACCGCGGCGCCACCGCCGCCGGCGGCGTGATGGATTTCGGCACCCTGCTTTACTATGTCGCCGAAGTGGACGGCATTGAGCGCATCCGCTACACCACTTCCCACCCGGCCGACTTCACCGACACTTTGGTGCGCGCCTACGCCGACCTGCCGCAACTGGCAAGCCACCTTCACCTGCCGGTGCAGAGCGGCTCCGAGCGCATTTTGTTTTTGATGAAGCGCCGCTACAGCGTGGAACGTTACCGTGAAATTATTTCCGCGGTGCGCAACCATCGCCCCGGCCTCAGCCTCACCTCCGACTTCATCGTCGGTTTTCCCGGCGAGAGCGAGGATGATTTCGCCGCCACGCTGAACTTGGTGGACGAAATGCAATTTGACCAGTCTTTCAGTTTTCTCTACAGCCCGCGCCCCGGTACGCCCGCCGCACAACTGCCGGACGAAGTGCCGCCGGCGGTTAAGAAAGACCGCCTCGCCCGCTTGCAGCAAAAACTCAGCGCCAACGCCCTGGCCTTCAACCGCGCGCTGGTGGGCGCCCGGCAGCGGGTGCTGGTGGACGGCGTTTCCAGCCGCGACCGCCGCCGTTTGTGCGGCCGCACCACGCACAACAAGGTGGTGAACTTCGCCGGACCGCCGTCCCTCAGCGGCCGCTTTGTGGACGTCACCATCACCGAAGCGCGGCCCAACTCTTTGCTCGGTGAGTTAACCATTCCGGACACTGCAACCACCGTTTCCGCACCCGCAACCACCGTCCCCGCCGCCGCCTGAGCGATTCGCCCACTCCGTGAACCAAACCAGCGCCGAACTGGAACTGCTGCCGCCGGACAACGACCGTCTCGCCCGCCTGTGCGGCCAGTTCAACGCCCACCTCAAGCAAATTGAAAGCCACCTCGGCGTGCACATCACCCAGCGCGGCCACCACTTCAGCATCCACGGCGAGCGCCGCCGCACCGCCGACGCCAGCCGCCTGCTGCAGCGCCTCTACCGCGACGCCGGCAGCGGTGACGGCGGCGCCATCGCCCCGCAGCGCATCCACATGATGCTCACCGACCTGGCCGGCGCCGGCGGCGAGTCCGGCGCCGCTGAGGGCGGCGTCACCATCCGCACCCGCAAGGGCCGCATCAGCGGCCAGACCCCGCGCCAGCGCGCCTACCTGGCGCGCATCCAAAGCAACGACATCAACTTCGGCATCGGCCCGGCCGGCACCGGCAAAACCTACCTCGCCGTGGCCAGCGCGGCGCGCGCCCTGGCCGGGGGCGAGTGCGAGCGCATCCTGCTGGTGCGGCCGGTGGTGGAGGCCGGCGAGCGGCTGGGTTTTCTGCCCGGCGACATCGGCCAGAAAGTAGACCCGTACCTGCGCCCGCTGTACGATGCGCTGTATGAGATGCTCGGTTTTGACAAAGTCGCGCGCCTGCTTGAGCGCGGCGTCATTGAACTGGCGCCGCTGGCCTACATGCGCGGCCGCACGTTGAACAATTCTTTTGTCATTCTGGACGAGGCGCAGAACACCACGGTGGAGCAGATGAAAATGTTTCTCACCCGCACCGGCTTCGGCTCGCGGGTGGTGGTCACCGGCGATGTGACGCAAATTGACCTGCCCGCCGGCGTCCGCTCCGGACTCAGGCACGCTGCGCGGGTGCTGGACGGCATTGACGGCATCAGTTTCACCCGCTTCACCGCCGGCGACGTGGTGCGCCATCCGCTGGTGCGCAAAATTGTCCAGGCCTACGACGGCGCCGCCGCCACCGAGGCGCAACCGTGACCGCCGCCGTCGCCGTCCAGACCGCCACCGCCGCGCCGGTTCCTGCCGCCGCCGCCCTCAGCCGCTGGGTGCGCGCCGCGCTGGCCCAGGCGGGCCGCGCCGATGGCGAGGTGACGCTGCGCATTGTGGACGAGGCGGAAAGCGCATCGCTGAACCGCGCCTACCGCGGCCGGGCGCGGGCCGCCAATGTGCTGTCGTTTCCTTTTGAGGACCCGCCGCACACCGCCACCGCCATCCTCGGCGACGTGGTTTTGTGCGCGCCGCTGGCGCTGCGCGAGGCGGCGCAACTGGGGCGCGCGCCGGCCGAGCACTGGGCGCATCTGGTGGTGCACGGCGTCCTGCACCTGTGCGGCTACGACCACCAGGGCGACGCCGAAGCGGCTACAATGGAAACCCTGGAAAGCGCAATTCTGCGCCGCTGCGGTTTTACGCGATTATGAACGACAACGGAAAAATTCCCAGGCCGCTGCGGGTTCTGGTTAAAAAACTCGCCAGGCGCATGCACCATGAGCCGGAAACCCGCGAAGAATTTCTGGAGTTGCTGCGCCGCTTCGGCGAAGTCATCGGCCAGGAGGCGGCCGACACCATCGAGCGCGTGCTGCAAGTGTCCGAGTTGCGCGTGCGCGATGTGATGATTCCGCGCAAGAACATGGTGACGGTCGGCAAAGACTGGCCGCCGGAAAAGATGCTGGAAGTGCTGGTCCAGTCGGCGCACTCGCGCTTTCCGGTGGTGGACGGCGAGCCCGGCAAGGTGGCCGGCATCTTCCTGGCCAAGGACTTGCTGCGCCACTTCCACGACAGCGCCGGCCGCCGCTTCAAGTTGCGCGACTGGCTGCGCCCGCCGGTGTTCATTCCGGAAAGCAAGCGGCTCAACGTCCTGCTCGGCGAGTTCCGCGCCGGCCGCAACCACATGGCCATCGTGGTGGACGAATACGGCGACGCCTCGGGCCTGGTCACCATTGAAGATGTGCTGGAGCAAATTGTCGGCGACATTGAGGACGAGCACGACTTTGACGAGGAGGGCATGATTCTGCCGCGCGGCCGCGACGAGTTCACGGTCAAGGCGCACATTCCCATAGAGGACTTCAACAAATATTTCGGCGCCGACTTCAGCGACCAGGAACTGGACACCATCGGCGGCCTGGTCACCCGCGCTTTCGCCCATGTGCCGAAGCGCGGCGAGACCGTCGGCATGGAGGGTTTCGTGTTTGAAGTGCTGAACGCCGACAGCCGCCGCGTTTACCTGCTGCGCGTGCGGCGCACCCAGGCCGCCGGAGGCGCGCCCTGAACCACGGCGCTGCGCCCGGCCGGCGGCACGGCCGCGAGTCGGTTCTGCTGTCGGCCGCCGCCGGCCTGCTCGGCGCCGCTTTTGTCGCCGCTTTCGCGCCGTTCACTTTCGGCTGGCTGGCGGTGCCGGTTTTGGCCGCGCTGTTCTGGCTGTGGGACGGCGGCGGCGCGCGGCGCGGGCTGTTCACCGGTTTTGCCTTCGGCATCGGCATGTTCGGCGCCGGGGTGTCGTGGATTTATTTCAGTCTGCACGACTACGGCAACATGCACGCCGCCCTCGCCGCCCTCACCGTCGCCGTGTTTGTCGGGCTGCTCGCCCTCTACCCGGCGGCGGCCGGCGCGCTCAGCGCAATCCTGCCCGGCGGCCGCGCGCCGCGCATGTTGGTGGCGGCGCCGGCGTTGTGGACGTTGTTTGAGTGGCTGCGCGAGTGGATGTTCACCGGCTTTCCCTGGCTCAGCCTCGGCTACGCCGCCACCGATGGCGTGCTCGCCAACTACGCCCCGCTCAGCGGCGTGCACGGCGCCGGCTTCGCCACCGCGGTGCTGGCCGGCGCCGTGGTCACCGTGGCGCGCGGCAATTTCCGCCAGCGCACCGCCGCCCTCACCGCCGCCGCCGCCATTCTCGCCGGCGGCGCCGCCCTCGGCGCTGTGCAATGGAGCGCGCCGGCTGGCGCCCCGATTAACGTCGCCGTCGTCCAGGGCAACGTCCCATTGCGCGACAAGTGGGCGCCCGGCGCCGTGGACACGGTGCGCGAGCATTACCTCGCGCTGCACTTTGATGCCGCCGCCGGCGCCGACCTGGTGATTTGGCCGGAGGGGGCGGTGCCCGGCTTTTTGCACCAGGCGCCGGAAAATTTCTGGCGGCAGGTGCGCGCCGCCGGCGCCGACACCGTGCTCGGCGTTCTGGAGCGCGCCGCCGGCGGCAGCGAATACAACAGCGCCGCCGCCGTCACCCATGCCGGCCTTGCGGTTTACCGCAAACAGCATCTGGTGCCGTTCGGCGAATACCTGCCCTTCGGCGACGTGTTTCGTTTCATGCTGGACCACCTGCAGATTCCCATGGCCAATTTTTCAGCCTGGCGCGGCGCGCAGCAGCCGTTCACCGTCGGCGGCGCCCGCGCCGGGGTTTCCATCTGCTACGAGGACGCTTTCCCGGAACAAATCCGCCGCGCGCTGCCGGCCGCGAATTTTTTAATCAACCTCAGCGAGGACGCCTGGTTCGGCAACTCCCTGGCCCCGCACCAGCGCCTGCAGATGGCGCAAATGCGCGCGCGTGAAACCGGCCGCCCCATGGCGCGCGCCGCCAACACCGGGCCCTCCGCCTTCATCGACTTTAACGGCGGCGTCACCAACGCCAGCGAACAATTCCGGACGCAAATCCTGCGCGGCACCGTGCAGCCCAGAACCGGCGCCACGCCTTTCGTGAACCACGGCAGCGCGCCGCTTATAATATTTCTCAGCGCGCTGGTATTGGTGGCGGTGTTCCTGACGCGCAACACGCAGGTAGAAACGCAATGAACAATGCAAGCCAAACAGCCGGGTATGCGGGAACCGAGTTGACGTTGGTCATCCCGTGTTACTTTGACCAGAATAGCGCCGGGAGTTTATTCTCGCTGTTGCGAACTTACCAATCCTACGCCGATGATGTGCTGGCGCGGGTGTGTTTTGTGGTGGTGGACGATGGCTCGCCGCTGCGCTGGACGCTGCCGCATTATGACTTAAATCTCGTTTGGCTTCGCATCAACGAAAACATTCCGTGGAACAACGGCGGCGCGCGCAACTTGGGCGCGACTGTCGCCCACTCAGATAAAATTTTACTGAGCGATATGGATTACGTGTTTCCACAGGAAACTTTGCGCGCAATTTTGCGCAAAAAAAATCTGGGTAAACGCATGTATAAATTCTGGTGCGTGGATTACGAGTTGGGCTGCGGCCGTCCCATGCGCCCGCTCAGAAGATTTGCCGCCATGCTCAAAGGGCAGTCCATCACAAGAAACGGCAGGCCCATGGGCAAGAACGACAACACTTTTCTGTTGTCCCGCGGCCGGTTTCTGGAATTGTTCGGTTACGACGAGGAATTCTCCGGTGAATACGGCTCAGAAGACGTGCACTTTGCGCTATTCCACCGTTGCAACGGCACCCGCACGTTGTATTTCCCCCCGGCCTATCCCTGCATCACCCGCGCCGAAGTGGACCGCGGCCGCGCTTACCACAGCCTAAGCCGCAAATCCGAGCGCAACGGTGAAATTTTCCTGCGCAAAAAGCGCGAGCTTCACACCGTGCAAGGCGGCGGCCACAGCAGAATTTTTCTGAACTTCACTTGGCAGACGCTAAGAGTTAACCACCGTCCCCCCCCCCCCCCGCGATTCTTGGGCTGGCGGGATAGAGCAAAATTGGCCCGCCGCCGTTTGCTGGGGTGGGGTTAGCGGCCGCAGTTTTTCAGAGAAGGTTTGCGCATGTTTTAAGTTTTGCTTTTGGCGCAATGGCGCCGGGTTGATGGTGGCAACGGAATGAACATCGTCCTCGCCTTCCACTCCTGGCACCCGGCGATGAAATACGGCGCCACCGACCGCGTGGTTTGGGCCCTCGGCCGCGGGCTGGCCGAGTTGGGCCACCGCGTGACATTTTTGGCGGCGCGCGCGGAAAAATGTTCTTTTGCAAAAATCGTCGCCGCCGATTCTTCGGTAGGTTCCGATGTGGACCCGTTTGTGCCGGCGGACGCCGACCTGGTCCACTTTCATGACCATCACCCGCACCGCACCCGCCGCCCCCACCTTTACACCTGCCACACCGAGTCGCACCCGTACCCGGAATGCCACCGCAACACGGTTTTCGTCTCGCGCGCGCATGCGCAAAGTTACGGTTCCGATTGCTATGTGCACAACGGACTGCACTGGGATTCCATGCCGCCGTTTTCCCTTGCGCAACCGCGCAAATATTTTCACTTTCTCGGCAACGCCGCATTCCGCCGCAAAAACGTGCGCGGCGCGATTCGCCTGGCGCGCAAAAGCGGCCAGCGGCTGCAGGTGCTCGGCGGCCGCCGGTTTAATTTGCGCATGGGCGCGCGCTTCACCTTTGACCCGCGCGTACGTTTCGCCGGGCAGGTGGACGACCGCGCAAAATACGCCATCATGAGCCGCTCGCGCGGGCTGATTTTTCCGGTGCTGTGGCGGGAGCCGTTCGGGCTGGCGGTGATTGAAAGTTTGTTCTGCGGCTGCCCGGTTTTTGCCACGCCCTACGGCGCGCTGCCCGAAATTGTCACCCATGACACCGGCGTCCTGTCCGCCAGCGCCGCTGAATTAATTAAGGCCATCGGTGAGGCCGGCCGCTTTGACCAGGAAATCTGCCGCCGGCATGCGGTGGAAACTTTCTCCGCCCGCAGCATGGCCGAAAACTACGTGAAAAAATACGCCGGGATTCTCCACGGCCGCCCGCTGAACCCGGCCCCGCCCCGCCGCCCGGAGCCGCCGCCGCCGAAGTTTCTGGACTTTGCATGGTGACGCCGCCGCTGCAACCACCGTTCCTGCAAGCCAAACCATCATTCCGGCCACCGCAGCCATCACTTTCGCATGTCAAACCACCATTCCAGTCACTGCAACCATCGTTTCCGCACTTCAAACCACCGTTTGCAGTGCTACAATCGCCGCATGTTTTTTTTGCGGCTGTGGATTCTTGCGGCGTTTTTGGTTTTGCCGCCGGCGGTTGGCGCACAGGAGGAACCGCCGCGCCGGGTGGGGCTGGCGGAAGTGGATTTAATGATTCGCGCCGGGGCGCCGGGGCTGGCGCAGCGGCTGGTGGACGAGTCGCAGCCGCCTTCAGTGGAACACCCGGCGTGGATGCACTGGGAGCGCAAGCGGTGGCAGGTGCTGCAGTTGCGGCGGCGGTGGGGCGAGGCGCTGGCGCGCTGGCGCGAGTTGCCGGCCGGGCTTGGCGCGCAGCAGAAACTCGAGTTGCGAACATGGCGCGCCGAGGCCGCGCTGCAAAACGGTGACGGTGAAGCCGCCCGCCGGCAGTTGCGCGAATTGATTTGGGCGAATGGTGAAG
>JAPPPZ010000164.1:16406-35660 GCA_028817275.1 Gammaproteobacteria bacterium
GGTGAAGCCGTGGACGCCGCCGCACATTTGGCCGGCTGGCGGCGGGCGGTGATTCGCGCTTATCTCAGCGAGGGCAAATTCGCCGATGCGCGCACCGCCGCGCGGCGGTTTCATCTGGAATACCGCCCCGACGACACGGCGTGGAGCCTGCTGGCCGGCCGCGCGCTGCTGGCGGCGGACGAAGCCGAGGAGGCGGTGGCGCACCTGGCCGCACTGCAGTCGGCGGAGGCGCGGGCCATGCTGCTGCTCGGCCGGCTGCGCTCGGCGGCTTACACGCCGGAGGAGGTGGCGGCGCAGGCCGGGTCGCTGCGCGAGGGGCTGGCGGCGCGCAGTGCGCTGCGCCGTGACCTGTGGCTGGTGACGGCGGAGGCGGCGGCGGTGCAAAATAATTTTGCCGCGCGGGTGGAGGCGCTGGAGATGGCGCTGCTGGTGGACGCGCCGCCGGAGTCGCTGCCGCTGGTGGCGGGCGGAGTGGCCGAACTGCTGGATGCGTATTCCGAGTTGGCGGTGCCGGATGCAAATGCGCTGTATTTGGTGGACGGCGATTATGCGCCGTGGCTGGACGCCGCTCTTTTGCTGCGCAAAACCTCACCCACCGGCGCGCGGGCGATGTTTGCGCATGTAATTCGCCGCGCCGGGCAGGAGCAACTGCGCCGCACCGCGCACACCCATTTTCTTTTTTCGCTGCTGGCGGCCGGGCGGGCCGGGCTTGCGTTTGTGCTGTATGGCGAGGGTGAGGGTTTGGGCGGCGCCGGCGATATTCCGCTGGTCGCCCGTTACGAACTTGCCGAAAAAGCCACCGCCGCCGGCGACCCGAAGCGCGCCGCCGTTTTGTTGCGCGGGCTGGTGACGCCGCCGCCGGAGGTTGCGGCCCTGGACTGGAACCTGCGCCGCGCGCAAATCGGCGTTTACGGCGGCGACTTCACCCACGCCGCGCAGGCGGTGGCGCAGGCGATTGCCGACACCGGGGAGTTGGACGAAAAACAAGTCGACCGTGTGCTGCAGGTGATTTTTGATTTTCAGAAAGTGGAGGAGCATGAAACCGCGCTTAACTTGATGGAAAAAATTGCGCCGCGCATCACCGTGGTGCAGCAGAAGCGCGAGTTGCTTTATTGGACCGCGCAGTCGGAATCCGCCGCCGGCCGCCATGCGCGCGCCGCCGAGTTGTATTTGCGCTCGGCAATGATGAAGGAAGACGGCCTGGACCGCTGGGGGCAGAGCGCGCGCTTTCGCGCCGCCGAGGAGTTGACTTCTGCGCGGCTGGCCGGCGATGCGCGGCTGATGTATGAATCCATTTTGCGCGGAGTCAAAGAGCCGGCGGCGCGCGCCAGTCTGCGGCGGCGCATGGAAAAGTTGCACCTGTCGCCGCCGCCCGCCGCCGAGTAAACCATGGCTGATGGGCGCGACGGCGCGTGCGTGGACCAGTTTTTGGATGCGCTGTGGCTTGAGTCGGGCCTGAGTCAAAACACGCTGGACGCCTACCGCAGCGACTTGCGCGGCTTCTCCCGCCACCTGGCGTGCCGCCGGCTGCAGTTGCTCGGCGCCGGGCGCGGTGAGGTGATGCGCTACCTTGCCGAGCGCGCCGCGGCCAGCGCCGGGCCGCGCAGCAGCGCGCGGCTGCTGTCGGCGCTGAAACGTTTTTACCGCTGGGCGCTGCGCGAGAATTTAATCGGCGCCGACCCGACGCTGGATGTGGACGCGCCCAAAACCGGCCGCGGCCTGCCGCACAGTTTGTCCGAGGACGAGGTGGAGCAACTCCTCGCCGCACCCGATGTCGGCGCCCGGCTGGGCCTGCGCGACCGCGCCATGCTGGAAGTGCTGTACGCCACCGGCCTGCGGGTGTCGGAGTTGGTGCGGCTGCGCTTCGGCGAGGTGAAACTTGGCGACGGCGTGGTGCGGGTGGCGGGCAAGGGCGGGCGCGAGCGGCTGGTGCCCCTGGGCGAGGAGGCGGTGGAGTGGCTCGGCCGTTACCTTGCCGATGCCCGCCCGCAACTGGCGGCCGGCGGTGCGAGTGATTTTCTGTTTCTCAGCGCGCGCGCGCGGCCGCTGAGCCGGCAGGGTTTCTGGCAACTGATTAAACGTCACGGCCGCCGCGCCGCCATTGCCAAGCCGCTGTCGCCGCACATTCTGCGCCACGCTTTCGCCACCCACCTGCTGAACCACGGCGCCGACCTGCGAACGGTGCAGGCGCTGCTGGGGCACCGCGATTTGTCCACCACGCAAATCTACACCCATGTGGCGCGGCTGCGGCTGCGGGAGTTGCACCGCAAACATCATCCCCGGGGCTGAGCCGGGGCTGATGCAAATGGTGGCGCTCCCTGGGGGAATCGAACCCCCGTTACCGGCGTGAGAGGCCGGCGTCCTGACCGCTAGACGAAGGGAGCGCGGCGGCGGGCGGAGAATAACATGCCGCCGCCGGCGGCGGGCGGAAAATGCTACCATGGCCGGGCTCCGCTGCCTGATGAGATTCAATGCCGTCCGCAAAACGCGCCCAACCCCGCCGCCGCACGGCCCGCCACAAACACCTGCTCGGACGAAAAAGAATCAGCCGCGCCGCCCTGGCGGTGGCGTCGCGGTTGCGCGAGGAGGGTTACGACGGGCTGCTGGTGGGCGGCTGTGTGCGCGATTTGCTGCTGGGCCGGGCGCCCAAGGATTTTGACGTGGTGACCAACGCCACGCCGGAGGAGGCGGTGCGCATGTTCCGCCGCGCGCCGAAATTTCATGCGCGCAAAATCGGCCGGCGGTTCCGGCTGGTGATGGTGCGCACCGGCGGCGGCACGGTGGAGGTGTCCACCTACCGCAAGGGCGGCGACCAGCGGCGGCTGGCGGCGGACGGCAGCGGGCGGATTCTGGAGGACAATGTTTACGGCAGCCGCGAACAGGATGCATTGCGCCGCGACTTCACCGTGAACGCGCTGTACTTCGACCCGGCGGCGGGCGAGGTGATTGACGATGTGAACGGGGTGGAGGACGTGGAGCGGCGGGTGCTGCGCTGCATCGGCGAGCCGGCGGTGCGCTACCGGGAGGACCCGGTGCGGATGCTGCGGGCGATTCGCTTTGCGGCGCTGCTGGATTTGAACATGGAGGCGGATACGGCGCGGCCGATTCATGCGCTGGGCGGCTTGCTGGATTCCATTCCGCCGCCGCGGCGCTTTGACGAGATGGTGAAGATGATGCACAGCGGCGGCGCCGCGCGCATCATGAAAAGACTGCGCGAGTATCCGCTGTTTGATTCGCTGCTGCCGCTGACCTCGCGCTGCATGCGCAGCCGCCCCGGCGGTTTTGCCGCGCGCGTGGTGCCGGCGGCGATGCAGAACACCGACCTGCGCATCCGCCAGGGCAAGCCGGTGATTGCGGCGTTTCTTTTTGTGGTGCTGCTGTGGGAGCCGCTGCAACTTGCGCTGGGCAAATCGCGCGGCCGGGGCGGTGCCTCGCGTTTTGAACATGCCGCCGACCAAGTGCTGGCCGAGCAGGCCGGCTTTACCGCGCTCTCGCGCCATGTGTGCAAGCGGGTGAAGGACATCTGGGCTTTGCAGAAGACGCTGGAACATCCGCCGGCCGCCGCCGCCGCCGTGGCGGTGATTGCGCAGCCGTATTTTCGCGCGGCCTACGATTTTCTGCTGCTGCGCGCCGGGGCGGAACGTGAACTTCGCGCGGCGGCGGATTTCTGGACCGAGGCGCAGGAGGCGGCGCCGGCGGCGGTGGTTGCACCGCCCGGGCGCAGGTTCCGAAGCCGCCGGCGGCGCCGGCGGGGGTGAACATGGCCGGGGACAGTCCGCAGTGAAAAAAACGCACACCGCATTTGTCGGTTTGGGCGGCAATATCGGCGACCGCCGCGCGGCGCTGGAGAATGCACTTGCCGCCCTCGCCGGTGCCGACCGAATTACGGTGGACGCATGCTCAAGATTGTTTGAGAGCGCGCCAATTGGCATGGAGCGGCAGGCGGATTTCATGAACGCGGTGTGCCGGGTGCAGACGGCGCTGTCGCCATTGCAGTTGCTGGCCGAGTTGCAGCGCATGGAAACCGCGGCCGGGCGGGTGCGCGGCGGTGCGCGTTTTGGGCCGCGGGTGCTGGATTTGGACCTGCTTTTGTATGGCCGCGTGCGGTGCGCCGGCGAAACCCTTACCCTGCCGCACCCGCGCATGGCCGGGCGGCGGTTTGTGCTGGCGCCGCTGGTGGAGATTGCGCCGGAGGTGTGCATTCCGGGCCATGGCCGCGCCGCGGACCTGCTGGCGGCGGTGGCCGGGCAAAAATGCCGGCCGCTGGGCGACCTGTTATACTCGGCCGCGGCGGCGGAAAAAAAACTGAAGCAAAGAAATGTCAGCAGCGGGACACCCTGAGCGGGTTTTGTCGGGAATGCGGCCCACCGGGCGGCTGCACCTCGGCCATTACCACGGGGTTTTAAAAAACTGGGCCGAACTCCAGCACCAATACGAAAGTTTCTTTTTTGTCGCCGACTGGCACGCCCTCACCACCCACTACGAAGACGCCGGCGACCTGCCGGAAAATGTGTGGGAGATGGTCATCGACTGGCTGGCCGCCGGCATTGATCCGGCGCGGGCCACGCTGTTTATTCAGTCGGCGATTCTGGAGCACGCCGAGTTGCAGTTGCTGCTGTCCATGGTGACGCCGCTGGGCTGGCTTGAGCGGGTGCCGTCGTTCAAGGAGCAGCAGGCGATGCTGCGCGAGCGCGACTTGGACACCCACGGTTTTCTCGGCTATCCGGTTTTGCAAAGCGCCGACATTCTCATTTACCGCGCCACCGCGGTGCCGGTGGGCGAGGACCAGGTGCCGCATGTGGAGTTGACGCGGGAGATCGCGCGCCGCTTTAACCACATCTTCGGGCGCGGCGATGACTTTGAGAACAAAGCCGAGGCCGCGGTGCGCAAGATGGGCCGCAAGAGCGCGCGGCTGTTCACCGAGTTGCGCCGCGCCTACACCGAGCGCGGCGACCACGAGGCGCTGGCCAAAGCGCGCGCGCTGCTGGAGGCGCAGCAGAACATCAGCGTCGGCGACCGCGAACGTTTGTTCGGTTATGCGGAAGGCGGCGGGCGGGTGATTCTGCCGGAGCCGCGCCACCTGTTGACCCAGGCGCCGCGCCTGCCGGGCGTGGACGGGCGCAAGATGTCCAAGTCCTACCAGAACACCATCGCCATGCGCGACGACGCCGACAGCGTGGCCAGCCGGATTAAAGCCATGCCCACCGACCCGGCGCGCAAGCGGCGCCAGGATCCCGGCGATCCGGACAAGTGCCCGGTGTGGGAGTTGCACAAGGTGTATTCATCGGACGAGGTGAAGGCCTGGGCCGGTGAAGGCTGCCGCAGCGCGGGCATCGGCTGCGTGGACTGCAAGAAGCCGCTGATTGACGAAGTATTGCGCGAGCAGAAGGAGTTTCGCCGCCGCGCGCAGCCGTACACCGAAGACCGCACCACCCTGCGCAACATCATCGCCGACGGCTGCGAGCGTGCGCACGCCGTGGCCCAGGCCACCATGGAGGAAGTGCGCCACAGCGTCGGCACCGATTACTACTGAGCCATGAGTCCCCGCCCCAAACTGCACATCGTCCCGCCGCCGCCACCGCCGCCGGACAGCGCACGGGTGCGGGGCGAGGTGCTGACCGAGTGGCCGCCGGATTTGTACATTCCGCCGGAGGCGCTGGAGGTGTTTCTCGAGTCTTTCGAGGGGCCGCTGGACCTGCTGCTGTATCTGATTCGCAAGCAGAACCTGGACATTCTGGACATTCCGGTGGCCGAAATCACGCGCCAGTACATGCAGTATGTGGAGTTGATGCGCACGTTGCGCCTTGACCTGGCGGCGGAATACCTGGTGATGGCGGCGATGCTGACCGAAATTAAATCGCGCATGCTGCTGCCCAAGCCGGAAACCGGGGAGGAGGAAGAGGAGGACCCGCGCGCGGCGCTGGTGCGGCGGCTGCAGCAGTATGAGCGGTTCCGCGACGCCGCCGGCAAATTGAACGAGAAGCCGCGCCTTGAGCGTGACATTTTCATCGCATATGCGGCCGATGCCGGTACCGCCGCCGCGCAACCGCCGCCGCCCCGGGTGTATCTGGACTCGCTGGTGGATGCGTACCACAACGCCATGGAGCAGGCGCGGCGCAACCGCGACCTGGTGCTGGGGCGCGAAGTGCTGTCGGTGCGCGAGCGCATGACTTTAATTCTGGCCCAGCTCAGCGAGGCCAGGTTTCTGCGTTTTGAACAGGTGTTCACCGCCGCCGAGGGGCGCATGGGTTTGGTGGTGAGTCTGTCCGCGCTGCTGGAGTTGCTGCGCGAGAACATGATAACCGTGGTGCAGAACGAGCCGTTCTCGCCCATTCACCTGCGCGCGGTGTGAACGCCGGGGCAAGTCGTGGACAGTGAATTGAAAAACATCGTCGAGTCGGTGCTGCTGGTGTCCGAGCAACCGGTGAGCGTGCAGAAAATTATTTCGCTGTTCCCCGCCGATGCCAGGCCGCAGCGCGAGCAGGTGCTGGAGGCGGTGGAGGAACTGCAGCGCGGCTGCGCCGGCCGCGCCGTGGAGTTGCGCCGCGTTGGCGATGGCTACCGTTTGCAGACCCGCGAAAAATACGCGCCGTGGCTGCGCAAACTTAACGAGGCGCGGCCGCCGCGCTACTCGCGCGCGCTGCTGGAAACGCTTTCCATCATCGCCTACCGCCAGCCGGTCACCCGCGGCGACATTGAGGAAATTCGCGGCGTCAATGTCAGCACCGACATCATGCGCGTGCTGCAGGACCGTGGCTGGGTGCGCGTGGTCGGCAAAAAAGAAGTCCCCGGCTACCCGGCGCTGTACGGCACCACCCGCGAATTTCTCGCCTACTTCAACCTCGCCTCGCTGCGCGACCTGCCGCCGCTGAAAGAAATGCGCGACATTGCCGAGATTGCATCGGAGTTGAATCTGGAGTTGCCCGAGGCCGGCGCGCCAGCCGCCGGCGAAAGCGAAACTCCCGTGGACGCTGAAACTCTTGAGGCGCCGCCGCCGNCGCCGCCGCCGAAACCGCCGTCACCCTGAGGCCGGTTGCAGGCAAACCCCGGTGCCGCCGAGTCCGCAGTAGCCGCCGGGATTTTTTGCCAGGTATTGCTGGTGGTGGTCCTCGGCAAAATAAAACTCCGGCGCGGCGGTGATTTCGGTGGTGATGGCGCCGTGGCCGCGCGCCGACAAATTTTTCTGGTAGGTTTCTTTTCCGCGCCGCGCCGCGGCCTCCTGTTCACCGCCGTAAAAATAAATTCCCGAACGGTACTGCGTTCCCACATCGTTGCCCTGCCGCATGCCCTGCGTCGGGTCGTGGGACTCCCAGAAAATTTTCAGCAGCGCATCATATGTGACGGCGCGCGGGTCAAACACCACGCGCACCACCTCGTTGTGGCCGGTGCGGCCGCTGCACACTTCATGGTAGGTGGGGTTTTTGGTGCCGCCGCCGGCGTAACCGACAGCGGTGACAAACACCCCGGCGCGCTCCCAGAACATCCGCTCGGCGCCCCAGAAGCAGCCCATGCCGAACATCGCCATTCGCATCCCCGGCGGATACGGCGGCGCCAGCGGATTGCCGTTCACAAAATGCGCCGGCGCAACAGCCACCGGCGCATCCCGGCCGGGCAGCATGCGGTTTGCATCCGGCATCACGGTGTTTCCGCCAAACAACATCGCGCCGAATATAACACGGGCGCGGGTGCGGCGGCGGTTGCTCTTTCATCTCCCGCTCAAACCGCGCCGGGAAAAGCCGATTAAGTTATCTTGATCCAAAGGATATAATCCCCCCATTATCCCGATGAACCACCACAGGAGGAATTGACGATGAACGCGATTTGTAAATTTATGTGCTCGCTGTGCCCGTTTGCCGAGTTGGCCGGGCGGGCCGGGCTGGCCCTGGTCTTTTTGGTCGGGGGGATCAGTAAAATTCCCGGTTACGAGGGGGCCTTTGGTTACATGGAAAGCAAAGGCGTGCCGGGTGAACTTTTGCCGCTGGTGATTATTCTGGAAATCGCCGCGCCCATCGCCATCATCATCGGCTGGCAGACGCGCTGGGCGGCGCTGGCGCTGGCCGGGTTTACGGTGCTCACCGTGCTGCTCTTTCATTTTGATTTTGCCGACCGCGCGATGATGAAAAACATCGCCATCACCGGCGGCCTGCTGGTGCTGGCCTGCGCCGGCGCCGGGCGGTTCAGCGTGGACCGCATGCGCGCCGCCGGGCGGCCGGGCTAAAAAACCAGGTTCACCATCACCAGCATCACCGCCAGAAAAATTAAAGTCATCGCCCCCCCGGCGCGCATGTAGTCCACCACGCGGTAGCCGCCGGGGCCCATGATCAGGGCGTTGACCTGGTGGGTGGGGATGAGGAACGAGTTGGAGGTGGCGAGGGCGACGGTGATGGCGAAGACCGCCGGGTCGCCGCCGCCGGCCACCGCGATGTTCACCGCCAGCGGCACCAGCAGCACGGTGGCGCCCACATTGGACATCATCAGCGAGAAGAACGTGGACAGCACCGCAATCACCGCCAGCAGCACCCACAGCGGCACCGCGCCCAGGGTGTGCAGAATGTGCGCGGCGATCCACTGCGCGGCGCCGGTGTGCTCCACCGCCAGGCCGAGGGGAATTAAACTGGCCAGCAGAAACACCGTCTTCCAACTGACCGCGCTGTAGGCCTCCTCGATTTTCAGCACGCCGGTGAGGATCATGCCGATGGCGCCGGCCATCAGCGCCACCGACAGGCGCAGGTCGGTGAAGATTACCAGCCCCAGGGCGAGCAGAAAGAACGCCAGCGCGTGGCCCACTTTTTTCGGGCGCAGTTCTTCCTTGGGGTATTCGGTGGTGACCACGACGAAGTTGCGGTCGCGCTCCACCCGCTGCAGACTTTCCCACGAAGTGTGGCACACCAGCGTGTCGCCGGACTGCAGCGGAATGTGGATGATGTTTTCGGTGATGGTTTCGCCAAGGCGGTGGATGGCGAGCACCGTCAGGCCGTGGTCTTTGCGCAGCCAACTCTCGCCGATGGTGGGGCCGATGTAGCGCGAGCCCGGCGGGATGACGATCTCGGCGACGCCGGCCCTGGTCTGGGTGAGGTAGTCGGCGAACAGCCGCAACTGCGGCTCCACCACCGCCGCGCGCTCCTCGTTGAATTTTTTCATCGCGTACTCCGACGCCATCACCGCCAGCACGTTGCCGGCGCCGATGGCGGTGTCGCGCGACAGGCCGCCGGGGCCGAGGCGCACTTTATTGCCGTCGTGCACGCCGACGATGCGCATGACGAAGGCCTTTTCCACATCGCCCACCAACTCGCCGATTAAATCCGACTCGGCCGGCACCCGCACTTCGTACAGCGCGTAGTGGATGCCGTAGGTTTTGCGGATGTATTCAATGGTGCCCATGGCTTCAATGGCGCCGGCCTTCACCGCCGGCAGCACGCGCCGGCCGGCGAATGCGAAATACAAAATCGCGCTGGCCAAAATGACCGCGCCGATGGGCGCCACGGCGAACAGGCCGAAAGTCTCCATCTGCTGTTCGGCCGGCAGGCTGCGGTTGGAACTGAGCAGCAGGTCGTTCAGCAGAATCAGCGGGCTTGAGCCGACCATGGTGAGGGTGCCGCCGCAAATCGCGCAAAAGCCCATGGGCATCAGCAGCCGCGACGCCGGCAGGCCGGTGCGCGCCGAGATGCGGCTAATCACCGGAATGAACAGCGCGGCGGCGCCGACGTTCTGCATGAAGCCGGAGATCATGCCCACCGTTCCGGAGGTGAGGGGGACGATGCGCCGCTCGGTGCTGCCGCCGATGCGGGTGATGGTGTTGGCGACGCTGGTCATGACGCCGGTTTTGTCGAGGCTGGCGCCGATAATCATCACCGCGATGATGGACACCACCGCGTTGCTGCTGAAGCCGCTGAACAATTCGCCCGCCGGCACCAGCGCCGTGGACAGGCCCAGCGCCGGGCCCAGCCACGACCACAGGCCGAGCAGAATCATGACGCCGATGCCGGTGGCGTCGAGGGAAAAAACCTCAAACGCGAACAGGTAAACGGTCAGCGCCAGAATGCACAGGGTGATGGCGATCTCAACCGACGGCGCGGTGCTCCACAACAAATAACCCAGGTACAAAAACAGGAGGGCGATGGCGATGCGGATGAACCTTCCTTCAAGGAACGAAAGAAAGGATTTGTAAACCTTCACCATGGGGCTTGCCGATTATAGCAGGCCGCAAACCTCAGCGCCCGGCGCGGGTGTTCGGCGCGCCGTGGTACAGGTTGACCACATGGCGCGCGTCGCTGAAGAACAAATAACGTTCCACCAGCAGCCCGGCCGCGGCGCTCACCACCGCCAGCCAGCGCGCCGCGGCGCCGCCGCCGGCGCCGAGCAGCAGCGCCGCCGGCGCCGCGATGCTGAGAACAAAAAACACCGCGCGCAACACGAGCGAAACCGTCCCCGGCAGGCGGAAGCCGAATTCCCCGGTGAGAAAAGTGCCGGCGCTGTGCCCCACGTCCAGCAGCCGCACTGTCCCGCCCCGCAGCCCGGTGGCATCGCCGATGGTGGGCCCGCCGGGGCGGCCGATGGCGCGGTAATACCACAGTTTGCACAAGCCGCCGGCGGCAACGGTGGCGACGGTGAAGGCGCGCAACGCCGGCGAGTCGCCGCACAGCGCCAGCGCCAGCAGCGCGCCGGACATCATCCCGAGCGCGATGTAATTCACCGGCGTCAGCGGCGTGTGCCACTGCGGAATGGTGCGCAGGCAGGCGTAAATCATGCCGGTGCTGAACAAAGTGGCGAGTGCAACCGCCGCCGTCACCAAAGCCGCCGCCGCCTGCAGCGCGCCGCCGCCGCCACTGTTAATTAGCAGCGCGCCCCACGCCAGCGCCGGCGGATAAAACGCCACCGCCAGCAAACCCTCGCGCGACAGCCACGAAGTGCGCACCCGAAAGAACGCCCGCCACGCATTTTTTTTGTTCGCCAGATGCAGGGTGGAGGACAGCAGCCCCGCCGTCACCAGCCCCAGCCCGACTGCGAACACCGCCACCGCCGCCCCGCCTGCCGCCAACTCAACTCCGCTTAACGCAAAAACCGCCAGCACGATGAACAGCCCGTAGCCGGCGCCGGAGGTGACGGTGAAGAAGATGACGGATTTGGCCGGGTGCATGATGGTTTCGGCGGCGGTGGCGGGCGGTTATTTTACTCGTTTCCCGTGCAAAGCGCCGGTGCGGCCGGTGGAAACGGTGGTTGCATGGGCGGAGGCGGTGGTTTGGAGTCTGGAAACGGTGGTTGCAGAGGCCGGAATGGCGGCCGCACTTGCGGAAGCGGTGGTTTGCGTGACGGAAACGGTGATGAAAAAAGTTTTGCCTGCTTGAACACCGCGCCCGCCGCCGTCACGGCCGAAAACTCAGCAGCAGCAAAACACCGCCGGCGATGCCGGCCAGCCAGGCGGCGGTGGCGGCGCCGAGGGTGGCGGTGAGGATGGCGGCGGCGAGCAGGATGCCGCCGGTGATGGCGCAGATTTGGCGGCGGTGGCCGGCGCGGATTTCCCGGCGCAGTTTGTGCAACTCATCGGAGCGGACGCGCAGCAGCAAATCCTCGCCCTGCGCGCGGCGCAGCACTTCGTAAACCAGCATCGGCAGCTCCGGCGCGATGCGGCCCCAGCGCGGCAACTCGCGGGCAATTCTTTTTGCCGCCGCGCGCGGCCCGGCCTGCTCGGCCATCCACCGTTCCAGATACGGCTTCGCCGTTTGCCACAGGTCAAGGTCGGGATACAGCGCGCGGCCCACGCCCTCAATATTCAGCAGCGTCTTTTGCAGCAGCAGCAG
This sequence comes from Gammaproteobacteria bacterium, assembly GCA_028817275.1. Taxonomy (GTDB): domain Bacteria; phylum Pseudomonadota; class Gammaproteobacteria; order Arenicellales; family Spongiicolonaceae; genus Spongiicolonus; species Spongiicolonus versatilis. Next base: position 28,205 of record JAPPPZ010000164.1, read on the forward strand.
TTGCGGCTGCACCGGCATCTGAAAACGGCGCGCGGTCTGGAACAGGCGGACGATGAATCTGCCGAAGGAAATTTCGCGGATGGGGCGGGCGAAGATCGGCTCGCACACGGTGCGGATGGCGGCCTCAAATTCCTCCACCGGCGTCTGCGGCGGCACCCAGCCGGCGTCCAGATGCGCCTGCGCCACGGCGCGGTAGTCGCGGCGGAAGAATGCAAGAAAATTTTCCGCCAGGTAGCGCTTGTCCGACTCGCCCAGGCTGCCCATGATGCCGAAGTCCACCGCGCGGTACTGGCCGTCGGGCGCGACCAGAATGTTGCCGGGGTGCATGTCGGCGTGGAAAAAACCGTCGCGGAAGGCCTGGGTGAAAAAAATTTCAACGCCGTTGTGCGCAAGTTGGCGCAGGTCAATGCCGGCCGCGCGCAATGCATCAACGTCGCGGATGGGAATGCCGCTGACGCGCTCCATCACCATCACCTCGCGGCGGGTGTGCTCAAAATAAATTCGCGGCACGTAAATCATCGCCGAGTCGGTGAAGTTTGCGCGCAGCAAACTCGCGTTGGCCGCCTCGTGCAGCAGGTCCAACTCGTTGTGAATGGTTTTGTCGTATTCCTCCACCACCTCCAGCGGCCGCAGGCGCGGCGCCTCGCTCCAGAAGCGCGCGGCCATTTCGGCCAGCGCATACAGCAGTCTGAGATCGCGGTGGATGACCTTTTCAATGTCCGGGCGGATCACCTTCACCACCACCGCGCTGCCGTCGTGCAGGACGGCATGGTGCACTTGCGCCACTGAGGCCGAGGCAAACGGCTGATGGTCAAACTCGGCAAAGCGCGCCGCCAGCGGCTCGCCGTAGGCGCGCTCCACAATGCGCCGCGCGACGTCGCCGGCGAAGGGCGGGACATCGTCCTGCAGCCGGGTGAGTTCGGCCACCAGGTCATCGGGCAGCAGGTCGGGGCGCGTGGACAGCATCTGCCCGAACTTGACAAACACCGGCCCCAGTTCCTCCAGCGCCTCGCGCAGGCGGACAGCGTGGGGTTTGCGCGGCGGCGGCGCGCCGAACCGCAGCAGCCGCGACACAAAACGCATGCCGCCGAAAAACTTCAGCGACACCAGGTAATCGCCCAGCCCGTGGCGGACGCACACCCGCGCGATGCGCAGCAGGTGGAACAGGCCGGCCTGCTTCATCGCCGCCGCGCGCGCTCCTCGGCGGCGCGCAACCGCCGGGAAAAATCAGTCACATCGGCGTGCAGTTGGCGCACCTCATCCGCCAGCGCGTCCACTTCATCGCCGCGCGCCGCAAGTTGCGCCTCGTCTTTCAGGAACCAGCCGAAGTCTTCGGCGGCGGCGGCGCAGTTTTGACTGAGCAGCCGGCTGAGCGCGCGCGCCGTGCTGCCGGCCGCGCGGGCCGGGGCATCGCCGGTAAAGCGCGCGGTCTCTTCTTCCCAGTCCACTTGCAAACGCGCCAGGGCGGCGATAAACCGGCGGCCGGTTTCGGCATCGCCGCTGATTTCAATTTCGTCAAAGCCGCAAACCCCGCCGCCGCACAAACGCCGCAGCGCCTTGGCAAAAGTTTCCGCCCGCGCGGTCAGCACCGCATCGGCTTCGGCGCGCTGTCCCGGCCGGCACCACAACTGCGCATCGGCGATGTGCACCATCACGGCGCGCCCGGCATCGGCGTCGCCGGCAATGCGGACGGCGACGGTCTTGCCATCCACCGCGCGCAATGCGCCGGCCGCATCCGCGTCGGCGCGCAGCAGGCGGTTGGCGGCGGCCTGCAGAAATTCCAGCAGCAGCGAAAACATTTCAGAATTTGAAGCCGACATGCACGGCGACGATGCCGCCGGCCAGATTGTAAACTTCAACGCGCTCAAAACCGGCGGCGGCAATCATCGCGCGCAACTCTTCCTGCGGCGGATGCTTGCGGATGGACTCCACCAGGTAGCGGTAACTGCCGCGGTCGCCGGCCACCAGCGCGCCGAGTTGGGGGATGACGCTGAACGAATAAGCGTCGTAAATTTTCGCCAGCAGCGGCGACTGCGGCTTGGAAAATTCCAGCACCAGCAGCCGCCCGCCGGGCCGCAGCACGCGCCGCATGGAGGCAAGGGCGGCCGGGATGCGGGTGACATTGCGCAGGCCGAAGGCGATGCTGACGCAGTCAAAAGTGTTGTCGGGGAAGGCCAGTTGCTCGGCGTCGGCGCGCACCCAGGCGATGTTGCCGGCCAGGCCGGCATCTAACATGCGCCCGCGCCCGCGCTTCAGCATGGCGTCGCTCAAGTCGCTCATCACCACAAAACCGCCCTCACCCACGCGCCCGGCCAGCAACTTGCACAAGTCGCCGGAGCCGGCGGCCACATCCAGCACGCGGTCGCCCTGGGTGACGCCGGAGCGGGCGGCGGCGAATTGTTTCCACCAGCGGTGCGCGCCCAGCGACATCAAGTCGTTCATCAGGTCGTATTTGGCGGCGACCGAATGGAAAACCTCACCCACCAGCCGGGTTTTTTCCGCCTCGCTGACCTCGCGGTCGCCGAAATGCGCGCGCTGGTTCATTGCCCCGCGGTCAGCGCTGTTCGCCGGCCTCGGCCAGGCGGGCGAGGTATTCCCGCCAGTTGCGCTCAAAGCCGGCCGCCAGGTCGTACAGCGTTTCCCAGGAGTAAATTCCGCTGTTGTGGCCGTCGTCAAAATGCAGGCGGACAGCGTACTGCCCGACCGCCTCAATTTTTTCAATGTTGACGTCGCGCTTGCCGGCGACCAGGGCTTGTTGCCCCGCGCCATGGCCGCGCACTTCGGCGGACGGGGAATGCACGCGCAGGTATTCGCAACTCAGGGAAAATTGCGCGCCGTTGTCAAACTTGATTTCCAGACGGCGGCTGTTCTGGTGCAGGCGAATTTCCAGCGGGCGCGGTTTTTCATTCATCAACGTCGCCCGCGCCCAGCCACCGCGCCGCCATGCCGGCAAAATAACTCAGCACCGCATCGGCCCCGGCGCGCTTGAAGGCGGTGAGGGACTCCAGCACCGTCGCCTCCAGGTCCAGCCAGCCGGCCTGCGCCGCAGCCTGCAGCATGGCGTATTCGCCGCTGACCTGGTAGGCGAGAGTCGGCACGCCGAAGCGCTCTTTCACCCGCCGCACAACATCCAGGTAGAAGACTCCGGGCTTCACCATCACCATGTCGGCGCCTTCGGCGATGTCCAGTTCCACTTCCCGCAGCGCCTCCCCGGCGTTGGCCGGGTCCAGTTGGTAGGTGCGCTTGTCGGCCTTGCCCAGGGCGCCGGCCGAGCGGGTGGCGTCGCGGAACGGCGCGTACAGGGCCGAGGCGAACTTGGCCGCGTAGGCGAGGATGCGGGTGTTGGTGTGGCCGGCCGCCTCCAGCGCATCGCGGATGGCCTTGACGCGGCCGTCCATCATGTCCGACGGCGCCACCACCTGCGCGCCGGCGGCGGCATGCGACAGCGCCTGTTTAACCAGCGCGTCGACGGTGGCGTCGTTGGCGACGTAGCCCTCAGCGTCCAGCAGGCCGTCCTGGCCGTGGGAGGTGTAGGGGTCCAGGGCGATGTCGGTAATCACGCCGAGCCCCGGCAACTCGCCGCGCACCGCCCGCACCGCGCGCTGGATGAGTCCGTCGTCGTTCCACGCCTCCTCGGCGCCGGGCGTTTTGTCCGCCGCCGGCAGCGACGGGAACAGCGCGATGGCCGGAATGCCGAGCGCGGCGAGTTCCTTCGCCTGGCCCAGCATGCGGTCGATGCTGAGGCGCGCGATGCCGGGCATGGAGGGAATGAGTTCGGTGCAGCCCTCGCCCTCCACCACGAACAGCGGCTGGATTAAATCGTCCACGCTGAGGCTGTTTTCGCGCACCAGGCGGCGGCTGAACTCCCCGGCGCGGTTGCGCCGCATGCGGGTGGCGGGGTAGGGCATGCCTCAGTTGCGCCGCCGCCGCAACAGCAGCCAGTGCAGCACAAAGACGATGATGTTCACCACCATCACGATGGAATATTTGACGATGTCGCGCAGCGCGCCTCTTTTCTCGCTGGCAATCATCTCCGCCCTGGTCGGCTTTTCGCCGGTGCCTTTGGACATTTCAAAGCCCGGCGCCAGAATGTAGAGTTGCTCGCGCTCATCCACGGTCAACTGCGGGAAGTTGTAACTCACCACGCCGTAGACAGTGATGGACAGGGCGACGGTGAAGCACATCACCATGATGAAGCAGACCGCGCCGGCGTAGATGCTGAGCACGGTTCTTTCTTTGCGCGGTGCGGCGGGCTGGGTGTTCATTTTTTTCTCCGAGTGGTGGTAGTGGATTTTTTGCGCGACGTTTTTTTGCCGGCGGCTTTGGTTTTGCCGGCGCGGGAAACGGCGGCGGTTTTTCTCTTCGCCGGTTTTGGCTTGCCGGCGGTGGTTTGCTTTTTCTTTTTGGCGGGCGCGGATTTTTTCGCCGCCGCCGGGGTTTCGGCGGTGACCACCTGGCCGCCGGAAATGATGGTTTGCGCGCCGTCCCCGCCGCCGCCGCCGAGGTCCACGGCGGCCGCCAGCGGGCGAATGTCGGCGTCAATTAAACCGCTGATGCGCTCGCAGATGTCTTTGACGCCGCCGCCGCCGCTGACGGTGCGCAATTTCTGCTGCGCTTTGTAGTAGTCCACCAGCGGCTCGGTGTCGCGCTCATACACCACCAGGCGGTTGCGCGCGGTGGCGGCGTTGTCATCGCCGCGCTTTTTCAATTTGCGCTTGCCGCAGGCATCGCACACGCCGCTCTTGCGCGGCGGCGAAAAGAATTCGTTGTAGATCGCCCCGCAGGCGCCGCAGGTGATGCGCCCGGTGAGGCGCTTGACCAGGGTGTCCTGGCTGACATTGATGTAAAGCGTCACCTGCAGCGGCCGGCCGAGCCAGTTGAGCAGGCTGTCCAGCGCCTGGGCCTGGGGAATGTTGCGCGGGAAACCGTCCAGAATGAAGCCGCGCCGGGTGTCCGGCTTTTTCAGCCGCTGCTCGATCATGCCGAGCACCACCTCGTCCGACACCAGTTCGCCGGCGGCCATGGCGGTTTTGGCCTGGCGGCCGAGGTTGCCGCCGCCGGCCGCCGCCTCGCGCAACAGGTCGCCGGTGGAAATTTGCGGAATGCCGTAACGCTCACCAAGTAACTTCGCCTGCGTCCCCTTGCCGGAACCGGGCGCGCCAAGCAGTACAATACGCATCAGAACTTCCTCATCGTTTTCTTTCGGTGACGGCGCATTTTACAACAAAACCGCGCCGCCGGCGAGGGCGGCGGGGCGCCTTTTGTGCGACAATCGGGGCATGGTGGCGCGCAATATTTTCTATGCCCAGTCCGGCGGGGTGACCGCGGTCATCAACGCCAGCGCCTGCGGCGTGATTGAGACGGCGCGCCGCCACCGCCGGCGCCTGGGCAGGGTTTACGCCGGCCGCGACGGCATCATCGGCGCCCTCACCGAGGATTTAATCGACACCAGCCGCGAGTCGGCGGCCGCAATCCGCGCGCTGCGCCACACCCCGTCCGGCGCCTTCGGCTCGTGCCGCTACAAACTCGCCGGGCTTGAGCAGGACCGCGCCGCATATGAGCGGCTGGTGGAGGTGTTCCGCGCGCACGACATCGGCTACTTTTTCTACAACGGCGGCGGCGACTCGGCCGACACCTGCCTCAAAGTCGCGCAACTGTCGCGCGCCCTCGGCTATCCCATGCAAGCCATTCACATTCCCAAAACCGTGGACAACGACCTGCCCCTCACCGACAACTGCCCGGGCTACGGCTCGGTGGCGAAGTTCGTCGCCGTGTCCACCCGCGAGGCGTCGTTTGATGTGGCCTCCATGGCGCGCACTTCCACCCGGGTTTTTATTTTGGAAGTGATGGGCCGCCACGCCGGCTGGATTGCCGCCGCCGGCGGTCTGGCCGCCGATGAACGGCACAGCATTCCGCTGGTGATTTTGTTTCCGGAGATTGCGTTTGACCAGGGAAAATTTCTCGCCGAGGTGCAGCGCAAAGTGCGCAAGTTCGGCTATGTGTCGGTGGTGGTGTCGGAAGGCGCGCGCTACGCCGATGGAAAGTTTCTCGCCGCGGCCGGCGGCAAAGATGCTTTCGGCCACACCCAACTCGGCGGCGCCGCGCCGCTGGTCGCGCAACTGGTGAAAGAAAACCTCAACTACAAAAACCACCACGCCGTCGCCGACTACCTGCAGCGCGCCGCGCGCCACATTGCCTCCAAAACCGACGTCGAACAGGCCTACGCCGTTGGCAAAGCCGCCGTGGAGTTCGCCCTGGCCGGCAAAAACGCCGTGATGCCGGCCATCCGCCGCACCAGCCACAAGCCCTACCGCTGGAACATCACCGAGGCCCCGCTGCAGCGCATCGCCAACCGCGAAAAAAAGATGCCGCGAAACTTCATCACCCGCGACGGCTACAACATCACCGGAAAATGCCGCGCGTATCTGGAGCCGCTAATTCAGGGCGAGGATTACCCGCCGTACAAAAACGGCATGCCGGATTATGCGCGGCTTAAGAATGTCGCGGTGCGGAAAAAACTGAAGCGCGGTTTCGTGCTATAAGGCCAAAAAAGAGCGCCGCCATTAGCGGGCGGCGCCGGGCCGGGGTACGAAACCCCCGGTGGGGTAAAGGAATAATAACCTCTGCCCGAAAATTGTCAACCCTTTCGATAAAAAATTAAACATAAATAAAATCAACAAGTTATGAAAAAATCCTGTGTTTATATTGACGGGTTCAACCTCTACTACGGTCTCAGAACCAAGGGCTGGGCGCAGTATTACTGGCTGGACATGGAAGAACTGGGGCGGACTTTTATTGACCCCGGTGCGGAAATTCTGGCGCGGGTGAAGTATTTCACTTCGTGGGTGAAAGGCGACCAGGAATCGCAGAATAGGCAGGGAATGCTCCGGTGGGGTGGGGAATAAAAAATACACTCAAACGAAATGAACATCAAGCCCGTCAGCACGTTTCACCCCGCCTCCTCGGTAAAAATCACCGAAACCCCGTTCGGGTCGCGCACCGAAAATTCGCGGCGGCTGTAAAAATACACTTCCGGCCCCCATTCCACCGTCACTTTCGGCGCCAGTTTTTCGTGCAGCGCGGCGACGCCCGGCGTCTCAATGCGCACTTCGGCGCGGCGCGAGTGTTTTTCCCCGTTGTCTTCGCGCACAAACATCAAATGCGCCTCGCCGCAGTCCACTACCAGCACTTGCGGGTCGCTGTCGTCGGGCCAGCAGGTGTCCACGGTGAAGCCCAGCACATCACGGTAAAAATCCCGCGCCGCGACCACGTCGGCGACGTAAAAGACCGGGGTTGCGAAACCGAAGTGTACGCGGCTTGCGGTTTTGTTCACCATTAAAACCGCATCAGTCCCCGGCCGCCTCCCGCACCGGCATGGTGGGCCGCGGGTTCCCATAATCCAACCCCCGAACAATTCTTTGCGCTCGCATGGGGAAAGTGTAGCCGATAATGCCCC